>CAVVHK010000029.1:0-37713 GCA_963747865.1 uncultured delta proteobacterium | reverse complement strand
GAAGGAATAGCGACCTCCACGCTTGCGGCTAACTATTACCCATACCTGACACCGGGCTATGGGCCGCGTCTCCGTGCGAATTGGGCTTCGGCACTCGTTCCCAGGCTCCAGCCCGGGAATGCCTGTCATGCGGGCTGGAGCCCGCATATACCTCGGCATATGGCCGGAAAATTGCCGGAATCGGCGTAAAATATTTCCTTCCGCTGGGGTCGGGGGCGTCGGTTTGTAAGGACTTCATTCAAATTGAGAGGCGGAGCCTCTCGGCATGCGTTCCCAGGCTGGAGTCTGGGAACGAGAGGATAATAAGAGTTTTTGGGGAGGGGTTCGGGGAGGGACTTTTTGCAGAAAGTCCCTCCCCGACAACAGTTCCTAAAGCCCTTAGGTTTTGCGGGCGCCTATTTCCTCTTTTTTCTCCTCCTGGAGGGGGCTCGTCGCCATTTGCGCTGAACCCAAAATCCCTGCTCGGGATGCAATCGAAGCCAATATTTGAACTGATTATGAAATAGTTGGCTAACGTTGATCAGATCCTGTTTGTGGTCCCCTGTGAGCGATAGGTTTATCTCATCTCCGAAAATGCTTTTATACCGGCCGTCTCCGAGTCTAAAAGTGCATAGAGGGAGAACTCTGGCTCCGCTCTCTATGGTCATTTTTGCGAACACTTCGTTCGCCGGCGCAGGAGAGCCGAAATAGTCCACAAATATCCCTCTTTCAGCGTCTCCCCGTTGATCGGGAAGGCATGCCAGGAGCGCTCCTTCAGACATTAACCTGATGAGTTCCTTGACGGAACCTTTATGTGGGTGGGTCGTTATTCTGGCGTCTTCTCCGGCTCTACTGAACAGATATCGTGTGAGAAACGGGTTTTTCAAACCCGTAGCGATCAAATGAGTTTTAAACCCAAGATGTTTTACAGTCGCCGCGCTGACTTCAAAGCATCCGAAGTGGGAGTTCAAGAGACAGATGCCGTGGTTCCCGGGAAGCATCAGTAAGTTGTACGGATCTCGCCCTTCGATGGTCAATCTGTTTCTCATGTCGCTCTCGGTCCATCTGCGGATACGAAAGAACTCCACTGCTAGAAGCCCGAGATGCTCAAAGCTCTTGAGCGCGGTTTGACGAATCCAGGACTGAGGTTGTTCTTTTCCGAAGGCAATGGCGAGGTTTTCAAGTGCGGCGTCTTTTCTGTCGGGCAAGATCACGAATCCCAGCCTGCCTAGAAAGCGACCGAAGGCCATGGAGGCCTTTTCCGGGATCGCATTTATCAGCTCCTCAGAGATCCTGACCAGGAGATAGACGATATAATCCAGGAGTGGTTTGATTTTCGGTTCGAATTTCATAAAAAACACAGTCTACTATGGAATGAGACCTTCCACCTCGTACAATTTCATTTTGGATTTCAATCCCTTGAGCGATCTTGATCCTGCCTTGTGAATTATAAAAAGCCCTTTGTCCTTGATTTGCTCATATGTGTCCGGACCGATGAGAATTTGGTCAGGCTCCGCATTTTCGGATATTCTTGCCGCCAAGTTCACGGCGTGGCCCAAGATTGTGTAGTCCATTCTTTCCGCGGAACCAAAGTTTCCCACGATGGCCTGACCCGTGTTAATGCCGTACCGCACCTTAAATCTGAGGTCTCGAGTAAGCGAACTAACGGTTCTGGTCAGAAGGTCCCGAATGCGAATGGCTGCCCTGACGGCGCGCACAGGCGCGTCCTCTTGAGGTAACGGCGCGCCGAATATTGCCAATGCTCCGTCGCCGATAAATTTATCAAGGGTCCCCTGTTCATTGAAGACGATTTGGTTGACTATACTACAGAAAAGATTGAGTATTTCTTGAAGTTGCTGTGGCGTTCCGGATTCGCACAACGAAGTGAAGCTGACGATATCACAAAAAAAGATCGTAGCCACGGTTTCCTTCACCTCGAGATCCGCAGCGCCCTTCAAGATCAGATCTACCACTTGCGCTGAGTGAAATCTGCTCAAATTCTGACGTATCACGGCATTCTTAACAGCCTCTTCTCTTAATCGTTCCGTGAGCTTCCATCGTTGAATCGCGAGGGCGGCCTGGTGGCCTATGGCAGTGAGAAGATCCAGATCTTCCGCTTGATATCCGGCGACCACATCAAGGCTGTCCACGTACAGCACTCCCAGGATGCTCCTGTCCTCCCAAATGGGGGCGGCCATCACGGACCGAATTCCGTCTATGATAACACTCTCTCCCATTTCGAAGCGGGGATCTTCGGAAGCGTTGTCTGTGAGCATCGCCACACGATCGTTCAGCACCCGGTTCACAATGGTATTGCTTATCGGACGGAAAGCGCCGTTTCCGTCAGCCGATCTTTGTTTGCTGGGAACAGGGATGTCGTGCTTGTCTTTCAGCAAGATGGTGGCTTGGGAAGGAGTAAAAATCTCGAAGATCTGATCCATTATGTAGTCGAGCATTTCGTGCAGGTCTTTGCGCACAACGAGTTCTTCGGTGATCCGGTATAGGGTGAGCAAATTTCTGTTGAGGCGTTCTCTCCGTAGGCGGGTCGGGGTCCTCTTTTCCTGTCCCGAGGTTTCAGACAGATAATTGCTTATCATCCCCAGCGGTTTGAGCACCGTTTCCGTTTCATGCTTGTGCATGAAGGCAGGCAGATCGGTGGTCGTTTCCATGGGTCCGGCCATGCCGTTGTCGTTCAGGCCTCCCGCCAAATCGGGTTCGAATATGATTCGGAAAGGGCCGACTTGGAAGACATCTCCCGATTTGACATGTCGCCTGTTCTTAATCCGCCTGCCGTTGACCCAAGTCCCATTGCGACTATCAAGGTCCTTGATGAGAAACCTTTTGCCCTCCCTGAAGATCATGGAATGGTTTCTGGACACCATGCCGTCAACAAGACGCAACTCACACTTTTCATGGCGTCCTATGACTGTTTGATCGCCATCGAACTCCTGTTCTAGTTGTTTACCGTCAGGTCTGATAATCAGGAGCTTGAACATGTTTACGCTGGTTTCAGCCGAGGGTGACAAAATCCATCAGCTTGGTGAGATTCTTCTTTGCTTCTTCAGTGATGTTAATGACTTCGAACCCGGATATGTAATATCCCTGGGGATTCTCCCTCCTGGTCCACCTGCAAATCGCGTCGAAATGGAGAGGGGCGCTCTTGATGTAGTCCGAAGCCTGTATAATCAATGTCTTGGTCGTATCCGCTTCCACCTTTACGCCAAACAATTGAATTCCCTGCTCCGTAATATCTTGAACCAATCCCAAAAATCTTCTTGTCTGGGCGTCATAAGCGGGGATCTTAAAAAGCATATATCTTCTTTTGAATTTACGTCGATTCTCCCATGATCCCATGGAACATTCTCCAGTTCAGCCCTCTCGGATCAGCGAGTTCGCCCGATCACGACGTTCTAAGGTATCTCCGACAAGTCTCGTATCGGCTCATCAGCCAGGCCTTCGCGCTAATGCCGTACATACGCGTGACGTATTCATGATCGAAGCCCCGGTCAGACGGACAGTCAAATAGGATGCGGCGCCAAACGGGAACCGCATCGTTCGAGGCCTTTTCTCGACAGATGCGGTTCGCAAGGGCGCCACATCCTATAAGAATACGTGACCAAAATTGCGCCATAGAGTACTAAGTATGAATACTTACCAGTATAATGCGGCGGGGAGCCCGGCCCGCCACGAAAAGGAGCCGAATCTCTCCAACCGTAACTCTGAGGGGCTGCGTCCCGCCGGATATTCACCAAAATCCGAGCGAAAAGTGGGCGCCGAGTTAAGACTTTCTGCCGCCCTTGTTTTTCGAACCCTTTTTGGCCTTTTCTTTTACCGTGCTCTCCAGAACCCGGTTTACCGACCTGGTAACCAAAAATCTGAATGATCGTATGAGGTTTTCCGGATCACTGGTTTTGTTCAGCCTTTGCGCAAGAGCGCGGCCTGCCCGTATCAGTGTCCTGGCGTGTTTCTCCACCGATTCTGCAAAAGCTCGCGGATCCTTGACCTCCAGGTTGTGCAATATGGAGGGACTCTTATCCGGTAACCCCTCCGCTTTTCTCACGGCAGACTTATATCGCTCGTAACGGGTTAGGATATGATGAAACGAGCGCAGAGGATCTTCCTCTGACGCCGTCGCGGTTCTGTCCAAGTAGTCGGTGACCTCAAGAAGAAATCGGATGGACTCCGGATGAGCGCGTGACATCCTCTTCACAATGTATTCAAGAACGACTCTCATGGTGAGCGCCGCGAAATCGACCGTCACGTTGTCCTGGTAATTCACTCTGACTGTGGCCAATTCGCCGGCCAGCACTGTTATAGACCGCTTCGAAATCTCCCATTCGAGAGTGAGAATCGCCTCCTGCAGTTTTCGAAGCGGCGACTGTTCCGACGCCGGCGCATTGGTCCCGCGCGCCTCGGAAACGGTCGGCCGCTTTGCCGGCTTAGCGGGTTTAGGCTCAACAGGAGGTCCTGCATCCTCGTATAGAGTATGCATATGGCGCTGGATTTCAGCGGCCATCACATCATCATAGGACAGATTTGGGTCAGACTCCTCGAATACCGGAGGGCCAGGCTTTGGCGGCTCGGGCTTCACTCTAGCAGGAGCCGGTTTCCTCGAAACGCCAGGCGCGACAGAAACCGCAGGCTTAGGACTTTCCGCCTGAGATACGGCAGGTCCTGCCACGGGAGGCTTTTGCCGAACAGGGGGCATTATGGCCTTGGCTACAGGCGCAACTCTTTCCTTTGGAACAGGCTTAGCCGGCGCCTCAAATTCGTCGAAACTAAGCTCTTGCGCCGGCGCTTCCGCCACGTTTACTTCCAATTGAGCCGTTTCAGGCGCCGGAGTTTCGGGCTCTTCCACGAATAATGTGTCAACAGCCAGATCAATTGCTCTATCGGTTTCATCATCGCCGGAGGTAACGTGAACTACTTCCGTTTCCGTAAAACTGCTGGTAAACAGGGTATCCATGGCCTGGTCAAAGGACGGCCCTTCAGGCTCACCGCCGGAATGGTTCTGGACGGCCCCTCGGCCCGGTTCGGTCGTAGTGGCGGATTCTTCTTCCCCCAATTCCTCAAGCGTAGGGGCTTCCACAAAGAAGGTATCTACCGCTTTGTCGATCAGAGCATCCAGATCGTCGTCATCTGATGTGGCTACAGACTTCTTCGTCATAACTCCTAGGCCCGAATCTTATGGTGCACGGATTTGATGGTTATTTTGCTTATTTCTCTGAGCGTTTCAAAAACTCCCGGTCCTTGCAGAGCGCTGGCCAAAGCGCTCGGAGCAGGGTTCTGAGCATGGAGTTAAGGTCACGCTCCATGGTCTCGCGATCTAAGACCGGAATCACGCTGCCTTCCAAATCCCGCTTATTGAGTTGAAGCACAAGTGGGAGTTCGTCCATGTCCAAGTTGTCCTCTGCCAAGTTTTCCCTCAGATTCTGAAGGCTTTCCTTATTGGCTTCTTGTTGCACAGTCATGGAGTCCGCGACAAAGACGACCCCGTCCACACCTTTTAACACCATCTTGCGGCTTTCGTTATACAGAACCTGACCGGGGACTGTGTAGAGCTGGACACGTATATTGAATCCTCTTATTTTTCCCAGCGACAAAGGCAAAAAATCGAAGAATAGCGTTTTGTCACCCCGGGTGTCTATGGAGATCATCTTCCCCATAAACTTGGCATTCATTTTTTGATTCACGTAAAGCAAATTAGTCGTTTTGCCGCAACGGCCCGGTCCGTAATAAACGATTTTGACCTGTATCTCTTTTGCGCCTTTGTTTATGAATGCCATATGCTACGCCTCCCTGTGTGGAAGCATCTTTTCCAAGGCTTGCGCCACTTCTGCAATCTTGAGTCTAAGCAGGCCCAATGACAATGCATTGTCAAAGATAGTCACGATTATATATTCCGTCCCGACCCTACAGAAGTGGAAAGATTCACTGTGTCCCTTGTAGAATAACAGCACGAAATCACGTTCTCCTATTAGCTTGGCTATCTGCTCCGTAGCCGCAAAATTGGCTGCGGCCACCGCCGCCAGACCGATTACGTCCAACTCCAATTTGCTGCCTATATTTACGATAAGCGTTCCGGCGTTATCTATGATCAGGACAGTGGAAATGCCTTCGGTAAGAATTTCTTTGGTCAGGTAATCCCTGATTTCGTCAAGCAGAGCCACGCTGACGATAATATCGGCGCTTCTTCCGGTCTTTATTTTTTCCGCCCTCTGGAGTTCACGGTCCAGAAGCACATTGTCCAGTATAGCCTCAGGAGATTCCCTGCGTTGGCCGGCCAAAGCCTCCAACATCTTCATCCTGGAGAGGAAAAGTTTCTGAAAAGTCTTTACCGGCCAGCTGTCGCGAGGTGAGCCTTCCCAGCATTTGATCATGCTTCCCGAGTTCGGTCTTGAGTTCCTGATTACCCAAATGCTCTGCGGCCGAATGCAACAGGCTCAGAATTTTTTCCAAATTTTCTAGGGACTCTTCATAACTTTCAGGGGTTTCTTCCAAATCTTTAACCAGTCTATGAGAAGCGTCAATATAGGCCCATAAAAAGGTCGGAAGTTTTCCGAAAATTTCTATCTTTTCGGCTCCTTGAAATATATCCTGAATTCCGACGTTATTCTGCGTCATTTCCGTTTGACCCTTTTTGCCGGAGGCTGTTCCCTGCCTATGGAAAGGGTAATCCAACCTCACATGGATTCACTGATTTATACTGGAAATACACTGCTCTATTGGTCAGCGGCAGCCCTTTCAAGGCCAAGATTAACATAAAATCCGGTTTTTTTGCAGTTTATTCGGACGACTTTTCGCAGCCCGCCCAAAAAATTTGATTACCACGTCACTTCCGAGATGAGAATCGGCGCTCAACATGAGAGGACGCGAAGGCTTACGCATATTTTCCTCACAGAGGACTAATAAGGAAATGGATGGCGCCCTTGGCTCCGCATGCGCCCGATACGCTGACTCGGTTTCCCGGGCAGGGTTGATGTCGATCACAAGTGAACCCGGCCATTTCGCTCTTTGCCAATCTGAGACGACTGCCAATTAGGAAAGCAGGGGTCCGGCGTGCACGCCGAATCGTCGTGTGTAGTCGCCCTCAGGCGCCCGTGGCCTCGAATCCGTGATCTAGAAACTTTGGACATACGAGAAGGCTCCACTAATGGGGTCCACTTTTAGCGTCGATGATCCTTCGGGCCTGCTGGGCCACGGTCGAGGACACATTCTTGCTCTTGGCCAGTTTTCGCAGGTCGGCTTCAAATAGTTGCGGAAGGAGCTTCATGGCTAGGGGCAACGGAGTCTTGGAATTCGCTACGAGATTGAGCTTTATTGTGTAAGACTTCAACCACTCCTTCGTCCCTGCGATTGTGCGCAACACTTCATCGGAAACCTGTCTGGACTTGCTTATGGCTTCAATCTCTTGCTCTTGAATTTTGGGCGATTTGATCACAGCGACGGAGACAAGTTTGTTGGAATCTCGGATAAGTATTCCTCGCGCCTCCTTGTTGCCCCTTAGGGCAAGCTTTATCTTTTCGGATACTCCCATGTTTAATATTTGATAATACAGGCTCTCAAATTCTTGCTCGGAAAGCTCCCACTCCGGTAATTCACCGGGCTTTGTCATTCGCGTCATTTCGTCCGGAATAAGTTTGACCGCATCAATGAAGAAATCCGTCAGGGGTTTGTTCACAGTGATGGGAAAATCGGCGGCCGCCTGACGGACGATGAGTCTCAGGCCGTTCCACGAAAGCATCGCGGCCATTGCTTCCATAGGCCCGTCTTTTCCTTCAACGTGAGCGTGCAGTATCCTGCTTCGATCCCTGTAAATCTCGCCGGCGCCTTCCTCGCAAATTATGGACACGCTCATATTACCCGGGGTGTTCTCCAGCGCGGAAAGAACTTCGAATATGTCCATTGCCGCCATGCTGCCTGTGGCCAGCCTTACGCCTATTTTGTTGAGATCCTCTATTCTGGGTCCCGCCGCAGGGGTTGTGTCGATGAACTCCTCCGCCGCAGTGGATTCGATGTTTCTGGGTGTGGAAGCGCGTCCTGAGTAGATAACGGAATTTTACGCCCTCGGCCTTGACCATTGCTTCCAGCGCCTCTTTTCCTTCCAAGGATCCCCAAGTGGCCCCGATTGGCTTGCCCTTGCTGAAATATACTCGCCCGTCCTTGGTAGGAGTCTCAAGGACCACAGTCCCTGACCGGAGCCCCTGCTTTGCGGCGCGCATCAACCCGGACAAGCCGAAAAAGCACAATGGCCCTTCCACCTTTAAGTCGGTCTGTCCTCCCAGCATTCCGTTTTCAAAAATATCTATCTTTTTAAGGAGATCGGGCTTATCCGCCACACTCTCCGCAAGCTTCTTGACGACCTGAGAACTACGTTCCAGGAGCTTCTTGTTTTCGAGAAACGTCCTGAACAGGTCTTCTCCGTTCCAGTTTTCAAGAATGTACAGGGCCGTCTCTTCCATTATGGGCTCACTTCCGGCCGCCATCCGGATAAGTGACTCGTCACGTATCGTTTCCCGTACCAGAAAATCCATCACGGATGGATGGAGATCAGCCCCGAAGCCCTTTCGGTAGGTCGGGACATCCAGGGCGGCGAGCGTTTTCTTCGCCGTGTCCCGAATCTCCGTCGACTCATCGTGTGAAAAATAGCTCAGCAAAACGAGCTTCTCGGTTGTCGAAAGGGCCACCCTGCCCTGGGCGGCTTGTAATCTGAGCGCATGGTCCGTAGCAGGATTGAGGTATTTGTGAACGGTCTTGGAGATTTTTACTTTTACCGCTTTGCGGACTAGCGGATTAGGATCGGTTTCAAGGACATCACGCGCGTTCTGATCATCGCTGAACACCAGTCGGACTTTTTCTAGGATAGGCAAAGTGACAAGGTCGCGACCTTCGAAGAGCTCATTGATGACGGCAAGTTCGCTTGCAATTTTCTCATCGCCGATTATTCCTTCGTCCAGGAGCCGCATGGCTTCAATAATGAGATTCTGCATGCCCACGTGAATGACTTCCTGGACACCGTCGCCACCTCTAACTATAGTAAACCTTGCATTGGGCCAAGCCAGAAGATGGCAGGCCGCATCCATGCCCGTCATGTCCTTTAACTCGGCGTTTACGATCCTGCCGTTCTTGAAAAAAAGCTTGCCTTCATTCTCATCCCGCGTGAGGATGCATGTGGTTTGCTTGGAGTTCATCTCGAATATTTCAGCAATTTCAAAAACATTCAGGACCTTTAGATGACCTTGAACTTTCCAGTTGAGGCTTTCCTCCGTGTCTAACGGATCTTCCTCGGGCGCGTGATCCAACGCATCCATTACGAGATTCAAGGTGTTAATTTTAATTCTATTTTTGAAATCCCCAGGTTCCCCGTGAGTGTAACGAAACGGCGCGTCCAACCAAGAAAAAGCCCTGTACAAAGCGTCCAGGCCATCATCGTCGCCGCACACTGCGCCTATCACTTTTCCGTTTTCGGTGTAGATTATTGCGTTGGCCTCCGGGTTGTCTAGAGCGATTCGCACGGTCCTGTTGTTGTGGTCCACTGCCTGTATGATTTCGCCCAATCCAAGAAGCCCTATATTCCCGTTTACAATTTCGTCGTCGGCGCTCAGTTCTTCGTGTTTGTCTCCCACGCCGATCTTGTCTATTACTCTGGTTACTATCTCCAGGACAGGTTCCGGAAGTTCAGGGCGATCAGGCCTCGTGTACCATCCTCGTGCGGCCGGTATCAGGTTCTTTCTTGCTTGGGAAGAGATTTCGGGGTCAGGATCTTTGGCTAAGTAACATAATATTATCAGGGTGTCGCGGAGAGTAAATTCGGCCTGCATCGAAGCCGCTTGAAGCTTCTTTTCACGCGTAGCTTTCGATCCTATAAACTTTGAAAGCCGCGCGCCAACTGTTACGACTTTTTTTCCAATTTCGGCCATTCGGTTTTATCATTTTCTTAAAAATCTTTGATTAACACCTGACAATCACAAATCCTATAGCGATAGGCGCCAATTTGTCAATAATGACTTCAAAAAGGTGTCTTGCCTGGGTAAGATTTATTCAGTATTGTATCCGCCTGTAATTTGGATTCTAGACTCGGGGCCGGCGCCCCTTTCGATGCTCTAGCGCTCAAAGCCGCCGGTCGCGGGTATTCCTTTTTTACGTTCCAAAGGCGCTGATGCTAATACTTGCGTGATTACCAAACATTACTTGATCTTGATTGGTTTGGTTTTGACCCTTCTGGAGTGCGGATGCGCCCCAAAGAAGATCTCTAAAGGAATGCCCTTTGGCCTGGACAAAATTTTTGAACAGACCCAGCCTGCTATTGCTCGGGAAAGCTGGAAGGATAAAGGGATCAGACTGGCGAGAGAAAAAGACTACCGGGGAGCTATCCAGGCTTTCATGAAAAATGTGGAAGAGGATCCGGAAAATTTCTTCGGCTTCAACGCAATAGCCGTCTGCTATAAGAACATGGGCGACCAAGCCAATGCCATAAAGAACTTTGAAAGAGCGCTTGAGTTTACCGATTCGCGGGAGAATCGCGGAAAGGTGTTGGCAAACATGGGTAATCTGTATTTTTCTTCAAACCAACCCCAGGCCGCCCTCGGTCTTTACAAAGAGGCCTCGGCCGAATTCGAAAATAATCCACTCTACCTAATTCTCATTGCAAGAACGTTTCTGGTGCTGGGAGAAAGTGATAGAGCGCGTAGAGTGCTCAGCACCGTTGAAGAAGCCCACAAGAACCTCGACAGTCACGAACCCGCTGAAGATAAAGGCTTGGGAGCTTTCATCATGGCGAACTGCTTTGCAGCTCTCAATGAAGAAGATAAGGTTTTCAGTTACTTAGAGGCAGCAATTAAGGCAAACCCAGACAAATACATCGCCAGAATTCAGACGGAGTCCTCGGACCCGAAGAGCCTCTTCTACACCTTGCAAGGTGATCCTAGATTGACAAAAATTATAGATAGATATAAGCGTAACAAAGGTTGAAACCGGCCCCCGGGTCAGGGGACGACTCAGTCCTCTTCCGTAGAATACCATGCGGCAGCCGTGAAGCATGGGCTAAGGAAGATCTTGCAAGGCGCCAAGATCGGCAGACAAAGCGTGAACCTCCTAGCCGCGAGCGCAAGCATTTTCCAGTGGTGTTCGTCGGCGCCTCTGTGGTAGATACTTTTCGCCACGCTATGTTTCGGGCTTGGCGCCAATCCGTGGCGGGAAAATAGGAAATATGCGAAAATTGTCTTGTGAAGACAGTTTTTGAAAGCGCGTAACAGGCTATGTCAGAACGAAAAATATATGAGCAAGAAGGTAGAATAGTCTGGCTGGAGAATACCGTAACCCCGATCAAGGAGGAAGCCGGAGAGACAATTGGGGCAAGTGACTTGACCACAGATAATACTCAGCTCAAAAAAGTGGAAGAATGGGGTCGGGATTCGGAGCGTTTGTTTCGGGACCTGGTTGAGCAAGTCCCAGACACCATTTTCTCGTTGGATGTCAACGGTAATTTTATTTTTGTAAATACGCAGGTGGAACGATTTCTGAATTATAAAGTCGAAGAATTGCTGAAAACGCCTTTGCGCAATTATGTGTTTCCCGAGGACAAAGAACGAATCGACACAATCCTGAATTTAAAGGCCCACGAAGTCTGGGATGATGAAGTAGGCTTTCTGGACGCATCGGGCAGAAAGAAATACGCAAGAATAAGATGCAAAGCCTCTTTTGATGAACTGGGCCTCAGGCTTGGATTCGAAGGCGTAATGCGGGACAGAACGATTCGGCGTAAGCTCGAAGAAGATCTTAAGGCTTCCAAAGAAGCTCTGGTGGAAAAAATAAAGATTATTGACGAACTCTATGAACACATCGTGCAGTCCGGAAAGTGCAAAGCCATTGAAGAACACACCGCTGAAGTGGCCCACGAATTAAGGCAACCCCTGGCCATCGTAGGCGGTTTCGCCCGCAGAATGGCTAGGCAATTTGAATCCGGAGCCCCTCTGGACTTGGACCGACACAAACAATACACCAGCATTATCGTGACGGAGATTCAGCGTCTGGAGCTAATTCTCGAGCGCCTCATAGATTTCACGAAACGAGACATGATCCGCGTGCAGAGAGTTGATCCGAACGATCTGGTTGAATATATCCTCAGCATAACCGAAGGAAGACTCAAAGATAAAGACATAGTCCTCAAAGTCGGACTGGGGTCGGAACTAACCGAAATTCCAGTCGATCCCGGTCGCTTCCAGCAGCTGATCCTCAACCTCGTGTCCAACGCCATTGAAGCCTCACCCGTGGGAGGAACCATAGAAATTCAGACCGGCGTCTCCATACCGTCCGAAAAGGCGCTCAAGACGGGCGAGCTTGCCTCGGCGGGCTTCTTCGAAATGAAAATAAAGAACCATGGCCCCACCATCCCGCCGGAAGCCCTACAAAAAGTTTTCAACCCATTCTTTACGACAAAACAGCACGGGACGGGTCTGGGCCTAACCGTTACCAAGAAAATAGCGGAAGACCACAAGGGCTCGATCTCAGTCAAATCAGATGAAGAAGGGACTGTCTTCACCATCTGGCTACCTTTGAACCGGCCGGACGGCTCAGGCGATTTCTGCTATTTGGGCGACGAATCAGACACGTCCGGTTACTAATCAACACAACAGTTATCGACTACCGAAGGCTCTCGAAATAGGGCGCCAAAGCTTCTTAACGCTATACCAGGTCGTTCGCCCCGGCAAAGGGCGGGCGGTTTTTTTGGTGTACCTCAAGGCTGTTATTTTGGAGGACTAAATGCGCCGAATATTAGTTTGTTTAACTATCGCCATCCTGCTGGCGGGCTTTAACGCTTGGGCCGCGGACAACCCAACTTGGGAGAAGATGCTCGAGGAGGGCGGCAAAGCGCTCAATGAAGGTAATTTCACTCAGGCCGAAGAGACTTTCACCAAGGCCTTGAAGGCCGCTGAAAAATTTGGAAAAGATGACCCCAGGTATGCTCAGACTCTGAATAGTCTGGCCTTTGCTTTTGCCGCGCAAGGCAAACTGCCGGACGCGGAGAAGCTGTTGACCGAAGCCCTTGCGATCCTGGAGAAAAGTTCCAAAGATGACAAACTGCTGTTGCCGACAATGTATAACCTCGCCGGCATATATGGGTCAGAAGGAAAGATGGCTGAAGCTGAAGCGCTGTACAAACGGGCCACGCAGATTGCCGAGGTCTCCTATGGCAAAGAGAACGCGGAAACGGCGAACGCTTATCTGAGTCTGGCAGGGGCCTACGCGTCTCAGGACAAGTTTAAGGAAGCGGAAGAGTATGCCTCAAAGGCCCTTACCATCTATGAAAAGGCCCTGGGTAAGGAAGATCCGAATACCGGCGTCGCACTGAATAACCTGGCAACCATCAAGATGGCCCAAGATAAATTTCAAGAAGCGGAGGGCCTGCTCAAACGCTCTTTAGCCATAATGGAGAAAAGTTTCGGCCCTGATCATCCCGAACTCATCGATTTATTGGAACCGTTGGCTGAAACCTGTGACAGGCTGAACAAGAAGGACGAAGCCAAAACCTATCGTGATCGGCTTGATAAGCTTCAGGAAAAATTTCAATCACCTTCCGGCGCGGCTCCCCCTCAACCGCAACCAACCCCTCCTCCAAAGCAGTAATCCGAAGATTAGAGCCAGGACCCCGCTTGGCATTCGTATAGGAATGTCACCGGAGGGAAACTTCTTCAACGAAGTTTCTCTCCAGCCCCCCCTTTCAAACTTCCAATATTGCTACATGACGGTTTGGACTTCACCTTCCCAAAGAGTAGCCTCCTCGGGTCGTTATGGGCGCCGCCCATGGCCGCCGAGGACTATTCAATAGCGACGTCTCCAGATTTCTTAGTGGCTGTGTGAGGTCATGGGGGTTGCTATGACAGCCGCACATTGGAGAAAAAGGCTCGCGAGAAGGAAATGTGTTGCGTTTTGTATTTGTATATTAGTATAATACGCCAATAAGCTAAAGTAACGGATTAAAACTTAATCCGAGGCGTTTATGATTAGACCATTTAAATTACTGCTATATTCAACCATCTTCCTCGCGGCCTACCTGGCCTTCCCTGGACTCGCGAGGGCCCAGAAACTCCGTAGGCTCTTTCGATCCTTTCGGCTACTGGATACCCAGGCTGCCATGCCTATTTAATGCGCTTGAACAGGACCAGCCCGGAGTCACAAATCCATGTTATCCGTTTGTTCATTTTCGCAAGTTAAGAGGAGAATTCCGGTTTCGTCCTGTTTTTACGATTCTGGAAGGAGCCTCCATCAAGGACTCCACAGGAACATTCGACCTCAGACGCAACTTGCTTTTGCCTCGGGAGACTGCGATGGTGCAGTTCATGCTTCGGGCCCAGTTGAGCCGGTATTCCTTAAGGGCATACTACGAGCCGACAATGAGAAACATACAGAGCTCTAGAGCCAATTTCTACTGGCCGCAATGGCGGGTCGGCCTGGATGTGGATCTCATCGAAAACGAGGCTTGGCGCGTGGGCGTGGATTTTGATCTCAATTGGGATACACCCGGCTTCACTTATTCAGTGCCCAATATTGTAAGCAACGCCGTTGAGTGGGAAAAACCGACCACCTTCGGTTTTCATGCGACTTACAACCCAGTTTCCTGCGGGACGATATCCTCCAGCTTCGAAGCGCGTTACAGAATGCCCGTGATTCCGACAACCAAACTCTACGAGTTCGAAGTCTCCGGTGGGCTGCGCTTCCCGCAAACGATTTTCGGGAACACGGCGATTCGGGCCGGAGTGAGAATAACCGATATAGATGTTGAAAATAGTGTTACCCAGCTAAAAACAAGATGGCTGGGAGTTTTCGGCGAATGGACCGCTTTCTTTTAGACACACCCGTTTGAATCAGTTGTCGAAATTCAGAGCGCCGGGATCGGCCGCGGTGAGGGCCGCTTCTATTTGCGGCGGCAGAACAAAGCCTTTAGCCTTATACATCGCATAGCATTTTTTTGCGGATTCCGTGTCCCCGTTTTTCAGATGAGCTCCTATGATCATGGCCATGACGTGAAGGTCTTGGGGACTCGCCGCCAAAGCCCTGTTGAAATATTCCAACGCCTCGGTGTTTCGGTTCATAGCCAGCAACACCCGCCCCACCCCCAGCACAACCTCAGGCTGCCCCGGACCCATACTCTCCATTTCTTTGATCCGCGCCAGAGCCCCCGATTCATCTCCCTTTTTTGCCAAAGCGCAGGCGAGCCGTACTTGGAATCTAATGTTGTTAGGATTCAGAGACGCGGCAGCCTTGAAGTAAGAGATTGCGCTATCTAGGTCGCCCTTTTGCTCCAGGATTTTGCCTTTGGAGAAATATGCCAAATCCGGAATATATTCAGCATGATCCAGCACGTAGGTCCACAGAGTCTCGGTGTTTTTCCATATGGTCATCTGCCGGCGAGCCATCCCCGAGTATACAAGGGCCACGGCCAAGCATGCGGCGACGATCGCCGCTCGGAGCGCTGAGGAGAAGCGGAATTCTGAAGATCTTCGCCACAAATGAGTCACGCCCAGCCCCACCAGCGCCCACAGGCTCATGGTAGGCAGGTAAGAGTAACGATCCGCCATGGCGTGTCTGTAGGACATGAACAATCCCGAGGCAGGCCCGAGCGTAATAAGGAAATAAACCCAGGCCGTTATCCAGAGCTTTTTTCCTTTGGCAAGCCTCCAAATCGCAACCCCGGTTATCGCTATTACTATGAGGGCCGAGGCTACAAAACCGCCGTCAAAGTAATCCAGCGATCTATCCATCTGATACAGCGGCAATAGATTGTGTGGAAAGATTGATTGGCGAACGTAAAAAACTATCGCATAAAACGCGTTCATAATCCGCGTGGCCGGTGAAACATACGAGAAAGGAACGGATTGTCCCCAGGTTGCGGCCATATTTACTGTCATGGTAAACAGGCTCAGCAAGAAGAAAGGTGCCTTTTCGTATACGCGAGGCCATATGTCGGCTTTATGGAGCCTGTCCAATGGAAAATAATCGAGGAGCAACATAACGACAGGGAGCGTAATGGCCATAGGTTTGGAAAGGACGGCTAACAGGCTGAAGAATAACGCGGCGTAATACCGTTTTTTTTCCGAAGATCGAACGTAGTCGATGTACGCGGATAAAGACAGCAGGAAGAACAAAGCACAAAGGACATCTTTGCGCTCGGAGATCCACACTACGGATTCGATCCTCAAAGGATGAACGGCGAAAAGCAATGCGGCCACCGCAGCGCCCACCAGCTTTGCGGAATCGTCCTGCCGTTCGTCCGAGGCGATTTCACTTTTCGGGCCGTCCATGAGCTTCAAGAGTATTAGCCCGAAAAGAACCGCGTTGAAGCAATGCAGAAGTATGTTTTCCAGTCTCTGCGGAGATGGATTCAGTCCCCATAGGCTTACGTCCGCAGCGTGGGAAAACCAGGTGAGTGGATGCCAGACAGCGGCGTAAAATGTGGTCCACATCCATATGACCGAACTCACCGAAATATTCTTGATGTTCCCGTTTTGCGTTATAAAGGCGTAGTCGTCCCAATCGACAAAATCGTTTCCTACGCTGGGAAGGAATACCAGCAGAACTATTCCGAAAAGTATTATAAAAAGGTATGTCTTCTGCGCTCTGGTTGAAATCATATTATCCGCCCGTTGAAATTGCTGGGAGTGACCTCAAAACTTAAGAGCCTTTGGAATTGCTGTGGGTGAGAGCCTTTTTCGCAAAGAGGCCCTCTCTAAACCCCTGCCAAAAACTCTAAATATTGGTATACCCTTCCACTTTCCGCTGATTTACAACGCCGGCGAGTTGCGTCAATCGTGCGGTCCGAACGGTGTGAAACCAATCCGCGGGGGCTCTGCGGCAGTCTCAAGTAAGTGTCGGACGCGGATTTTGCTCCGCAAAACCCTAGGGTCCCACGGAGAGCCTCTTAACAGTGTCCGCAGAGCAAGGTTTCCCCACTGAGTCGGATTCCGTACAAAGGCGTTGGGCGTCCGCTCGTCTGCCGTTGTCCATCAACGCGTTGGCAAGATTGTCGACGAGACCCGGAAAACTTGGCTGTATCTTGAAGGCCTTGGAAAACTCCTTTAGTGCCCTGGGAAATTCCCCCTTTTGAGCGTAGGCCGCGCCCAAAACATTGTATGTCTCCGCCCTACTGGAAAACTTCGCCGATTTCTCAAGTAATTCTATCGCCTTATCTGTCTCACCCCGCCCCAACAGAATCGCTCCATATTGAAAATATGGTTCAGCAAGGAAGGGAGCCAGCTCTATAGATGTCTTGAACTGTTCTATGGCCTTTTCCTCGTCGCCGTCGTTGTAGTACGAAAGCCCAAGTTCACAATGCAATTCCGCCGATTGGGGCTTTTTCTCAACCGCTCCCCGGAAAAAAGCCGTTGACTCGGTGTTCCTACCCATTTGGCGTAGTATTCGTCCCTGCATGATGAAGCCCAAGGGGTCGTCGGGATTTAGTTGACTCGCACGTGCGAAGAGCTCGCGAGCTCGTTCGAGATCGTTTTTTTGTATGGCCACCCTCCCCAGGTTCAGGTACGGGACATCAAAGTGGGGAGCAAGCTCGCCGGCCTTCTTGAACAGCGTCTCCGCCTTTTCCAGGTCTCCTTTTTCCAGGGACAGCAGTCCGTAATTGTTGTATGCCGCGACAGATTCCGGATTGCCTTTCAGCGTAGCCGCCCACATGGAGCCAGGATCGCGCCAGAGCCAAGCCTGATGAATTGAGAGCACACCAAGCAACCCTATCCAGCAGTAAATCAGCCCAATCGCCACTTTGCCCCGTAGGGACTCAGCGGGACAGCGGGCCATTAGCGCCTTGTTTGCGGTGGCGCAAACAAGGACCACGCCTACCATGGGGAGGTACATGAAATGATCGGCCACATAAGTGTGACTCATGTATCCGAAAGGAACTAATCCAATGGTCAACGCCAAATTGGCTAGGAAGAAGAATACGCCCCAAAGCGCCCACTTGTTTACTCTGTCGCGAAAATATACCAGAGCGCAAAGCGCTGCTATCAGAGCGACCAGCAACAGTGAAAAAATAAGGAGATTAGGTTCGAGTTGCCATTTGGGATAAATTGGAGAGAGATTTACAGGAACAAGAAACTTCTCGATATAGAACCAAATTGCTCCGGCCGCGATCATGGGCCTGTAAGGAATAGGCGGCAACAGCGACCGAACCGTAAGCTCGGTTGACATTACGTAGGTTCCCCACAGGGACGCCGCAACGAGTAATCCGCCAATCAAAGCGCGCACAGGCCAATGTCGAAAGTTCTCCCAGCCGGTCGCTACAACCAGCCCTGCCAGCACAATCGGAAGCGTCACAACGGAAGGCTTGGACAATAGTCCTCCGACAAAGCAAAGGACGACGATAACAATGTATTTGGAACCATTCTGTTTCAAATATTGGAGAAAGGCGATCACAGCGCCCAGATAGAACAGCGTCGAAAGCAGATTCTTACGCTCCGCAACCCATGCGACCGTGCCGACTTGAACAGGATGGAGGGCGAAGATCAAGGCGCCCACGAAAGCGGGGATTCTATCTTTGACGATCCTGAACAGCAGCAGGTAAACGAGTAACGCGTTGAGCACATGGTAAAAGACATTCATCGACTTGGCTATCCACGGGACGGGGGCTTCCCTTGGGCCAACCATAGCCTGGTCCAGCATCAGGCTCAGCAAATGGAGCGGGTTATAGTACCGATTCGGTCTTATGGGTTAATTTGACATCCGAAACTATCGCCCACGCGCGCTGCCACCCGGGCTTCCAGACCATATTGATGAATTTGATATCGTCCCATCCCGCAAATTGCTGGTCTACGACAGGGAAATAAACCGCAGCGGTAATGACGATAATGAAGAATATGGCAAGCAGGCTCTCAGCCCTACTGGGACCGGAAGGGATTTCTGAGGCGGGGTCCGGCCTCTGGTCATCGTTTGTGATTTGATAAGCTTGATTCATGGAACGTCTTCCCCTGAGCCCGCGGTCCCGATTCCAGCCCATTACGCCGAGTCCTCCCATATTACCACGATTTTTTGGATAGGGCGAAATGCGGAAGGCGCGCTATTGATGTCCCCGGGACACATATATCGCGCCCGGAAGCTGAGTCATGAAGATTCTAACGGCCCGACGGAAAGCCGCCGACGTTCCATGATCCCGATCCCAGCGGGAGTTGTAGGCGCGCAACTCGCTGTGGCCGAGTTGACAATTCAACGAGCGTAGCCGGAGCGGTCGCGGTCCGCGTAATCCAAGCTCGTGCGGATTCCGTCGCCGGCAGTAGGCTTGTTTTACCGCCGACGGTCTATGTGTAGAAATAGAGAGTGGTGGGCCGGACGGGCTATGCCAAGTATTGAAACGGGAATGGGCGCCGTTATATAATCACAGCTACGCTGCGGTAAATAAGCCTTGAAAATAAGTCAGGCGACGTCCGGAGTAGTATATTACATGGAAGAGGAATGGAGCCACCTCACGATTAGCAAGGCTACCGGTTTAAGTTCGAAGAATTGATCTCCGAATGGAGTAAGACCACCCTTGAGTTCCTCAAAAGCGTCGCAAGTCTTTCACATAGTTAGTCCTTTGCAAACGCGCGTTCAAAAATGTCACAAAGTAGGATCGAAGCCTGCGGAAACCAAATGATGCGGGCCGTGGTCCTTACGGGCCGTGCGCATAGCGCTCCATATCGCAATTACGGTCGCGTATGCCCGGGCGACGCAGAGATCTTCAGCGCGTCGCATCCATCGAGAAATTACCTTGAACGATGCGGTTAACTATGTAAGTCCGCCAAGTTTCCAATACGGGGAAGTGTCCTTTGCAGGTTTTCTCAAATTCGAAAACGTCTGAATACGTTGCGCTACTATCCGCCGTGACAAGCTTGCTCTGCCTCCTTGCCCTTGTCTTGCTATCAAGGATGCCTCTAAATCATGATTGCGCCTATTACCTAGGTTGCGCCAAGCTCATCCTCGCCGGAGCCATTCCTGACGTAGACTATTTTAATACTCCCCTCCCCATTTGTGAGTATTTGCACCTGATACCCGTAGGGATGGCCGAGCTTCTGCGCCTGGAAATACCGAAAGTATTCAACTTCCTTGTCCTGATTACGATCATTTATTCGACGGCCGCAATCGGGCTTCTTCTCAAGCGATCGCTCGAATCCTTTTCCGAACCGGGCATTCTGCTGTTGATGGCAGTCTGGATGTTTTTCTCGATCTTGGTCATGATCAATGGACAATACGGGCAACGGGAGCATCTCTTCATATTGGTTTACGTTCCCCTATTGTTATGCAGGAAATCCCGATACGAGGGAGCCATCATATCTCGCGGGTTGGCTTTCGCTATCGGCCTTGTCGCCGCTCCATTTATGCTGATAAAGCCTCACTTCGTCCTTGTGGCTTTTATTCTCGAAGCTTGGATGCTTCTGCGGAGCCGAGACCTAGTGAAATTATTGGCGCCGGAAATCGGAGCGCTTGTGCTGGTGGTCGTTCTGTACTTGCTTCATTTCCTTTTCCTTCCGGATTCGATGAAAGAGGCTCTCTTTCATCGCTGGATACCTCTACACATGGCCCATTATGCCGCCTACAACTGTCCTTGGAGCTTTGCCGTCCAGACTCTGTTGGCGCCCATGGGACCTTCGTTTCCTTCGATCGCCGTCGCCACTCTGGCGGGCTTGGCGGTGATTCCTTTGGCCAACAAACCGTACCGAGACCTGGCTATAATTTTTGCTTTGGGGGCGCTGGCCGGCATAGGAATTTACCTTTCCCAGCAAAAGTGTTGGACATACCACATTGTGCCTGCAATGGGGTTTGTTTTCCTTATGATAACAATAGGATTGGTTGGAATACTGGACAAAACCATCGCCGAGGCCAGCGCGCAACCGACGCTATTTTGGCCGAGGACAGGCGTCTTCTGCTTATTGTGCCTGGGACTCGTCCTGTTAACCCTGAACTGCTCCTTAACTCAATTTGTCTTTCACTCTCAACGAAAATGGACCGATGATTTTGTGGACGCGATAAGAGCGGAAACCACTAAATCAGATCGCGTCACTTTTATCTCCAGCAGTATCGATCCGGGTTATCCAGCGCTTATATTGGCGGATCGGGCGCCCGGAACCAGGTACATGATAACTATCAGCATCCCCTTTTTATACGATGGTATCGTCGCGACCCCTGGCCGGCCATTCCCATATAGAGACAAGGAAGCTAGACCTAAAGAGGAGCAGCGGTTTTTGGCCGAATTGGGGGAGGATGTAATCAACAATCATCCAAAAATGGTTTTTATTGACGCACGCCCGACTTGCCAAGGTTGCCCTAAAGGATTCTGTATTGACGACTATCTTCACAGAACCGATTGGTTCGGAAAGTTTATGGGGGACTACGAAAAGGCGGGATACCTTCACTGGATGACGGTTTACATCAGAAAATAGATTAGTATCGGCGCCGGCATGTGGGGTTTAAAGGGGACCGCGCGTGGCAAGAGGTGTTTTCTGCGCACCTGCGATTCGCATAGGGCCCGCAGGTTACACAAGTCAGCGAGCGAATCTAGGAATCGGAGCAATTTGTGACGATTTTGTCTTACGGACAGCGCTGAAGGAGTAACTCTGACCGGGAAGCGCCGCCGGCATCCGTTTTCTCAGGGCACGACGCGGCAATGGAAAGGATAAGAAGTTAGTTAGGGGCATGCGCGTCTCTTACGCTAGCATGCCCCATCAAACTCTCCTCAGTGGTTGAAACTTAGAAAGTTGTCAACGTGGAGCAGTCTGTGCCGTTGGAAGGAGCCGAAAGCGCGCAACCCGCTGTGCTAGTGTCAACCATTGATTGAGTGTAGCAGGAGTAGCCACGGCCGCCGTATTCAGCGCCCGTGCAACTTCCGGTAATGGCCGGAAGGTCGGTTCCGCCGCCCAGGGTCTGCCGATAGATGTAACGTGTTGTGGGACCGGCCGGCTTGCTGCCTTTATTGGCGCACGATGTAACGATCATGTTGTTGACATCCGCGCTGATGAGAACGTTGCACTTTCTGCTGGAGCCGCCCCAACCATAATAGGGACCGACCAGCCAGGAAACGTTAAGGTTGCTGGCGAGGATTTCAAGGCTCGAACAATTCAAGTCGATCAGCTCGTTGCCAAGTCTCTCGATGCACGCGCCGATCTTGGAAATATCGCCGGTCGCGGATCTGTCGCAAGCGGTCCTCTTATATGACACGTAATAAGGGATGGCGATTGCGAGAATGATACCGATGATGGCAACGACGACCATCAACTCGATCAGGGTGAAGCCCTTCCGGTTTCTAAGTCTGTCTAACACGGTTTACTCCTCTCTTTTTTTGTGAGTTGGGGACCCGACAACTTTGCCATTATCAGGTCAGCTATTATTGCTTTCTGTATGAAGGTTGCAGCAATAAGCGTACCAGCCTTTGCGTGGACCGAGGAGCAGGAATATCTTCTATGAAAACTGCCCGTTGGCTTTCAAAGGCCTCGCAGGAACGTGACGTAAAATGTCACGTCACGGAAAACGTGGCGGCAATCCGGCAATATAGCGAGGCTGTAGCCTGTCCACCGAGTGGACGGTTGTAACATTTTTTGCCTAACCTCGCGAAGGCTTTGCTTCAGCCGAAAAATTGCCGGCGTTGATCAGTCGAGACGGCTAGACCCTTTGGCGCCATAAGATACCTTCTGAACTCCAGCTTTGATCCAATATCTTCTCTTGATATCTGTTGGAGGGACAACGGACTCCAGTGATCAGTTGTCGGCGCGCTTTTTCCTTCCTTAAGATAGTCCGGTAATGCTCCAGTCATCAGCGGCAAATTGGGAGATTGCTTTCCCGCGGAACGCTGGATTTCACTCCTCGCAATGGCTTTCACACTTGTCTTTGCGAGCGCAGCGAAGCAATCTCCTCCTGCCCAAGTGAATGGATACTATAGCCGCTTCTTTTTATGTATTGACAGGGAGGTCCGCCTCCCGCAACATACAGCTATGCGGTTTATTTCATAAGCACGGTCACACATTAGGGTGAGAGCAGGTCTAGAGTTCGTCCGAATCTCGAAGGCCTCCTTCTCCCGCCGGGAGCCAGGGTGTTCTTCGCTTCGGAGAAGCGCTAGCTCCCACTTAAGTCCTTGACCGAAATTATCCAAGGAACCACGATTAAGAAAATCGAAGCCTTCTGCCTAGCGATTGCGCAGAGTAGCGATAGAAAGCCTCAGGAACATCGCCTTTTGAAACGCTATACAATCCCAAAAGAATATTTGTATGTCGCTTTGCCTATTGCGATTACTCTG
Organism: uncultured delta proteobacterium; assembly: GCA_963747865.1. Classification (GTDB taxonomy): domain Bacteria; phylum Desulfobacterota; class Desulfomonilia; order Desulfomonilales; family Desulfomonilaceae; genus JBBSBY01. The sequence continues at coordinate 14,471 of CAVVHK010000029.1, read as the reverse complement.
GGCATTTATCTGCCGAACCTGGGCGGCTCATATATCGGCATGGACGTGCCTGTCTATCTGAAAGTAATGGAAGGATTGGATTTATGGGTGGTAATTAAGGCCAGTTTCGCCTCATTCCACGGGGAACTCGTTTCGGGATATTATGCGCCCTTCGCTGCGATCTCCTTGGCGTTTGATAGGCTTATTGCCTCTTCATCCAGTCCGGACGCCAAGGTGACTCTTTTCATAAACCTCTTGATCCATTGCCTAAATGGAGGACTAGTATACCAGCTTCTGAGGAAACTCTCCATTCCGATGGCAATGGCCTCTTTGGCTGCGCTCATTTTCCTTATCCATCCCCTTCAGGCGACATCCATTCTGTGGTTTGCCGAACGAAAGACCCTCCTTTCCTCAGCATTCTGCCTCCTGTCGTTGATAAATTACATTGCGTTCAGGCTCACTGAAAACAGGATCAAGTATTTCGTCTCAATCGTATGTTTCGTCGCCGCGTTGCTAACAAAACCGGTAACAGCGACGTTTCCCGCTATTTTGTTATTCTTGGAGTTGATGGATGTAAAACATTGGAACAAAGGCTTCGATCACACAAACAGTATGGAGTGGAAGGATCTGAAAAGTGGATTTAAAGAAGGATTCAAACATTTATTGCCATTTCTTGTGCTCGCCGGAATTTCCGTATTCTTGACCATGCGCTCTGAAAGAGCGGCGACTCTTCCCTTTCCCTGGAATGTAAGGCCGCTAATTGCGGGGGCGGCCCTATGGTTTTACATTTCCAAGATCCTCATTCCCACGAATCTAGTGTATGTGTACCCCAAATGGTCTCCAAGTCTAACCAATTGGGTATGGTACATGCCGATTATCGGAACCATACCGCTTTTGGCGTTAATCTATCGACTAAGAACTCGATCTGCGCTGATTCTCGGCTGCGCATGTCTATTTATTCCCCTATCGCCGGCGCTGGGTATCGTGCCGTTCGGTTGGTACTTGAAACATTCCTTTGTAGGTGATCATTTTGTATATTTTTCCATGATGGGAGCGGCTCTCATCTTATGCTATTGTGTTCATGCCATTGCAAACCGGAAACCTTCCGCTCGTCCGATATTTCTCATAATTACCGCAAGTTGGTTGATGTTCCTCGGCGCCCAAACGTTTAACCAAACAAAGATCTGGACCAATGCAAATAGCTTGTGGTCACACGTTATTGAAAATAATCCACTCTATGCCTTTGCTTACATGGATTTGGCTTTGGACAGATTGGGCCTCGGCAAATATGAGGAATGTAGAGCCCTTCTGGAAAAGTCTTTGAAACTGAAGCCCGATTCTTTTTCCGCTCATTATTTTATGGGCGTTTTGAACGCTAAACAGGGGTTTCTTGATAAGGCTGAGGAATCATTCCGAAAGGCCATCAAAAGCGACCCGGAACAACCAGGCCCATATAATGAATTAGGAATTATCAAGATGGGCGAGGGAAAACTATCCGAAGCGGAGAGCCTATTCAAGAAAGCCATTGGGCAACCCTTCTTGTTTGACCCCTACAACAACTTGGGGGCGGTTGAGATGCAAATGGGGCAATATGCTGAGGCGGCTGAGAATTTCCAGAAAGCTTTAAAGATGAACGGCAGATCAGCCAAGACAGCCAAGACTCTGGCAAATTTGGGATTTTCCATGCTCGCCTTGAATAGAAGCGCTGAAGGTATGGAGGCCCTCAAGGGGGCAGTTGAATTGGATCCTGAATTGGTGGAGGCCCAGAATGAATTGGCGGTCCAGTATTTCCGGTCGGGAAATTACGACGAAGCAGGTGCGCACGCAGAAAAAGCCCTGTCACTGAAGCCGGATATTGCCGAATCCAAAGAAATAATGTCCAAACTTCAACGAGTACAGTAATCGGACTAAATGGGCTCTTGCTCCCAATAACCCTTCAGACGAACGGAGGCTGCGCAATTCTCGGAGCCGGAGGAAAGGTGGAGAACAAAAAGTATGCCGACGCTCTTACATACGGATGGATTCAGTAGGCATTCAGTTTCGCGGGGGAGATTGCTTCGCTACGCTCGCAAAGACACGTTCAAATGTCATTGCGAGGAGTGAAATCCCGCGTTCCGCGGGAAAGCAATCTTGCCTTTCGCCCCGTACAACTGAATGATTACATGGACGCACGAGAATCCATTTGTGTCAGGGAGTCTCTCTCCTCACTTCACTGGGGGGCTCGTTTCGGTCCCCGGAGCCGGTCAGGGCCATCTGAAGGCTTTCCAAAGCCTCCTTGGAATTCGGGTTGATCCTCAACGCATTCTGAAACTGAGCCGCCGCCTCCGAGAACCGGGAGGTGTTCAGGTAAACCACACCTAGATTGTAAGTCGCCAGGAAATGGTCGGGTTTCAGACGCATGGCCTGAATATATTGACTGATCCCCTCGTCGATCAGATCGCTCTTTACCAATGCGTTCCCCAAGTTGTAATGAACGTCCGGCAGGCCGCGATCAATCTCCAGAGCTAAGTTGTAATAGGATATTGCTTTCTTCAAGTCGCCTTTATCCTCATAATACCGAGCAAGGGCGTGAATTGCGTTTACTTGCCGAGGATTGATCTTAAGGGCAGCCTCAAAATTCTTCAAAGCTTCTTGTAGATTACCCATCATCCTCATTGCCAGCCCCAAATTTACGTACGTGTCCGGATAATCGGGCTTAATTTCTATGGCCTTCCGGAAGAACGGGCAGGATTCTTCCAGTTTGTTGGAATCCATCAGTATCACGCCAACGCTATTTGGAGGTATCCAGCATTGGGGGCATTTCTCAATGTTGTCCATCCACAGCGACCGAGCTTCCCGCCAAATCTCCGCCATGCGAACAGTCTGGACGACAGTTAAACCCAGGAACACCGCAAAAACGGTCGCGCAGATTACCCGGCCCGGCGTTTTCATACCGGTGAGCGATCGGACCAGAGAAAACGCTATGCAATACGAGGCCCCCATCATCGAAACATAGACAAAATGATCCGCCACATTAGAAAACCGAAGATACCCGAATTCGAGAAGGCCTATTGTGGGCAGTAGAGGAACTAGGAAATTCAAGAATCCCCACAAAATTTGAGGTCCGATCACTCGATAATATTTCATGCCGATGGCTAAGATTGCGATAGCGATGGTCGGCGGAATCCACCAGAGCGGATTACCCAGCGCAATATTCCACTTGGGATAAAGATATGTGAACTGCAACGGAAACAGAATTTGTTTGATATAAAACAACACAGCGGCCGACGCCGCAAAGGGCCGTTCGATGAGCGCGAGAATAGGTTCGTTCACGGGCTCGGTCTTTAAGGTTAGCGCCCCGAAGCCAACCGCGATCAAAAAGTATGCGAATAGCCCTACGACGGCTCTCGTTCGAATGGATTTTTTGAGGACTTCGCTGAAACATACATTCTCTTGACCGAAATCAGGGTTGATTAACAACAATTCCGTAACCAATAATGAAATGGGCGCCGTAACAATACCAGGCTTACATAGGAGCCCAAGCACAAATAAGATCAGTGAAATTAGCAGGAAAGCAATTGCGTCGGTGGATCGCCATTTTACATATAAAATGTATGTAAGAAAATAGAATGCAGCGGCGAGGACGTTCTTGCGTTCCGCAAACCACTGAATTGACGATGTTTGGATCGGGTGAACGAGAAAAATGAACACCGTGATTGCGATGATTATATTAGCGTTTCGAACACCGGGAATTAGTCCGGAAGAGGCCGCGGGCATTTCAGATACAGTTCGACTTCGTCTTAACGTGTCGAGGTTCGTGAGCAAAAGGCCAACCAAAAGGCCGTTCAGGCAATGAAGAACGAGGTTAAGCTTCAAGGTGAATGAAGGAGCCGGCAACTCCGACCCGATCAGCCATTTATCGAGCATGAGGCTCACCGAACTCAGCGGAGCGTAATATCCTCTAACCAACTCCCCGTGAAAATCCCTGAAAAGCTGTTCAGCGGTGTGAAAAAAATCGGAAGCGTAAAGTATTCTTTGGTAGGCCTGAACGTCTAACCCGACGAAGGTGTCTCCCAAGCGCGGCCAATAAACCAATAACGTTATCGCTATGGGGATGCCGATTGCCGGAATGGCGTAAAATCCGTTTTTCCGCATCTAAGTCCTTCTATAGTGCTCCGCGTTGAAAATTGCGCGTTTTTCGTATGGGCTGAGCCGTAAAGTTGTCGTGGCCGTTCGGCCGCCTCGGGCAACGGCGCCACTGGAACCGGGCTCTAAGGGTGCTTTTGAAATCACCCCGCAAGTGTAGCCTCTTTCAAAATCTCGATGATAATGGTATCACGTAGATCTCGATTATTGAAACCGCGTAGAATGTCGTAAGCGTAGAAGGCAACAGACCACGCTCCGCATTCGCCTAGAGACGAAAGTCTGCGCCTACGCATCGCTCCAACAGGATCATGCCTAGCAACGTTGAACCCAAACCTGAACCCGCCGATTGGAAAGCGCTGATTCTCGCCGCAGCCTGTCTGGTTCTAATTGTCGGCATTGTCTATTATCCCGCATTCTTCCAGAAGGTCGGCAATTACGACGAGGTCCGCTGGATTGAGGCTGTGCGGGCGCCCGGCCTGAATACTCTGAAGGCCATCGTCACCTGGGATACCTCAAGATTCCAGGGATTAGGCTATTACGCGCCGCTTACGGCAGTGACCATGATGGCGGACTTGTGGGTGGGAAGCGTTATAGCGGACCGTGACATGGCTTTTAAAGCGACAAACGTCGCGCTTCATACGTTAAACACGCTACTTGTCCTTTGCCTCATCCGACTCTACGGCTTTGACCTTTGGGTCGCATTCTCTGTCGCCGTCATATTTGGGATTCATCCTTTGCAAGTCAGTTCGGTGGCGTGGGTCGCCGAGAGAAAGAATCTTCTTATGGGCTTTTTCTTTCTCCTTGCTCTGATCTGTTATCAGCGCTTTCGCATTTCCGGGCGCTCAAGTTGGTATGTGGGAGCGGCATCGGGATACATTCTTAGTCTTCTGGCAAAGCCTGCGGCGGTTACGTTGGGACCGTGCATGATCCTGGCGGATATCTTTCTGATGGATCGCCGCTTGACGGTCAGGTCTTTCCTGAGGGCTTCTCCCTTTATAGCTGTCGGCCTTTTGTGGACCAAGATCGCCATGTCTACCGAAGCAGCGGTCCTTGACGCTCCCCCTCTGCTCGATCGACTTCTTTTGATTCCCTACAAGATATCATTTCTGATTGGCAAATTCCTCGTACCGGTCAATCTCACATATATATATCCGCCCTTCCCTTTTGATTCGTCATCCGCCCTTTTATGGATCCCGGCGGTCATGTTTGTGTTAGTGGGAGCCCTAATCCTGGTCCTGAATCAAGTCAAGCCCATGCGGGCGCCGCTTTGGGGGTTAGGCTTCTATATATTGAATTTCCTCCCTTCCTCCGGCGTCGTGCCGTTTGCAGGAATGAAAGAACTTTACGTCACCGACCATTATTCATATCTCTCGGTCATCGGGTTGTCGCTGATCGTCGTTCTGGGCGCAGGTTACGCTATTGATTCTTGGGCGCAGGGGCGCCGTAAGATCTCAAGGTTCGCGCTTGCCGCCGCACTGGCGATCGGCTTGGGATGGATGGCCTCATCACAGTTAACAATCTGGAAAAACGCTGAAACTCTCTGGACCTACGTGTTGACCAGGAACCCTCTGAGTTACACGGCGCATTACGATTACGGCCATTACCTGGACGAACACGAACGATACCAGGAAGCGGTCCAACATTACATCCGAGCGGTTGAAATCAACCCTGCTTCCTATCAGCCTTATCATAACATGGGCATTATCATGATGAAGTACCGTGACATGGACAAAGCCATCGGGTATTTCAAAAAATCTGCTGAAGTCAATCCGCTATTCGGCGCTCCTCACTTAACCTTAGCGAAAATCTACTTCTTTCGGGGAGATTACGGTTCAGCCAGAGAACACTGCCGGAAAGCCGCGGAACTCGGGGAGGACTGCCGATCCGACGCTCTCGAGAAAGAAATAAGCGCCAGGCTGATTGAGAGGGCAAAGTAGGCCATGGCGTAAGTTCGCTCGGGTATTTCCGTTTGCCTTGATTCAAAGCTCTTTCAGACTTTGAAGTTCCCGGTGGTTTCTCCTAGGCCCTTTATTCTGCTGTCCGCCTGACAGAGGCTTTGATCATGAATACGGTGACGTATTCACGCCGAAGACCACTAAGTAGTCTCCGGCATAAGTACGGCTACGTATTTCCACAGGACTTCGTAAATGAAATTCGCGGCCCCTCGCGCCCCGTGAGGGGCGATCTTCATCAGTAGCCATGGGTGAAACCCATGGTAGCCGGGGCCATCCGCTAATTTCTTCAACCCCGCAAGGGGTTGAAGACGAGATTGGATGTTGTTCTAATCCATGGGCTGCCGCCCATGGCTACTCGTGGGGAATGCCCCTTCGGGGCATCTGGGACAGAATACGACACCGCATTTACGAAATAGTGTACTAAGTGAGGCGCAGCGCCCAATCGAGCCAAGAAACGCCTGGCAGTCAGTGAGGCATGTACTCTTGGCTCAACCGAGAATATAAGCCGGCGTACCTGTCCGCAATTTCCGTCCAGTTGGCGATCGGCTCCGATGAAGGACACAGCTTCTGCTCCTGTTCAAGAATTCCCGACAAGTCCACGACGGTCTTCAAAATTTCGTTAGCGCCGTTGCTTCTCATATAGTTCATCTTGGACAGCCGGCTGATCTCGTTGGCAAAGTATTTCTTTGTGTTAGGAGCTATGCAACCCGACCTGTTTACCGCTCCTTGGGCCATTAAATTGTATATCCAGCTCGCAGGGGCTTCCTGGGATAGCTTCGCCAAATCAAGCATTTGCGCGCTCGAAAGTCCTGAACCGGAAGTCAAAGATTGAAGAGCGTTCCCTCCAGCTTGGGCTCTATGGTTGGGGTATTTTAAGTTGCTCATCGACTCTGTTTTCGGCACAAAAACCATCGCGTATTCATCTGTGTAGACTCCCACCCAGTCTTTGGACGCGAGCACGGATTCCTTTAATCCGTCAAGTTCCGAGTTGGAGGGCAGCACAACCCATTTGATATCAAGCCCCTTTAGAATAGAGATTGCGCGCCGCATAGAATCGTCGTTCGCCGGCTCCGTGTCCAGGAGGGTCTTGTACTCGTGGAGGGTTTCCAACGAGTAAATTGTTTGAGCCCTGCCATCCATGTACAATTTGACCGCCGGCAAGTGAAATTTCAGAAAATCGCCAAGGGGCGCAGTAGTAAGGGTTCTTCCGGTCACATTGTTTTGTCTGAGGAATTCTACTGAGTCCTTGAACACGGCATTCCAAAACATTTGTTTCACCTGCAAAGACATCCTGGGGAGCAAGGGATCATTGGGGAGGTTGGGAATAACGGTTCTCTGAACAAAGATTAAGGAAACCAGCAGCGCCATAGCTACGATCCCCAAAGGAATCAGCCTTCGGCGAAATTGCTCGGACATGTTGTCAAGAAACATTTGGAATAAGAAAGCCATCGAAGGCGTGAACAGGAGAGCGGCAAACAAGACCAGCCTTTTGAACTTGAAAGCCATGGCCACTGAAAGAAGACCTACTAGGAATTCCAAGAGGGGCTTGCCGGCAATCGTTCGGAAGGAAGGGAGCGACTTGCCGCGCAAGAATCGCCGCCAGTAAGACCGCAATTGACAGCATACCCAGAAAAGGCTTCACATCTCGCGGAGCGAACAGTCCTTTCTCCAAAACCGAGATACTCAACAACGGGTACCAGTCGATATTGGACGCGACCCATTCGCCCGAGCCCACTTGCCGAAATGGCATCGCCAGATTTTGTATACCGAAAGGACTCAGCAACACCGACGCCAATACTGCAAGGATCAAAACGGCAAGCCAACCCCATGTTTCACGGGTCGGCAATACCTTTTCGTGGGCTACCTGATCCGGAAATAAAGATTCGCACCCGGAAATAAAGACTTTAAGAGCCAAAAGAACAAATCCGAACATAAATGAGCCATGAGAATTGGCCCACAAGATTATCGTAATGAGAGCGCCGAAAAAACGAAGGAGTCCAAATCTTGCCGGTGCTACCATAAAAGCGCTTAGTAACACCGCGTAAAAGACTCCGAAATTGTCCGGTCGTATCCCCGTGAAGGGCGCTGAACACAACAGTCCCATGGATAAAGCCAGTATAGCGGCGCCAAGTCCGGCGCCAATCCACAAACTCCTCAGGAATAAGATCAACGCTATTCCACAGATAAGAGCGCCTTTGATAAGGAATGGCCCCCATTCATTTAAGGCGTAATAGGATTCATAGAAAAAGAGACCGCTCAGCCATGCCTGATTCACCCATATTTGACCTGAAGTGGCAAAAGACCATGTGTCAGGTTTGCCCAACTGCCCGTTTAACACGTCTCTGCCCGCCGCCAGAGCGATGAACAAATCCTCGTTGGTAGATTTCATACCCCATGGAACCAGGAGGGACAGGAACAGGATAACCGATAGACCAATTCTACTCAGTAAATTCACTGTATTTCACTCCGCGGCAATAACGGTCGCCTGATATTATAGGACGTTGAAATGCGGCGCCACACCGTCGCGATAGTCAATAGTTTTTTGGGAAGCGTTCACCGGGAGGGAACATTTTTTTGCAAAAAAGTTCCCTCCCGGTGAACTATTACGTTTTGGTCATCGCGCAACTCTTGACTCATCGTATAAACACGGTTAACGTGAAAGGAGAGCAAACAACCATCTACCTAATAATGTGTTTTTGTTGGCGTCGTAGTCGATTTCCTATTTAGGAAACGGCACACGAACGGCCTTGTGGTTGGATAGCATGACCATATTTTCCCGGGGGCGGAAGCCGAATCGATTGAACCGGGCCTTCGAGCGGCTTCATAATATCCCAGGCCTATGGTTACGTCAAAAGTTCGCCTTGTAATGTACGATCGTAACAACTTCGAAGCCGAAACGAACGTCACTGTTACGCGGGGGAACACTTCTTGCATCAGATATGTTCAGCGTTAGAAATTGGTCGTGATGAACGCGGCCTATAGTTCACCCCACTTGGAATTAACTCAAATTCCAATAACCTCGGGAATCTATCACGAAAAACAAAGTCCTTTCCGTAACTCGGCACAAGCCAATAAGTTAAATCCAGCCGATAGAGTTATCGACTATAATTGGATTGTCATTTTTGCTTTAACATGCTAAATTGTCAATAATTCATCGCAGTAGGCTTAAACCGGTCCCTATTCACCGGAGTTTCCCAGAGGATTATAGATGAAGCCAGAAGATCGTATGTCCCAGGATACCATTACAGTCAGCATTGACAAACTACCTGGGAAAGTGAAAAGCGCCCCAGAATACAAATATCAATATAACCGGTTTGCAGACGATTCCGATTCCGAGGCGGAATCAAGCTTACAGGAATATCTCTCCACAATATTTAAAAGGCGATTCACAATCGCGTTCGTCTGCTTCGTCGTATTGATGATAACCGGCCTTTACACCTTTACAAGCCCTCCTATATACAGGACGGAGGCCGTCTTGGAGATAGGGCGGGACGCTTCAAATTCCATAAATAATGTCGGCGACGCCATTCTCCAGTCTCTAAGCGGCAGTGAAAACGAAGCTTTCTTTACGCAAGCCGGTATCCTTAAAAGCCGCTTCATGGCAGCAGAACTGGTTAATCGAATGGATCTGATGCATTCCGAAGAATTTAACCAAACCCATGGGAATATATTCAGTATCGGCTTCGCTCGCGCATTGAATTGGACGCGGAACCTATTGGGCTATAAAGAGCCGGAATTGCCGCCTGAGGTGGTGAGGGACAGGCTCATCAGAACCCTCATGGAGAGAATTTCAGTCAAACGGGAGAATCAGAGTCGTCTGATCAGGGTCAGCGTGGAGTGCAAGAATCCTGCGTTCGGGACCAAAATGCTTGAAGATTACTTGGCCATATATCTCGAGCAAAACCTGAACAAGAGGAGGATGGTAAGCCGCGAGGCCGGCGCCTGGTTGAAATCCGAACTCACACACGCCGAGCGCAAACTCGTAAAATCCATGAAAGATTACGTCCATTTCACGAACGAAAATGGAATAGTCTCCTTGGATGAAAGCTCCAATCATATTCTCACTTTCTTTAATAAGGCTGCGGAAGGCCTGGTAAAATCCAAAGAGCAGCGGGTTCAGCTTGAAGCTTTCCAACAGGAAGGCGGTAAAGATATCGCCATACTTCCTACAGAGGCAAAGTCTGAAGAATTCAAGACGCTCAAAGACAAACTGAGCCTCATGGAGGCCGAGTACTCGAATTTGCAGGAGATTTACGCGGACAATTACCCTAAGCTCCTCCTGCTCAAGAAGCAAATAGCTTTTTTGAAGGATAAGATCTCAACGTCTGAGAAGCATCTGGTCACAGCGGCGGTTGACACGGCCCGGGCCCAGGAACAGATGCAGACGGAAGCCTTCGATCAGGCGAAAAAAGACGCCATGGCGAATAATTCCCTTGCGGTTCAATCTGCCGTACTAAAGAAAGAAGCGGAAACAAACGAAGATATATATAAGTTGCTGCTGACTAAATCCAAAGAGCTGGAGTTGAACACCCAGATAATCGGGAACAACGTCAGCGTTGTTGACCCCCCTACCGTTCCTTTGAAACCTGTAAAACCGAGGGCATCCATATACATGTTGGTCGGCGCCTTGCTCGGGTTGTCAGGTGGCGTACTCACAGCTTTTTTCATGGAACACCTGGATAACACGATCCATTCCTCGGAAGAGATAGAGAAAAAATTGAAATTACCGAGCCTCGGCGTTGTCCCGGATGTAAACAAGGTGAAAAGGCTTCACCACAAAGGCGGGCGTAACGGATATGAGTTCCTGGCGTACGATTCCCCTAAGTCACCGGTTTCAGAGGCTATAAAGAACATTAAAACTTCAATATATCTGTCCATTCCTCCGAACTCCATGAAAACACTCGTGATATCCAGTTCGGGTCCCAGGGAGGGAAAGACTTTTGTCTCAGTGTCATTGGCTTCCGTATTGGCCGCTCCCAATAAGCGAGTGCTGTTGATAGACGCCGACTTGAGAAAACCCAGAGTGGGCAAAATCTTTTCCCAGAATGAAAATATACCCGGGCTGACGACTCTTCTGACCAGAGACGATGTCAAGCTCCAAAAAGCGCTCCACAGATCCAAAGTCCCCGGATTTTACTACATGACCGCCGGGCCTCTTCCACCTAACCCTGCAGGGTTGCTTGAGTCCGAGAGAATGGAAGAGTTGACCAAGAAGCTGAAGCAGGTGTTTGATCTCGTGATTTTTGATTCACCGCCCATAGTCGGCTTCTCGGATTCCAGGATTCTTGCCAAAAATTCGGACGCCGTAGTGCTGGTTGTGAAGGAATCCTATATTCCCGCTGATGTAGTCCGCCAGGCGAAATTCATGATCAGCACGGCCAACGCCCCGCTATTGGGCGTGGTCTTGAACATGGCTAAGGCTACGTCGTCTTTTTACGGCTTGAGGTATTCAAGATATTACAAATATTACGATTACTATTCTAGCAGCGGACGCTCGTCAAAAGAGCTGTTGAGCGATAAGAATTGAGCTGGCCCTGGGATCTGTTCATTGCTATAATGCCCGCGGGCTCGAATCCTGTGAAACCCGCCCAGAGGTCTATCTCTCAACAATAGGCAGGGCTTTGAACACTCCAGAATCGTTCCTAAAGAGACTGGCAGAACCACGCCCGGACCCCGGAGGCGGCGCGGCAGCGGCCTATGGCGCCATTGTTGCGACAGCTCTCCTGGAAAAAGTCGCTCGCCTCGAACTTGATCGGCAAGCCTCAGAAACACGAACGAGGTTGGTGGCTAACAAAGTTGGAGGATATCCGCGGCGTTGCCGTAATTCTTCCCGAGTTGCTCGCCAGAGACGTAAAAGCGTATAAAGACTTCCTGAAGGCTCGCGATATTGGTCAAAACGCTTTGAACGCAGCTTTAACGGAAATGGTGGACTGTCCTCTGGACTTGATAAAGACGGTCAAGAAGGCGTTCTTGGCGGTTGGCGAAGTTGGGACAAAATGCAAGGGCCACCTTGTCTCCGACCTGCAAGTCTCCTGTGAAATGCTGGGCGGTTCCATGGTGGGTGTTTACTACATTGCCCGTGCGAACCTGAACCTCTTGCCGGCGAACAACAGAGAAGCCCAAAAGCTGAGACTCTTCGATAAGTTTAGCCGAGGAATGGAGCTGTTCCTCGGGGTTCGCAATTTGCTGTCCGACAGAACTTCACGGTAAGCGTTCACCGGGAGGAAACTTTTTTGTGCAAAAAGGTTTCCTCCCGGACCCTCCTTCAAAAAACTCTAACTATGACGCCAACATGAAGCCGCGTGACATTACCCTATTCCTAGGACCGATGAAGCTTACGACAGCAAGAAACGCTCAATGATCTGCTCAAAGCACGGTTGTGACCATTTAATCAACCAATATGTTAGGAGTTTTTGGGGAAGGGTCCGGGCCCCACGTTTCGCGGGGTTGCAAAAAGGGGTTTCCCGATGAACTATTACACTCCACGTATCTGAGGAGCCGCTATGCTGCTCGCCGCCGACAATATTCAAGGCTTGAATCCAGCCGTAGCCGAGGCGATGGAAAAACTCGACCCCGAACCCATCAAACGACTCGCGCTGATGTGCCGGGACGCAGGAGCTGATTTCCTCGACATAAATCCCGGGTACCTGTCCAAACGCAAACTGGACCGCATGGCTTTCCTCGTGGAAACCATTCAAGATTCAATTCAATTACCTCTGATCCTGGATAGTCCGCATCCTGAAATCCTGGCAAGAGGCCTGTCAGCCTGCCGACAAACACCCATCCTCAATGCTCTCTCCCTCGAAGAACGCAAGGTTAACGAAATTCTCCCTTTGGCCGTGGAGAGCAAAGCCAAGCTGGTTATTTTATTGATGAACGAACGCTCTTTCACTCCGCCCACCCTGGAAGAAAAGATCGCTCTCGCCATAGAGCTTCGGGAACTCGCCTTGCAAGCCGGAATGAAACACGAAGACCTGATTTTTGATCCTGTCCTGCCTAACATGAGCTGGGAAGACGCACACTTAAGGATCTCAGAAGGACTGAAAACGGTCCGTTTGCTGTCCACAGGCGCCATATTCGAGGAGCCCGCGGCCACAATGGTGGGTCTCTCGAATCTTCGCAGCGGCCACGCTGCGTTTCCCCCCGAGGTGGAATCCACCGTCCTCACGCTGCTCGCCGGCGCCGGCCTCGATGTTGCCCTGGCCAATGTTCTGCGGCCTAATGTTAGAGAGGCGAGGGAGTGGATAGGGAAGATGGTTGGGAGAGAGTGAAGGTGGAGGCCGTGTGAAAACGGTTACCCCTGTTTCAGCGCAGAGTAGTGCCCTTGCTTGAACGATTATTCTTTCAACGCTTCCTTTCAAACATCAGCTTTGTTTAGCGCATACGGGCGAAATTTTAGCTACCCCTGGGAGTGATTCCAGTGTCTCCCACCCACCTCCTTCCGCTCGACTGTATAATGGCTGCGAAGGATTCGCTATTACTGTGTTTGGCGCACCCTTATCTCAAAAGATATGCCGAAAAAAACCCGAAGACTAAGTTAAACAGCCCGTGAGCCAAAATAGTGCTTTCCGCTCCATACTTCCGAAACAACCAGCCCAGCATTAAGCCTATAGGGAATATTTGGGCAGGTTTTACCCATTCCGGATCAAGAGCGCCGACATGCCCGACAGTCCACAAAACAGATGTAATGACAATCGCAATCCAATAACTTTGCCCTTCTAATTTCAGATACTTTACCAAAAAACTTTGAATACCCAATCTGAAAATTATTTCCTCAGCAATCGCAACTTCCAAGGCAAGCAAAATAGCTGGAATAGTAATTACATTCGCAAATCCAGCCGAAGGCGGCGAAACCTTTTTCTGCAATATCTCTGATAAATGAGGTTCGGTCAGTAGAAATAGGACAACTGAATACAATATTCCAATGAAACTCACTCCAAGAATTGTAAGGAAATAATCTTTCCATTTTATATCCAATAACAAATCTGATGCTGGGTGGCTTTCTTTTGATGCAGGTATTTGTTCAGGTATCTCGTGTAATATTGAGTTGGCAGGCTGGACACTTTCCGTAGTTTCAGCCCAAGGGGTGCCGCGCTTTTTGTTTTTTCGTAACTGGTAGTAAATAGGGCTTGTTCTCCGAGACCTCATGTGCTTTGATTTGTATATCCAGGACAAGTTAAAGCAAGGAAGGAGGCCTCGGATGAATACGAAAATAGAAGAAGCTCAGGAGGAATTCAACTCTATTCTTCAATTCGTAGTGAATGGAGCGCTTGATCTGCAGATTCACGAGGTGGAAGATCGGATCTATCGGATGCTTCTTCGGCTGGGACGAATTCTGTTGGAGCTGTTTGTATTGTCCATGGGGACTGGGAAAACAGGAGAGATTTTGGTCAGCGCCGACGGCGGCTTGTA
>CAVVHK010000028.1:0-232562 GCA_963747865.1 uncultured delta proteobacterium | reverse complement strand
TAATAACCATTCTCGTTCTGGCGATCCTGGCGCTACTGCGGCCAATGCTTCCCGGAAGACCCATCTCCTCTGAAGAGGTCTTGCCCTATCCGGAGGCGTTTTTGCTCGCGGGGCTTCTTTGGCATGCATTATTTGCTTCAATGGGAGTGTACAAAGCCGAGACAATACCTGACTTCGCGAAACAATTCGGGCGATTCACACAAGCGTACATGTACGCGGTCTTGACGTGCGGAGGCATACTCTATCTGACTTTCCGCGAAGCGTCTCGAATGCTCTTCCTATATTTCAGTTTAACGCATAATGTTGCCCTTTTTCTGTTGCGATATTTTTTGAATCTGTACCTAAGAAACGGGAAGGATTTCTTCGGAGGAACAAGGATACTAATAGTCGGCTCCTGCGGAAGACGCGGTCCAGCTTGCAGATCATATTATTAAAGAGCATGCTTCCGTAGTCAGGCTAATAGGATTTGCCGACGATGACGGGTGCGCTCTGGAGCCGCCCACGAAAATGCTGGGCGTCCTAAAGGATGTGCCGGCCATCGTGAAGAACAACGATGTGGACCTTGTAATGATAGCTCTCAGAGATGGGAACACGGACGATGTTGAAAAACTGATTTCCGAACTGGAGAGCCTTCCCGTAAGGGTCTACTTCGTGCCGGATATGTTGAGGCTGGCTCTGGTTCAGGCTGAAGTAGAAATCTTCGGGGAGATGGCGGCGATCGGCATTCGTGAGCCGGTAATTCGAGGACACCGGCGAGTATTCAAGCGCATTATGGATTTGCTTATCAGCTCTGTCGGCTTGCTTCTAATTTGGCCTTTGTTGTTAATCATATGGATAGGGGTAAGAATTGATTCGCCCGGTTTACAAGATCAGACAAGACCCTCGAGTAACCCGCCTGGGACAGACGTCGAGAAGATGGTCTATGGACGAACTGCCGCAATTGTTTAACTTATTAAAAGGTGAGATGTCCCTGGTCGGGCCAAGACCTGAGCAGCCCTTTATAACGGAACAGTACAATCATCTGCAATGGCGTGGTCTGTCAACCCCCCCGGGAATAACGGGATTATGGCAGGTTAGCGGAAGAAGCGATCCGGCAATGCATCTTAACGCTCAATATGATATCTATTACGTGAAGAATTATTCGATAATGCTGGATCTGAAGATCCTGTTCAAAACCATAGGCGTGGTAATAAAAGGCATAGGGGCCTACTGATTTCCGGCCATGGTCGTTGGTATATAAAAATGGAGATCGGCCCTGACCCGGTTCCCGGATCAGAATGTAATCCGCTGATTTGACACATAAGTCCTCAGAGACTTTCAGAATTGGTTGTGGCTTTCGAGCCATGGTCGTTCGCATTAATGACGGGAGACCGGAACATGGATCGGAGACAAGTGGTTCTGTCGGAAACGGCTGAGCTTGAAGAATCGGACCAGATCATCCGGGAATTTCGTCTGGATATAATTGAGGCCACGAAAACCAGATTGAGAATATTGTATGAGCCGGAAGGCTATCCGGAATGGCTTGATGATCGTCAGCGGGACACGCTTGAAGACGCCCTTGTGGCGACAGTCAATCAATTCACGAATGGGAACCACCCCACGCTGCAAGTGTGGTTGGGTGTAGCCGCATTCTGTTTTCAGGAATTGCAGGACCTCAGAGATTTGTCGGGGACCGATGAAACGCTCTTAAAGGCTGTTTGCGACACAATTGTTACCAACTGGAAATTACTGATAGACTTTTATGACGCTGAGGCCAAATTGGGATCTACGGCGGTCCGTTGAAGCACTCCCAAACCCGAAATCTTTAGGAACAAGCGCCGGCGCTTCGGGCGTAGGCGTTCACCGGGAGGAAACTTTTTTGCACAAAAGAGTTCCCTCCCGGACCTTCCTTCAAAAAACTCTAACAATTGCGTTAAAATTCGAGCCTCTTGCCGATGGTCCATAGCGAGGTCTTATGAGCCTAGGGCGTCGAAAATTCTGCAGTAAGATAGGTTAAGGCCATTTAGTAAACAATATATTAGCAGTTTTTGGGCAACGGGTCCGGGTCCCACGTTTCGCGGGGGTTGCAAAAAGGGATTTACCGGTGAACTATTACCTTCGGGCAGCGCCTAACCAAACATGGGGTGCGCAAGTCTCCGATCATCTCGTTCCCGGGTTACGGCCCTCGGGCGACGAACTCGAAAATTTCTTCACTCGGCGCGAAGTAGTATCAGGATGTGTAATCGTTGAAACCCGCAGTATTTGCGCTAATCGTTGTGTCGGTCGCGACCGCCGGCCAGTATTACGCCGCGGTCGGAACGTACAGAATCTTCTCAAATTCTCCTAAAGATATTCCTTTTGTCGATTCAATCCACCTGCTTCTAATCTTCTCCTTAATCAATGGCATCTTGATGACCGTGACCATTCTAGGCGCCGGATTCTCAGATCCTGACTCAATTGTTAGACACTATCTGAACATCGGATATTTCAGCGCAATAATATGCGTGACGTGGTACGCTCTTTGTTCTTAAGTTTATTACTACTATTGGGTCAATAAGCTTCAAACGTAAAAAGCCGGGTTCCTCAACGCAAGGTCAAAGCGTGTGCGCTAACTTGACTCCGCTAGCCGACAATCTCATTGAAACGGAATCGGCAATTTCGAACATTCCGCCAGAGACTTCCACAGGAGCTGTTTCGCGCAGACGCTTTCTCAAGTGGACCAGTGTAATGGGCGCGGCTTCGGCTTTGGGAGTTGGAATCGCCGGATTGGTAGAGGCCTATGGGCCGCTAAAACTTGAAGAATACGACGTGTTTCACCCAAGCCTGGTGGACGCTGAAACTTGTTTTCGCATAATCCAAATAAGCGATCTGCATTATGGCTGGTTTTTCGGTCACGATCAGCTACGCATGCTCGTTGGCGCTGTGAATGCTGTTGACGCGGATGCCGTAGTAATTACCGGCGACGTGTTCCATTCACCCTACACAGGTGTTGAAAAGGCGGTCCCCCTTCTTGCCAAGTTGAAACCGAGATATTTCGGCAATTTTGTTGTCACTGGTAATCATGAGCTGTTTGTGGGAGTGCCCCGGTCCGTTAGAGCATTTAAAAAAAGCAATATGGTTTACCTCGCGGACGACTGGATTACTTTGAGGAAAGGACGCTCAGTTGTCCACCTGGGCGGCCTGAGTGATGTGGAGGCGGAATGGAGTTTCAGAGGTCATTGGGATGCCGTTAGAGATTTTGTGGGCAAAGCCCCCCAAGAACCCGGCGTCAAATTGATGATATGCCACAGACCCTCGGTGTTCCCGTTGGCCACACAGGCGGGCATGGATCTTGCCTTTACAGGCCACATCCATGGAGGGCAAATGATTATTCCCGTTCCGGGAACGGACTATGAGATTGCTCCCGCACGAATCAGGTCAAGGTATACTCATGGATGGTACCAACCGGGTAAATGCAGGATGTACCTTAACAGAGGAACAGGCCTAAACTACACCCCTTGGCGAATAAATTGCCCGCCGGAAATAAGTCTGTTTAATCTCAGACATGGAGACGATTATCGGGTATCCGGAAAGTCCGGTCCAAATAAGAATGCCATATAGACCTCACAACGGAAGGATTTTTTGCCGCTGGGTTTTTATTTATGAGGCGCGTCGGATCAAATAGATTATAATGGGTTGGACCCGAGGCGAATTGGGGATGAGTAAGGCCCTGCGAGGATTGCCGACAAGTTCCGCTCGTCCTCGGCAAAAGCAACCCAACCGGTGGCCAGGCCGCAAATGCAAGGAGAAGCTCTAGTTGAAACGAGGGGAGAAATTGTTAAGTCAGTTTTCAAATACACATTTGCCGCTGGAAAATTTGTATTATTTTGACCACGACTTGAGGACCGTTTAATCGGCGAATGTGGACTCAATGGCGGCATGGACATCAACACCAATAATATCTACATGTTATAAGGAGGGTTCACATGGCTACCTTAGGCACCATTATTTTTTTGCTAATAGTCTTTTTGTTATTAGCGATAAAAGTGCTCAACGAGTATGAAAGGGCCGTAATATTCCGCCTTGGGCGGGTCATAGACCATAAGGGTCCCGGACTCATAATCCTCATTCCGATCATAGACAAAATGGTCCGAGTGAGCCTGCGGACAGTGGCTATGGATGTTCCGCCCCAAGACGTAATCACCCGAGACAACGTTTCGGTAAAGGTCAGCGCAGTTATTTACTTTCGTGTAATGGACCCGACCAAAGCAGTCATTGAAGTAGAAAACTATCTTTATGCGACATCTCAACTCGCCCAGACCACATTAAGAAGCGTATGCGGTCAATCGGAGCTGGACGATTTGCTGTCCGAAAGAGAAAAGATAAATATTGAAATCCAGGAGATTCTGGACAGACACACAGATCCGTGGGGTGTCAAGGTAAGTATGGTGGAAGTCAAACACATCGACCTGCCCACCGAAATGCAACGTGCCATTGCCCGCCAGGCCGAAGCGGAACGCGAAAGAAGAGCCAAAGTCATCAATGCTGAAGGCGAGTATCAAGCGGCGACACGTCTTTCCGAAGCCGCTGCGATTATAGCCGAGCATCCCATGGCACTGCAATTGCGGTTTTTGCAGACATTGGTCGAGGTGGCTGCAGAAAAGAATTCCACAACAATATTCCCTGTGCCAATCGATTTGATAGCGCCCTTCATGAAGAAAGAGGAAGGCAAGGACTGATCCGCGCTGATTTGACAAAAAATAGGACAGTAGGCAATTACTTTTTAGGGAATAAAATACTACTCGAATCAAATAGAGCGCCCATTATTCCTTAGACCCTGTTAAACTGGAGTTCGATATGCGCGGAATTCTGTTCAGATGGATTGTAACCACCATTGCAATAATGGTTGTGCCGTATATTGTCTCGGGAGTTCAAGTAAGCGGGTTCGGATCGGCGCTGGTCGCCGCCGCGATACTGGGTATCCTGAACGCTCTGGTGCGACCGGTGCTGATTCTGCTGACATTGCCGCTCACCGTTGTCACGTTGGGTTTCTTCATATTAATAATCAATGCGTTGATGTTTGAATTCGCAGGGGTGATTGTGAGCGGACTCCACGTGACATCCTTCTGGTCTGCGTTCTTTGCTTCAATAATCGTCAGCATAGTATCGTGGATTCTGAATTCGGCGGTCGCAGGCCCCAATGAAGGACAAGTCGTCTTCACCACTTGGAATAGGACCCTTGACTTGCGGAAGGGACGCGGAGGACGTTGGGAAGCCTAGGCGCCGGTGAGACAGTCCGGACCCGAATTTGATCGCATTTTTGAAATCGTGCGCTAAGATCATAAGCTGCGACGGGAGGAGACTCATGGTCTTCCTCTTTGAGATTCGCGGGATATCTCAAGGACCCTTTGGATAACCCTCTCCCGCCAGAAAGTCGTTGCGAGGAGAGAAGCGACGAAGCAATCTCAGCCTGTCTGACCCATGAGATTGCCACGGGCTGCCGCCCTCGCAATGATGGTCTTCGACGTTGTGCGGGTCGAAGTCCCCGCAATTTTCAAAGCGGAAGACTACAATTAGTCACGGAGACGTCACTACCCGTCATTCCTGCGGAAGCAGGATCCAGTTCTTTTCCGAGCTTCCGGGACCCCTGCTTTCGAGAGGGCGACGATCCGGCATCCTTGTCAATGAAGATATCTTCCTTAATGTATCCATTCAGTTACGCGGGGAGATTGCTTCCCCCGCTGGAAGCGGGGTCGCAATGACAGGCCAAAGTGTCTTTGCGAGGAGTGGAATCCCGCGTTCCGCGGGAAAGCAATCTCAGCTTGGCCGCTCATAAGTGAATGGTTACTCCTTAATTCAAAATCATTGGGTATAAAGTCCGGCGCTTCCCTCAAGTCAGCGTCATTTTCACAGAAAGTTTTATTGGAGCCTTTTCGGAAGCATTTGACAATTGAGGCTTCGCCGCTTATCCTGTCGTGAGCCTCGTCGGCCGTTTACTATTCTTTTCATTTACGATCTATTTCGCAGATGAGCCTGCTGAATGTTACTCCACGATGACATTACCGACGTTCCGGGCATTCGAGTCGGGAACGCTCAGGACCCGATAGCAAAAACAGGCGTCACAGTGGTGTTGCCCCCGAAAAGCGGCGCAAGGGCCGGCCTGTATGTTGGAGGCTCGGCTCCATCGACCCGACAAATGGATTCTCTGAATCCTTTGCACATTGTGGACAGAATCCATGCGGTTTGCCTTTGCGGGGGGTAAGCGCATGGATTCTGTCCACAATGTGCAAAGGATTCAGAGGATCCATTTGTCGGGTCGATGGAGCCGAGCCTCCAACATACAGACCGAGTCTTGCGCCGCTTTTCGGGGGCAACACCACTGTGACGCCTGTTTTTGCTATCGGGTCCTGAGCGTTCCCCGACTCGAATGCCCGGAACATAAGGTGAATGTCATCGTGGAGTAACATTCAGCAGGCTCATCTGCGAAATAGATCGTAAATGAAAAGAATAGTAAACGGCCCAACAGCTCACAACAGGATAAGCGGCGAAGCCTCAATTGTCAAATGCTTCCGAAAAGGCTCCAATAAAACTTTCTGTGAAAATGACGCTGACTTGAGGGAAGCGCCGGACTTTATACCCAATGATTTTGAATTAAGGAGTAACCATTCACTTATGAGCGGCCAAGCTGAGATTGCTTTCCGCGAGACACGCAGATGCCACTCCTCGCAAAGACACTTTGCCTGTGGTTGCAATACCCGCTTCCAGCGGGGGAAGCGATCTTCCCGCGTAACTGAATGGATACATTAAGGAAGATATCTTCATTGACAAGGATGCCGGATCGTCGCCCTCTCGAAAGAGGGGTCCCGAAAGTCGGAAAAAACTGGATCCTGCTTCCGCAGGAATAACAGGTAGTGACGTCTCCGTGACTAATTGTAGTCTTCCGCTTTGAAAATTGCCGGGGGCTTCGACCCGCACAACGTCGAAGACCATCATTGCGAGGGCGGCAGGCCGTGGCAATCTCATGGGTCGAGACAGGCTGAGATTGCTTCGTCGCTTCTCTCCTCGCAACGACTTTCTGGCGGGAGAGGGTTATCCAAAAGTACTTGAGATATCCGCGAATCTCAAAGAGGAAGACCATGAGTCTCCTCCCGTCGCAGCTTATGATCTTAGCGCACGATTTCAAAAATGCGATCAAATTCGGGTCCGGACTGTCTCACCGGCGCCTTAGGCTTCCCAACGTGCTCCCCGCGTCCCTTCCGCAAGTCAAGGGTCCTATTCCAAGTGGTGAAGACGACTTGTCCTTCATTGGGGCCTCCGAACCGCCGAATTCAGAATCCACGATACTATGCTGACGATTATTGAAGCAAAAGAAACGCAGACCAGAAGGATGTCACGTGGAGTCAGCTCGCCATCACCCCTGCGATTCGAACATCAACGCATTGATTATTAATATGAAAAAAAGTCCAACGTGACAACGGTGAGCGGCAATGTGAGCAGAATCAGCACCGGTCGCGCCACAGCATTCAGGATACCCAGTATCGCGGCGGCGAAACCGGGCCCGATCCGAACCCGCTTACTTGAACTCCCCAAGACAATATACACACCACCATTATTGCAATGGTGGTTACAATCCATCTGAACAGAATTCCGCGCATATCAAACTGCAGTTTAACAGGGTCTAAGGAATAATGGGCGCTCTACTTGATTGGGGTGACCTTATTCCCTTAAAAGTAATTGCCTACTGTCCTATTTTTTGTCGATGAGACAGCAGATCAGTCCTTGCCTTCCTCTTTCTTCATGAAGGGCGCTATCAAATCAATTGGCACAGGGAATATTGTTGTGGAATTCTTTTCTGCAGCCACCTCGACCAATGTCTCAAAAACCGCAATTGCAGTGCCATGGGATGCTCGGCTATAATCGCAGCGGCTTCGGAAAGAGTGTCGCCCTTGATACTCGCCTTCAGCGTTGATGACTTTGACTCTTCTTTCGCGTTCCGCTTCGGCCTGGCGGGCAATGGCACGTTCATTTCGGTGGGCAGGTCGATATGTTTGACTTCCACCATACTTACCTTGACACCCCACGGATCTGTGTGTCTGTCCAGAATCTCCTGGATTTCAATATTTATCTTTTCTCTTTCGGACAGCAAATCGTCCAGCTCCGATTGACCGCATACGCTTCTTTAATGTGGTCTGGGCGAGTTGAGATGTCGCATAAAGATAGTTTTCTCCTTCAATGACTGCTTTGGTCGGGTCCATTACCCGAAAGTAAATAACTGCGCTGACCTTTACCGAAACGTTGTCTCGGGTGATTACGTCTTGGGGCGGAACATCCATAGCCACTGTCCGCAGGCTCACTCGGACCATTTTGTCTATGATCGGAATGAGGATTATGAGTCCGGGACCCTTATGGTCTATGACCCGCCCGAGGCGGAATATTACGGCCCTTTCATACTCGTTGAGCACTTTTATCGCTAATAACAAAAAGACTATTAGCAAAAAAATAATGGTGCCTAAGGTAGCCATGTGAACCCTCCTTATAACATGTAGATATTATTGGTGTTGATGTCCATGCCGCCATTGAGTCCACATTCGCCGATTAAACGGTCCTCAAGTCGTGGTCAAAATAATACAAATTTTCCAGCGGCAAATGTGTATTTGAAAACTGACTTAACAATTTCTCCCCTCGTTTCAACTAGAGCTTCTCCTTGCATTTGTGGCCTGGCCACCGGTTGGGCTGCTTTTGCCGAGGACGAGCGGAACTTGTCGGCAATCCTCGCAGGGCCTTACTCATCCCCAATTCGCCTCGGGTCCAACCCATTATAATCTATTTGATCCGACGCGCCTCATAAATAAAAACCCAGCGGCAAAAAATCCTTCCGTTGTGAGGTCTATATGGCATTCTTATTTGGACCGGACTTTCCGGATACCCGATAATCGTCTCCATGTCTGAGATTAAACAGACTTATTTCCGGCGGGCAATTTATTCGCCAAGGGGTGTAGTTTAGGCCTGTTCTCTGTTAAGGTACATCCTGCATTTACCCCGTTTGTACCATCCATGAGTATACCTTGACCTGATTCGTGCGGGAGCAATCTCATAGTCCGTTCCCGGAACGGGAATAATCATTTGCCCTCCATGGATGTGGCCTGTAAAGGCAAGATCGACGCCCGCCCGCGCGGCCAACGGGAACACCGAGGGTCTGTGGCATATCATCAATTTGACGCCGGGTTCTTGGGGGGCTTTGCCCACAAAATCTCTAACGGCATCCCAATGACCTCTGAAACTCCATTCCGCCTCCACATCACTCAGGCCGCCCAGGTGGACAACTGAGCGTCCTTTCCTCAAAGTAATCCAGTCGTCCGCGAGGTAAACCATATTGCTTTTTTTAAATGCTCTAACGGACCGGGGCACTCCCACAAACAGCTCATGATTACCAGTGACAACAAAATTGCCGAAATATCTCGGTTTCAACTTGGCAAGAAGGGGGACCGCCTTTTCAACACCTGTGTAGGGTGAATGGAACACGTCGCCTGTAATTACTACGGCATCCGCGTCAACAGCATTCACAGCGCCAACGAGCATGCGTAGCTGATCGTGACCGAAAAACCAGCCATAATGCAGATCGCTTATTTGGATTATGCGAAAACAAGTTTCAGCGTCCACCAGGCTTGGGTGAAACACGTCGTATTCTTCAAGTTTTAGCGGCCCATAGGCCTCTACCAATCCGGCGATTCCAACTCCCAAAGCCGAAGCCGCGCCCATTACACTGGTCCACTTGAGAAAGCGTCTGCGCGAAACAGCTCCTGTGGAAGTCTCTGGCGGAATGTTCGAAATTCCCGATTCCGTTTCAATGAGATTGTCGGCTAGCGGAGTCAAGTTAGCGCACACGCTTTGACCTTGCGTTGAGGAACCCGGCTTTTTACGTTTGAAGCTTATTGACCCAATAGTAGTAATAAACTTAAGAACAAGAGCGTACCACGTCACGCATATTATTGCGCTGAAATATCCGATGTTCAGATAGTGTCTAACAATTGAGTAGGATCTGAGAATCCGGCGCCTAGAATGGTCACGGTCATCAAGATGCCATTGATTAAGGAGAAGATTAGAAGCAGGTGGATTGAATCGACAAAAGGAATATCTTTAGGAGAATTTGAGAAGATTCTGTAAGTTCCGACCGCGGCGTAATACTGGCCGGCGGTCGCGACCGACACAACGATTAGCGCAAATACTGCGGGTTTCAACGATTACACATCCTGATACTACTTCGCGCCGAGTGAAGAAATTTTCGAGTTCGTCGCCCGAGGGCCGTAACCCGGGAACGAGATGATCGGAGACTTGCGCACCCCATGTTTGGTTAGGCGCTGCCCGAAGGTAATAGTTCACCGGGAAATCCCTTTTTGCAACCCCCGCGAAACGCGGGACCCGGACCCGTTGCCCAAAAACTGCTAATATATTGTTTACTAAATGGCCTTAACCTATCTTACTGCAGAATTTTCGACGCCCTAGGCTCATAAGACCTCGCTATGGACCATCGGCAAGAGGCTCGAATTTTAACGCAATTGTTAGAGTTTTTTGAAGGAAGGTCCGGGAGGGAACTCTTTTGTGCAAAAAAGTTTCCTCCCGGTGAACGCCTACGCCCGAAGCGCCGGCGCTTGTTCCTAAAGATTTCGGGTTTGGGAGTGCTTCTAATGAACCGCCGTAGATCCCAATTTGGCCTCAGCGTCATAAAAGTCTATCAGTAATTTCCAGTTGGTAAGGATTGTGTCGCAAACAGCCTTTAAGAGCGTTTCATCGGTCCCCAACAAATCTCTGAGGTCCTGCAATTCCTGAAAACAGAATGCGGCTACACCCAACCACACTTGCAGCGTGGGGTGGTTCCCATTCGTGAATTGATTGACTGTCGCCACAAGGGCGTCTTCAAGCGCGTCCCGCTGACGATCATCAAGCCATTCCGGATAGCCTTCCGGCTCATACAATATTCTCAATCCGGCTTTCGTGGCCTCAATTATATCCAGACGAAATTCCCGGATGATCTGGTCCGATTCTTCAAGCTCAGCCGTTTCCGACAGAACCACTTGTCTCCGATCCATGTTTCGGTCTCCCGTCATTAATGCGAACGACCATGGCTCGAAAGCCACAACCAATTCTGAAAGTCTCTGAGGACTTATGTGTCAAATCAGCGGATTACATTCTGATCCGGGAACCGGGTCAGGGCTGATCTCTATTTTAGTACCAACGACCATGGCCGGAAATCAGTAGGCCCCTATGCCTTTTATTACCACGCCTATGGTTTTGAACAGGATCTTCAGATCCAGCATTATCGAATAATTCTTCACGTAATAGATATCATATTGAGCGTTAAGATGCATTGCCGGATCGCTTCTTCCGCTAACCTGCCATAATCCCGTGATTCCCGGGGGGGTTGACAATCTACGCCATTGCAGATGATCGTACTGTTCCGTTATAAAGGGCTGCTCAGGTCTTGGCCCGACCAGGGACATCTCACCTTTTAATAAGTTAAACAATTGCGGCAGTTCGTCCATAGACCATCTTCTCAACGTCCGTCCCAGGCGGGTTACTCGAGGGTCTTGTCTGATCTTGTAAACCGGGCGAATCAATTCTTACCCCTATCCATATGATTAACAACAAAGGCCAAATTAGAAGCAAGCCGACAGAGCTGATAAGCAAATCCATAATGCGCTTGAATACTCGCCGGTGTCCTCGAATTACCGGCTCACGAATGCCGATCGCCGCCATCTCCCCGAAGATTTCTACTTCAGCCTGAACCAGAGCCAGCCTCAACATATCCGGCACGAAGTAGACCCTTACGGGAAGGCTCTCCAGTTCGGAAATCAGTTTTTCAACATCGTCCGCGTTCCCATCTCTGAGAGCTATCATTACAAGGTCCACATCGTTGTTCTTTACTATGGCCGGCACATCCTTTAGGACGCCCAGCATTTTCGCGGGCGGCTCCAGAGCGCACCCGTCATCGTCGGCAAATCCTATTAGCCTGACTACGGAAGCATGCTCTTTAATAATATGATCTGCAAGCTGGACCGCGCTTCCGCAGGAGCCGACTATTAGTATCCTTGTTCCTCCGAAGAAATCCTTCCCGTTTCTTAGGTACAGATTCAAAAAATATCGCAACAGAAAAAGGGCAACATTATGCGTTAAACTGAAATATAGGAAGAGCATTCGAGACGCTTCGCGGAAAGTCAGATAGAGTATGCCTCCGCACGTCAAGACCGCGTACATGTACGCTTGTGTGAATCGCCCGAATTGTTTCGCGAAGTCAGGTATTGTCTCGGCTTCGTACACTCCCATTGAAGCAAATAATGCATGCCAAAGAAGCCCCGCGAGCAAAAACGCCTCCGGATAGGGCAAGACCTCTTCAGAGGAGATGGGTCTTCCGGGAAGCATTGGCCGCAGTAGCGCCAGGATCGCCAGAACGAGAATGGTTATTACGGCGTCCATGGCCATCAAAAACATCTTGTAACGATGATATTCTTTGAACACGCGGGCTCCGACCAAAACTTTTGGGCAAGCGTTTCAAGTGAACAAGAAACCGACTGCAGAGACGCTGAAAACCTGGGGTTCGTTGCCTTTATTGAACCTGACCCGAAGAACTTACTGCTGCTATCATATACATTAAGCTTGCGTTATCTTAAAGAAGAATACCAATTGTAGGAGTCCTGATTTGAGATTGGGTGATCATGAGGAGGTTGCTCTATGAAAAAAGACGCGCTCTCCGGGATCATTTTTGAACGAATTGGCGATGGGCAAGGCTTCGCACGTATCAGAAGCAAAGGGGATCAAGCGCTGTTTGGAGGACTGACGGACCCGGGACATGAAGGATCGTTTGGGGACGTCTCAAAAGCGCCCTCTTGCCGATTTGATGCCTGCCATCACCATAAAAGCTAAATACTTGGCCAGTGAAATAACGAATTTCAATAGCGCACAGCATCCCTGGAACTATCGGAAGATGAAATTGACAGTAAAGATTAGTCTGAGTCAGATTAGATTGCAGCTCACGCATGTTATGGGAGGTCGGCAAACATGAGCCCAACTATTCGATGGGAATCGGACCCGGCTTTGGCCGGTTCGATGTCTAGAGTGCAAGAAAAGCCCATAATGCTGGATTTTCACAACGCGGGTTGAGGAGCCTGCAAGCAGCTGGACGCTGTAACATATAAAGATGCTCGCGTAATGGATTTTATTAGCAACAATTTGATAGCCATGCGTCTTGACACCAGCGGAGCGCCGGCGTGGTCGCGATCGTACACTCTACGGTACACGCCTACGGTCCTCATCCTGGACGACGCAGGAAAAGAGCGTCACAGAGCCGTCGGTTTCTTACCGCCTGAGGAATTCATACCCAATCTGATGTTGGGGATAGCGAAGACTTTTGTCGAGACAGGGAATTCGAAGAAGGCGCAAGCCATGCTTCGGCGCATCATGTCGGAATATCCTCGGAGCCAAGTCGCCGCGCAAGCGAACGAGCTGAGCAGAGGGACCACAGCGTGACTTATTCAGGATATTCCTATCATGCCCAGCAATTTTCCGAATTTGTCGGTACAGGGTGTAAAAAAAGGCCACTGCCTCCATGTCCGTATGGGCGGGGCTCCAAATGTACTTTGCCCAACCTACCTGGGCTAGTCCGTAAACTCCTGCGGCAAACTGACCTATGGCCACAAAACCGGTCGCCACTTGACCTACGCCCAATATTATTGAAAGTGAAAACTGAGCCAGACCTGTTAAACCAAACATAAATTGGCCAAACCCAAAGATTAAGCCGACTCCGAATTGAGCGAAAGTGACAAGTCCGATTGCGAACTGACCAATCGCCAGGACCCCCTTCGCAACCCGGAGTTTTCCGTTGGGATACCGTCCGAAGGCCACATGAATCAGAGGAATGCCGAAAATCGCTATTCGCGTCTTCCAGTCGACTCCCGTGCCTTTCCAGACGCGCAGCGAGGGCTTGGGCGCGCCGCATTTGGGACAAGAATTCGCTTCGGAGCTTATCAGTTCGTCACATTCACGACATTTGATCAGCGACATGAGTCTGAGCCTCGTATAGACGGATGGAGATAGCTTCCACGAATCTTGGGCGTTTCTTTTTACCCGAAGAACCGCCCATTGCCTTCAGCACATTGTAGGAATTCTTGTACGTCGCCCTCGAAGGGAAAGTTCCTACAAAAAGTTTCTGGCGGTCCGCGTCATCATCGGAAAGCCCCCTCCGGGAATTATCTGCGCTTGGCGCACGTCGCGTGCAAGAAATTTTCGCGGTCCATAAACATACCGCTAGGTGTTGCGTTTATCAACAGGTAAGGTAAAGCTGAAACAGGAACCTTGACCTTGCTTGGATTCCACCCAAATTCGTCCTCCGTGCCTCTCCACAATCGTCTTGGATATGGCCAGACCCAGTCCTGTGCCTCCGGGTCCTCCTCTTTGAACTCTAAAGAATCGATCAAATATTTTCGAGTGGTATTCCTCGGGGATTCCTATCCCATTATCTATTATCGAGGTCCGGACGAATTCGCGTCCCAGGCTCACTGTGATGCGGATGAGGCAATCAGGCTTGTCGCCCATGTGCTTGATGGCGTTCGACAGGAGATTGTCTATCACCTGAGCAATCCTGTGCTTGTCTCCGTAGACAATTGGGATTCCAAACTCAAAGTCCAAAACCAGCGCTATGTTCTTTTCATGCATCGTCTGTTGGTGCTGAGCGGCGGTTTCTCTTATAATCTCTTCGATTATCAAAGGTTTCTGTTTCAGGTTGAGCGCAATCAACCACCAACCCGCTCAGAAGATCTCCAAGGAAATTCTCAGCGCTTTGAGCTGCGGTCACGATTTGGTTCAGGACCCGTTCGCGTTTCTCTTCGAATGGCAGTTTAGAAACACTCTGTCTGAGAATTTTGACCATACCTACTATTGTTATTATCGGAGACTTCAGATCGTGAGCCACCATTTGGACCAGGGATTCAAGTTCTTCAGATCGTTGTCGGGACTCTGAGGTGCGTTTTTCAAGTTCTTTTTCCACCTCTTTTCGATCGCTGATGTCTCGAATGATTCCACTAAAGAATCTTCCATCTCTGGTTTTCCAGGTGGATAAAGACAACTCGATGGGAAAAGTCTCGCCTGTCTTTTTGAGGCCTTCGAGTTCCACGGTCCTCCCGATAAGCGCAGGCCCCCCTGTGTTCAAATAGTTCTTTATCCCCTTGCTGTGACCTTCCTTGTATTGGTCGGGGATTATTATGGTAACGGATTTGCCTAATACTTCGGATTCGGAATAGCCGAAAATTTTCTCGGCGCCCTGATTCCAAAAGACGATATGGTCTGACGTGTCTATGGAAACTATCGCATCCACCGCCGATTGAGCGACGGAACGAAATCTTTCTTCGGAATCCTTTAGAGATTGGATGGCGGAATTAAGAGCAGCTTGAGCCTCACGCAACTCTTGATTAAGTCGGCGGATATCGTTGATCTCGACTACAAGCTGTTCTCTGGTCTTTAGCTCATCCTTCATGTTCGATCTCCTCTCTCGATCTAATAATCACTCGGGAGCATGAAGGCATTATTTTGCCGGATGCTGTCGATGACAACTTGGACTGCTGTTCATCAGAGTCCGGAGATGAACTATCAGGCCCAACTGCTATTGTAGTCGTATACCAAAACCTTAAATGTATCAATGGGAGCGAAACGAATGGGGGTCGCCTATTTGTCGGCTTCTTGAAACAAATACCAGTTGAGGCCCCGGCCTCCGCTGATCTTAAGATTTTGCAGATTGAAGTTTGGAAACTTTTTTCTCACAAACTTAAACACTTCCTCAACAGTGGCAAATTCGTATGGATATCCGCCCAGCCAATCTGTCGCGTCGGTACGCCAGCTCATGCCTCGATGTGACTTATAGTTTTTCAAATGCGTTATCGGATTTTCCAATCTTGCCAACACCATGCCCAAATATGCGGCCATTGCTAAAGGTTCCAGAACGTACTTGCCAACCAGTGGATGCGCATTGTAGAGCTTTTTTACCCGCAGCCAGAAATCGTGTACGGGTGACTGAGAGCCGTTTCGAGTCAGCAATTTGTTATAGAGCGCAATGTAATAATGTCCTCCGGGCGCGACCATTTTGGCGGAATTGTCGATTGCGTCCCACATCTTGCCCGTATGGTGCAAGACACCCCATGAATAGACTACGTCAAAGGAGCCGAGCGACCCCACAAAGGCTTCGTCCAAAACCGAACCCGATTTAACTACCCAGTGAGCCGGGCTGCCGGCTTGTGAACGCAAACAGCGCGCAGCATTCGACGCTGTCAGGATCTACGTCGAATGAGACAATCCGCTTTGCCCCGAGATTGAATGCGGCCAATGAAAAAAGTCCGCTTCCGCAACCGATATCAAGAAAGCTCCGTTCAGACAGATCGTTAAATCCGAGAAATTCAGTTAGGGAGGCCTCCGCAATTTTTACTCTCTCGTCATCAATGTCGCTCAGATAATCTTGCCAATTTCGACCGAACGAAAAACTGATCTCACTCATAATGATTCCTTGATTATTCAGGGGCGTTCTTATCGGGATAGATTAATTGAGGGGATTCTCTTGAGTCAAATCCGGATCCATGAGTTCTGTCTGGTCAGGGTCAATCTGACCGGTCAAGGCGGAAGACCGATTATATGTGGAAGCTATGACGCCGCATCTAGGGCATACTTCGATGAGGCCTTGGTTGTCGAATCCACATAATGGACATGTCGTACCCTGATCTCCGGAGGCGCCTTTGCCTTCCGTGAGCTGCATTATTTCATCATCCAGGGAAATTACCAGACTCGCTATATTTCTGATTACGATGTGCAGCATTTTCAGTTGCAGAAGCGCATCAAGTTGTTTGAACAAGACCGCGTTTATTTGAAGAAGTTTGCAGTCTTCAGACGCTATTACTCCCGCGGATCTTTTTTGTCTGGCGAAAGCCCCTATTTCACCGAAACATGCGCCCGGCAGAAAATCAGTAATCAGCTTCGACCTCTTGACCACTCTCACATTGCCTTCCATGAGCACGAAAAAATTGGAGTCCGTCTCATTCTCCTGGATAATTTGCTCTCCGGACTTGTACGTGACAAAATCGCCTATCTTGACAAGCTCTTTAATTTCGTCATCGGTAAACAATGAAAACATCTCAAACTTCTTGAGACTGCGCACCAACTCCCGATCCGGGGAAATCCCTCTGTGCATACCGGATCTCAAGCATTCCGCGAGAGCGTCGGCCAAGTCTTTTGCGTGATTGAAGCGTTTTGTAGGAGATTTTTCCAGACAGCAGCCTACTATTTGATCTACTTCCTCCGGGATTTCCGGATTTATTCTGCCTGGTGGCGGAGGATTTTCCGTGCAGATTTTGGATAAAGTGTCTTCCGAATTCACCCCCTTGAACGGGGACTGGCGCGTTAAAAGCTCAAACAGGACTACGCCTAGCTGATAAATGTCCACTCTGTGGTCCTGCTCACGTCTCAAAACTTGTTCCGGAGCCATGAAACGTGATGATCCTACCAACGAAGGTCGCTGCCCCTTCAAATGTTTCCTGAATCTCGCTATTCCAAAGTCGGTGATTTTGGGGACACCCTGGCTGGAGATTATTATGTTTTCAGGCTTTATATCCCGGTGGACCACCCCCTTGGAGTGAGCGTAGTCGAGCGCCAAAGCCAATTCATATACTATTTCCAAGGACTTGCGAATACTAAAGGGGGCTGTGCGCTGGTGTTCAAGCAGTGTTTTGCCAAAGACGAATTCCATCACCATGTAGAGAAGATCGCCTTTTTTTCCAACGTCGTACATTACCACGATGTTCGGATGGAGCATGGCTCCAGCGGTTCTCGTTTCAATAAAGAAGTCCCTCAGTACCTTTTCCTTGGTGATTTGAGATCCGGGCAAGGTTTCTAACGAAAACACTTTTATAGCGACTGGTCTGCGTATTAAGCGGTCATTGGCCAGAAAGACCTTTCCCATCCCCCCTTCGCCTACCGGCTTTATGATTTCATAACGTTTCAGCCTCTTTAGCTGAGAGGAATTTATATCGGCAGCCATGAAGCATCGAGTCCTTCCCCAAAAAACTGCAGCTCCAGCTAGGCGCCGTTGAGTGATGAAAGTACCAACGGACCGTTTTCCGTGACTGCAATTGAATGCTCGAAATGGGCCGAGAGCTTTCCGTCGGCAGTTACAGCCGTCCATTCGTCAGAAAGGAGCTTTATTCTCCACGAGCCCTGGTTGACCATGGGTTCAAGGGCTAACACCATTCCCGGTTCCAATCTAGGATTCCAGCCTACTCCTTTGTAGTTCGGCACCTGAGGCGGTTCGTGCATATTTCGACCTATACCGTGACCAACGAAATCCCGTACAACGGAGAAGCCGTTGGACTCAACATGAGTCTGCACAGCTTGAGATATGTCGAAAAGCCTGTTACCCGCGACAGCTTTTTCAATACCTTTATAGAGCGACTCTTCCGTGACTCTCAGCAGGCGTCTTGCTTCTTCGGATACGGCGCCCACCTCGTATGTCTTGGCCGTGTCCCCGACAAAACCATTATGAACTACCCCTACGTCTATGCCGACTATGTCGCCTTCTTTCAAGACTCGGGGTCCGGGAATTCCGTGAACCACCTCTTCATTGACGGAAGCGCATATTGAAGCCGGATAAGGCCGGTGGTTGCTCATGCGGTATCCTTTGAAAGCGGCCTTAGCTTTCGCTGCCCGAATCATTTTTTCAGCTATTTTGTCCAATTCGCTGGTAGTAATACCGGGTTTTATGACTTCATGGAACTGCTTCAGCATTTCTGCGATTATTTGGTTAGCTTCCCTCATGATTTCTATCTCACGAGGCGTCTTAAGTATGATCATCCCTGGTTTCAAAGTCTGTGCCTATTCTGATGCTTCAAATTTGGTCCGGCGCCGGTGGCCTAGAATCATATTCTAGTTTTTCAGAAGAAAAGAAAAAACCTGACTTATAAAATATAATTCTCCGAATGCTGCGGTTAAAGGTAGACCCGCTTCAGGTGAGTATACTTATTTTTTCTTAAAACCGCTATGACTATTGTCGGCTTCTGAAGCTTTTCATTCATCGATCAGAGGTAGGAGCTTCTCAAGCTCGGCAACTTGCATCAAGAACCGCAATGTCGCTTCCTCCAACTCCTTGGACATTAGATGCAACTGTCCTTCGGCGCCGGCATTTTCTTCTTTTGTGTTGTTTTCGTTCATTGCTCCAGCCCCTGCAATTTTGTGATTAAGCGCTAGACAATGCTCGATCCATAACGGTATTATGGCATAAATGTCTATCATTTTTCAATTGTTATTTTATAACTACTCTATTTTTCATGGCTTTAATAATTGTTTAGTTTTGTAGTGCAATATCAAATATATAAACCTATTTTAACGAGAAACTGAACATGCCTGCGGTTATCATCCATAGGGCGACGTAGGTTATCTTGACCGGCGCAGCAAACGTGGAATTACGCCACAAAGCGTATATTCCGGCGGGAAAGAAAACAAACAAGAGCACAACGACAAGGAGCCTGTTCTCATACCAGGCCTTGGATCTAGCAGCCCGTGAAGCCCTACCAGCCAACTTCACGGCGTAAAAGTGAGCGGCTGCCCGGGGAGACATCCTTAGCGCCTGAATTATCCGTGCCTCGATAGCTTGCCACATTATCGGGATAAGCACCATCATGCCGTAAATCCAAAGGGGCCCCAGAACAGTGAAAAAATTGAACAGGGCATGGAAGCCGATACCCGCCATAAGTCCCATGATTATTCTTTGCCTGGGATAAGGGACCATGCCGAATTTGGCCATGCCCAGCGCAAAGCCCCACATTATCGAAAAAAGCGCGTGTCCGGGGACCGAAAGAAAAGCGCGAGCCACCGCAACCACGGGAATGGTCCCATCCTTCATCGAGGACAGCAAATAAAACACATTTTCTACCGAAGCAAAACCCAACGCGGTCGCTGCGGCGTACACTATCCCATCCATGGGCTCGTCAAAGTCCGCCTTCCTGTAGACGAACCAGTACACCGAATAGAATTTGCACAGTTCTTCAATAATCGGAGCGGCCGCAACGGCTATCCAGAATGTCTTTACTTGAAACAACCCTTCCAGGAAGGCGGCGGGAAACACCGCAGCCATTCCGAGCAAGAAGCTGTTACGAACTAATTGTAGAGGCTCCGGATCGAATTTGTCTCTCTTCAAGAAGTACCAGAGCCAAAAGAGCCCGGGAGCAAATCCCAGCGTCATGATAATGCCAAACAGATAAACGGACATCGAGCCACCCTGAGAAACCAGAATATGCTGCGCTCAAGACCTTGTTACAGACGCTATCGTGTTCCGATGGAACTCAAGGCGTCATAGAAATGCTGATAGCGCGTTATTCAAGACCTACAGTACACATTATACCAGAGTTAAGATTACACTAGTGTCGTTTCCATCGGGAAATCGCCGTGAATCGCCGGAGTCCCTGGGAGCCGCCGCATGTTCCAAACTCGCCTCTGGTAAACGTTTACAGACGACATAAAAGAAGTACGGGTACAAGCGTCAACGTGCTAGTATGATCAGGAAAATTTGAGCGCACTTTCTACTTCGCGGATACTAATGCGCTTTCATATAGCTGATCTTGATTCGGCGCCGTTTTCAGGCGACTGGATTTTTGTTAAATTGGCGGTCGCGCGGAAGCCGAGTAAGCGTAGCTCTGAAATAATCTATTCTTTTGGAGTAGGCGTGCACCGGGAGGGAATTTTTTGCAATAAGGGATTCCCCGGTGAACCATTACCTTTTCGAGATAACACAATAAACTTTGTTGATGCATCCAGAACAGGAGGATCAGAAATGGGTTTTTTCGGCAAGCTAATGACGTTAATTCGAGGTTTTTTCATTAGAGCCGGTGATGATATGGTGTCTGGAAGCCCGGAAGCGATAAGGTCCACATACGCTGCGGCCATAGCTGATTCACAAAAGAGATATAAGGATCTTGAGACTGCCGTAGCGCTTTTGGCCCGAGAAAGGGAGCGAACCGAAGACCGGTTGAAGGAACTTGATCGGGAAGAGCAGGAGCTTACTAGAAAACTGGAAGGAGCTTTAGCCTCTGCGGAAGCGGAACCCAACGATATGTCGCATAGGGAAGCCGGCATCCGTTATCAGACCAGAATCCAGGAAATCGATGATCTTCAGCTCAAATTGACCCAAGATCTGGAGGCTCAGAAGAATAAAGTAGAAGAATACAAGCTTAAGCTGAGAGGATTTAAGGAAGAAATTGACCGGCTCAAACGAGAACAGGGTGAAATGGTAGCCGAATACGTGTCCAACCAACAGGTAATCATGCTTGAAGATCGCCTCAAGGGTCTCGGAGAAAGCGTGGTGGATCAATCCGTCGTGGCGATCAGGGAAAAAATAGCCGGACTCAAAGCTCAGGCAAAAATAGCTTCCGAAATGAACCAGGCGTCTTCAGGCTCCATGGATCAGAAATACGAACAGCTTGGGGCTCAGACTCAAGCCTCCCAGAAATTCGATGATTTGCTTAAAGCCAGGCAGGGGGCCAAAGAAGACGTCAAAACAAAGACAAGAGATTTGGGATGAATTGAGGGCGGTAGTCTTGGACCACCAGCGGATCCGCCAATCATAATGATTGGCGGAACGGGTTCAGGGTCTTGACCTCGATGTTTCAACGGCGCTGGATATTGGGTCAGGGCTACCCTAGTAGTCCAAATTCACTACATTCAGCGCGTTTTGTTCTATGAATAGCCGTCTGGGCTCGACTTGATCTCCCATGAGTGTGGAAAATATCTCGTTGGCTTTAACCGCGTCGGATACCGCAACTTGTAGAATTCTCCTGCCCTCTGGATTCATGGTGGTTTCCCAAAGCTGGTCCGCGTTCATCTCTCCAAGGCCCTTGTAGCGTTGGATTGCCAGATTCTTGTGGCCTTGGTCCAGCACCACCTCGACAAGTTTGGTGAAAGACAGCGCTTCCATAGTCTTATCACCCATTTCCAGAGAGAAAGGAGGCTGGACC
Source organism: uncultured delta proteobacterium (assembly GCA_963747865.1). Lineage (GTDB taxonomy): Bacteria > Desulfobacterota > Desulfomonilia > Desulfomonilales > Desulfomonilaceae > JBBSBY01. The sequence goes on along the minus strand of CAVVHK010000028.1, from coordinate 210,573 downwards.
ACTGCGCCGACACGATTGATGATCGAAGAAATTTCATGAAACGATGGAGATTCGGCCAACCCCAGGTTGATTCGAGTGAACCTGCTCAGCCCGTTACGGTTGGTCTTGACATCAACGTAATACTTTGATTCTTCCTCATCCTTGTCAATATTCATGACGATTGGCAGGATGTCCGGATGTCTGTTTTCAATTCGCTTGGCCACCCGTTCTACCAATTCTGCGATGCGCTCCCTGGTTTCGAGACTCTCCATGCTGAAGCCTTCTGAAACAAATGCCTTCAGCACAACGCGATCTTCGTTCCTCCGTTCATAGACGTCCAGGATTTTTTCCAGACGGAGGGTGTTCTTAATCACGTTCACCAGTACCGAAATATCGAGATATTCCCCGTCACTGTTTTTTACTTTAACGTTATCCAAACCGTTTTTAAGAATTATATCGTCTAGTTCATTTTCGTCTTTAACGTAGGACTGTTCTTTCCCCTTCTTGATTTTGAAGAGTGGGGGCTGTGCGAAATACAGGTATCCCCTGTTGATAACTTCCACCATCCATCTGAAAAAGAAGGTGAGAATCAGGGTCCTTATGTGAGATCCGTCAACATCAGCGTCGGTCATTATTATGATTTTGTGGTACCTGATTTTGTGGATATCAAAGTCTTCTGCCCCTATACCGGTTCCCAATGCGGTAATTAAGGTTTCTGATTTCCTGACTTTGCAATATTTTATCGAAGCGGGCCTTTTCCACGTTTAGTATTTTGCCCTTTAGGGGCAAGACAGCCTGCGTGCGCCGGTCACGTCCCTGCTTGGCCGAACCGCCTGCGGACTCACCCTCAACGATGAACAATTCCGCCATAATGGGGTCTTTCTCTTGACAATCGGCCAGCTTGCCAGGCAACGCGGACGATTCCAAAGCGCTCTTGCGTCTCGTAAGTTCCCTGGCCTTGCGGGCGGCTTCTCTGGCTCTACTGGCTTCAAGGGCTTTATTGATTATCCATTTGGCTGTTTGGGGATTTTCTTCCAAATAATCGGAGAGCTTTTCGTTGATCAACTGCTCAACCAGCCCTTTTATGTCCATATTACCTAATTTGGACTTGGTCTGGCTGTCGAATTGAGGATTCAGCATCCGCACGCTGAGGACCGCCGTTAACCCCTCCTTGAGATCTTCCCCCGATATCGCCAATTGGGTCTTTCCGTTCTTCAGTAACCCTTTAGAACTGGCGTACTGATTGATCGTGCGTGTCAGGGCCGCTCTGAATCCGGAAAGATGGGTTCCGCCTTCGAATGTGTTGATGTTGTTGCAATAGGTAAATACGGTTTCCGAGTAACCGTCGTTGTATTGTATCGAGCACTCAACGAGGCTGCTGTCTTTCTCACCGTAAACGTAAATCGGCGGACCGTCCATTGTCTTCTTGGCTCGATTCAGATGCTCGACAAATGACACAATGCCGCCCTCGTATTCAAAAACCGCGGCTGTTTTCTGAGACCGCTCGTCCTCAAAGACTATCTTTAGGCCTTTATTGAGAAACGCCAGTTCTCTCAGCCTGGCCGCAACAGTCTCATAAATGAGCTCCAGGTCCCCGAAAATGGTCGGGTCAGCCTTAAAGGTGACTTTGGTTCCGTTACGTTTGGTGGTTCCAACCACCTCGAGTTCGGTGTCTTTTTTCCCTCTGCGATAGGTCTGTCGGCAAACCTGCCCCTCGCGCTTGATCTCCAGTTTGAGCACTTCGGACAAAGCATTGACCACGGAAACACCGACCCCGTGCAGACCGCCGGACACTTTGTATGAATCGCCCTCGAACTTGCCGCCGGCGTGGAGCATGGTCATGACTACTTCCGCGGCGGGGATTCTTTCGGTCGGATGCATCTCGGTAGGTATGCCTCTGCCGTCATCTTCGATGGTTACCGAGGAATCAAGGTGAATGGTCACCGATATATTGTGACAATAGCCTGCTAAAGCCTCGTCAACGGCATTATCGACAACTTCCCAGACGAGCTGGTGAAGGCCTTCAGAGGAGGTATTCCCAATATACATCCCCGGAGTGTTCCGGACCGCTTCCAAACCCTCTAAGACTTTTATTTGTTCGGCGCCGTAGTGTTGTTGTTCCACTTTTTCATTCCCTTCCCTGTTTGTCAGAGACGGTTATTTGCGCATAGGCATAACTAGATTGAAGAAATCTTTTGCGGGATCAGGCCGCATGACTATTGGCGAATTCTCCGGATTGAATTCCATTATGACCTCTTCGGTATCCAGCACATGCAACGCTTCAAGCATGTAATATACGTTCACGAATACCTCGAATCGTTCGCCGTCATAGTTCACAGGAACCGCATCACGGGCCGTGCCGAAATCACTATGCGAAATGGATAATTCCAACTGATCGGGCATGACCGTGAACACCATACCTTTGTTTCTATCCGAAGCAAGCGTGGCCACGCGTCTCAGAGCCTGAATTAGGCGAGACCTGTCTACTTTGACGACTCTCTCGCTGGATAGCGGGATGACCTTTTGATACGGAGGATAATCGCCATCCATCAGCCTTATGGTCACAATAAATTTATCGCTCTTCACGAACAGATTCTTTGGCTCGAAACCCAACAAGACCTCTTGATCGAGTCCTTCCAACAATCGCTTGAGCTCGTGAAATCCCTTCTTAGGGACCAGATACTGACCTTCCGCGGGTAAAGCCAGATCTCCATCGGCTAGAGCGAGCCTGTGACCATCCGTGGACACCATTCTAGTTTTGTTCTCACGGTGCTCAACAAGGACGCCGTTTAGGTTGAACCTGGATTCATCATTAGAAGCCGCAAACAAAGTTTTCTCAATCATATAAGAAAGCTTGGACGAATGAACGGACACGGTTGGAACGTCTTGCAACGTCGCAAACGCGGGATAATCGTCGGGATTCATTCCGGCTAATTCGAAATTACTGACTCCGGAGATTATTTTCATACGTTGGTTGTCAGCTAATTCAATCCTAACAATACCAGGCGTCAATTCTCTAACAATTTCCAAGAACTTTTTTGAAGGCACAGCGATAATTCCCGGCTCGATCACATTGCAGTTATATATCATCTCTATGCCGACTTCAAGGTCGGTAGCCGTCAACGTAAGCGTATCTTCGGAGGCGTTCATCAATAAGTGAGACAGAATGGGAAGTGGAGATCTTTTTTCGGCTATAGGCACAGTTTTTAAAAGACCTTCCAACAAAGAATCTTTTTCAATTTCGAACTGCATTGAGGCCTCCTTATTCTTACTCTTATCTCTTATATAATAATTATAAATAGTAGTTGTAATAGGGGTTGTGAAAATGTGGAATAATCGTTTTAAACCTCACATTGAGCCAATTACCTCTGCCGTTTTCATGTTTATAAAATCAGCTTCTAAGTGTTGGCAACTGCCGGAAGTGAATCTATTAAGAATATTTCAACAGATTATCAACACCCAATTGCACACTCTATTCACTCGCGGATATTTTTCTTAAGGCTTTCCACAAGATTCTTCATTGAATGATCTTGCTTTATCTTTTCTTCAACTTTCTTGATAGCGTAGATGACTGTGGTGTGATCCTTGCCTCCGAAGGCGGCGCCGATACCCGGGAACGACATCTCGGTAAGTTCTCGGGCCAGGTACATTCCCACCTGTCTGGGCACCGAGTAGAGTTTGTGTTTCTTTTTCGATTTTATATCGATGGTTTTGACATTATACGCCTTGGCCACATGGGAAATAATGTCTTCCACTGTTATGGGTTTCACATTTCGATGGAGAATATCACGCAAAGCAAGTTGAGCCAGTTGTCTGCTGAGTGGAATCCCCTGTAGGGAACTCATGGCGATCACCCGTATCAGGTAGCCCACAAGCTCCCGGACGTTGGAATCCACTTGTTCCGCAAGGAAATACGCGACCTCGTCGGGAAGATCGATGAAATCTTCGTAGGCCTTTCTCTTCAAAATGGCGACCTTGGTCTCAAGGTCGGGGACTCCCATGTCGGCTACTAATCCCCAACTGAATCTGGACCTGAGACGGTGCTCCATATCGGAAATTTCGTTTGGAACTCTGTCCGAGGTTATCACGATTTGCTTTCTCGCTTCATAAATGCTGTTGAACGTATGGAAAAATTCTTCCTGTGTCCGTTCCTTTCCGGCAATAAACTGAATGTCGTCAATCATAAGAAGATCAACATTTCTGTATTTGTTACGAAAATCAGACATTCTGTCGAAGCGGATGGCGTTTATCAACTCGTTAGTAAATTCCTCTGAAGTGCTGAAAGAAACCTTCTTGTTCTTGTCCTTGGACAAAACAGCATAACCTATTGCGCTCATTAAGTGAGTCTTACCAAGTCCAACCCCCCCGTAGATGAAGAAAGGGTTATAACTCTTGGCCAGATTTTCGCTTATAGACAAAGCCGCAGCATGGGCAAATTGATTGCAGCCGCCTACAACAAAGCTTTCAAAGGTATACCTTGGGTTCAGGTTATGCTTCAGGGCGTCCGAGCCCACGAGGCCGCAGGGTTCAGCAGGCTTATCTGGTTGAGTTTCCTCGATGGGGCTGTGTTCCAGCGGGACTTCCGTCTCCCGGGAACGAAAATCAATCTCATAGGAGCAGCCCGTGGCTTCCCTGACTGATTCCTTCAGTAAAGTCAGGTAATTATCTCTAATCCACCGGATAAAGAATTTGTTGGGTACAGACAGAACGAGTTTGTCCTCACAAACATCCTCACAGACTATAGGCTCCAACCAAGTGGTCATGACATGATCATTTACCTTGGTTCGGAGCAGCTCTTTGCAACGCGCCCAGGTCTTTTTCATTTTTATAAAATGCTGTAAATTTAATTATATAGAATAGGAGATTAACACGGGGGACTAATCGTTTCAAGAGAAATCTTCCGTGTGCCCAAATGCCTCCAAAAGGCGATCAAGTTCCTCTTTGGAGTGAAAATGGATTACAATTCTACCTGATTGGTCAGCTTTTAGAGTCAGTGAAACCTTAGTGGAAAATAGGCGGGAAAGTCCTTTCTCCAGACTAATAGTGTGAAGATCCTTGATTTGAGGTTGTTCGTCAGTTCCTTCAGTCTTCTTCTTGTAATTTTGGACTATCTTCTCGAGTTCGCGCACCGACAATTTACGTTTGACCACTCGACTGCTGATGTTCAGTTGAGTCGGCACATGGTCTATTGCGAGCAGAGTTCTGGCGTGTCCCATGGAAATGCGGTCTTCGCGCAGATCTTCCTTAATCTGGTCGGGCAGTTTTAGTAATCTCAGATAGTTGGTGATGCTTGTCCGGTCTTTTCCTATACGCTTGGCCAATACATCGTGAGTATAGGAGAATTTTTTGACAAGCACGTCGTAGGCCTCTGCAGTATCTACCGGATTGAGGTCCTCACGCTGCAAATTTTCTATAAGAGCTATTTCCAGGGACTCGGAATCCGAAACATCCTTAACAATTGCCGGGATGGTGGAAAAGCCGGCATTCTTGGCCGCTCGCCAACGTCTCTCTCCGGCCACTATTTCGTATCTACCGCCGGCGGCGTTTCGAACGATCAAAGGTTGAATAACTCCCATCTCTTTTATGGAGTTGCTTAAGTCAACCAACGATTCTTCCGAAAATAGCCTCCTGGGCTGGTTCGGGTTGGGAACGAGAGCGTCAATAGAAACATGGATGATACTCTGCGACGAGCGGTCTTTGCCTACGGGCTCGTCCAGAGGAATGAGGGCTTCAAGCCCCTGTCCCAACGCTGTACGTTTCTTGGCTGTTTCCGTTGTCTTCAACATCCAATATCTCCTTGGACAATGCGAGATAGCTGAGCGCTCCGCGAGATGTGACGTCGTATAGTACCACAGGTTTGCCGAAACTGGGGGATTCCGATAGGCGGACGTTTCGCGGAATTACCGTCTCAAAAACTTGTGAGCTTAAATTCTTGCGCACGTCATCGGCGACCTGTCGGCTCAAATTGTTCCTGGGGTCATGCATGGTGAGAAGAAAACCTTCAATCTTGAGCGCTTGATTGAAATTATTGCGGATTCTGCGGATAGTGCTCAGCAGATGACCGACCCCCTCCAACGCATAGTACTCACATTGAATCGGAATAAGGACTGAGTCAGCCGCCACCAGGGCGTTTAAGGTTAGAAATCCCAACGATGGAGGGCAATCTATAAAAATGTAATCATATTTATTTCTTAGTAACGCTATTGCGTCAAGAAGCTTTCTTTCGCGAGACTCTACGTATACCAGCTCCACTTCGGCGCCGGCCAAATCTTGGGATGACGGCATCAGGTCCAGATACTCTATGTCGGTGTTCCTGATCAATTTGGCCTCATCCACAGAGTCCGGGGAGATAATGAAATTATACACGGACGTCTCCCCAACTTGGAGGCGGACACCCATTCCACTTGAAGCATTTGCCTGTGGATCGAAATCGATCAACAGAGTCCGCTTTTCGGACAGGCCCATGCATGAAGCCAAATTAACGGCGGTGGTAGTCTTCCCTACCCCACCTTTCTGGTTACATACGCAGATTACGCGTCCCATCTTGAATAACCCACAAGATATAGTAGTACAGGTTGGTTGTCCCTAATATCATAAATTCAATTACAAACCAATCCAAAATCTGGAATTTGACAAATCCGTCAAAAAAATTTCCGGGTTGCTTTAATATTTGAATAAGCTTTTCAAGATTATCGTTTTCCGGGCTTGAAGCTTTCGAGATCTAGAATTATCACCCATTGTCGAGAATGACGCAGCAGAGTTTACCGAGAGTAAGCTTCTGGCAATGGAGCGTATTTTGGCACGCATGCGGCCGTGAAGCTGACCTTGGTCCACAGGATCAGCCCCGCCAAAAATACCCGTGGGCAAACCATAGGCGGTATTAACCCTGCCCGGCGAGCTTCTAACCTGAAGACCGGGTTAAAGTTGATGCCGATAACAAGCGAGGGCCGCTGTTTGCCGAGCTTAGGGACATCATGTCCAGGCTTCTTATTGTTAGGTTTTTTTCCGATAAAGGATTACCTGCCGATAGTGATTTGTAAATGGCAACGTTCCGGTCCACCGGTCCTCTTCTGCAAAATTCATAAGCGGCGTTTCTTCGCGCGACATAGAAGGACCGGCCATTCTGACCAGAAATCCCCCCGGGGTCAAGATTCCTGCGAATGAATCCAGTATCGCTGAGTCCGAGGCAAAGGCCCTCGACATTACCAGCTCAAATCCTTCAGACTCGCTGGAGGCTCTCAATTGCTCCAGCCTGATGTTCAGGAAGTTGACGGAATCCAAAGTTAATTCTTTTGCAAGGTGCTTGAGGAAAACTATTTTTTTCGGGTCCCGGTCCAATAAGGTAATTTGAAGTTTGGGGCGGGCTTCAGCCACTACCATTCCCGGAAATCCTCCGCCGGTTCCTATGTCTATCATTCGCAATGGGGCGTCCGGCAGGACTTTCAATACAGTCAAAGAGTCCAAAAAATGCAGCGCAGCTATATCGCATGGATCCTTGATCGCAGTGAGGTTAATGCGTTTCCCCCATTCAAAAAGCAAATGAATATGTCGAACCATCTTTGACAAAGCTGAATCAGAAAGAGTAAGATCCAATTCTCGACATCCGATTTCAATGACTTGGCCGGGACTATATGGAGGATTTGGTTGTTTCATGAATCCAGCTGAGGTAATCCGGGAGTCCTTTTTCAATGTTGAGGGCGATGATCTCCGGCACTTCGTACGGATGTAGATTCTTGACGGCTTCCTTCAGTTCCTCGAACAATTCATCTCTTGTTTTTATTACCAGGAGAACTTCTTGTTCGTCATGAATGGCGCCTTTCCAAGTGTATATGGATCGGATTTGTGGTACAATATTTACGCAAGCGGCAAGTTGTTGTTCCACGATGGCACGGGCCATGGAAGCGGCTTTATCGATTTCATCAATGGTAACAATACAAACTATGTATGGACCCATATTTACTCCATATTGGGCTTTTTTGTTGACAAACCACTACGGCTTGTATATCCTCCCCCCCGTTTATAGGATCTTGGGGACTCCGGGGATCTGCTGTCACGACGAGGATTCTAGCCTCACCACTGATTTTTTTCAAGCCGCGAAAACGGGGTCGATGATGCTCTAAACAGGCAAATCCCATCTCATTTCTACAAATTTTCCGAGGGTGCTATAATTAATCTAACAATTTGTTGAATTTCCGTTGTGGCTAAAAAGAAGGGAGCTGGGAAAATGTTTCAGATCGGGGACGTAGTCGTTTATCCGATTCATGGTGTCGCGCGTATTACGGATATAAAAAAAGAAAGAATAGGGGATTCTCACCAGCTCTGTTATATCCTGGAAACCGAAATAAAGACTGCCAATGAGCGGCCGGTAATAAAACTGCCGGTTGATAAGGTCGAATCCAATCGGGTCCGGAAAATAGTCGATGAGGAAGAAGTACCCAAAATAATTGATATTCTCAAGAACAGAAGCATGAAAACGGACTCACAGACTTGGAATAGGCGACACAGAGAATATCAAGAAAAAATGAGAAGCGGCAGTATTTTTCTGGCCGCCGAAGTGTTCAGAGATCTTAGTTTACTTAAAGAAAATAAAGACTTATCCCATGGCGAAAGAAGATTGTTTGATCAGGCCCGGAATCTATTGATCAAAGAACTTTCAATTGCAAAGAAAACTGAAGAATCAGAAATAGAACTGGCTTTAAGCAACATTTTTCACTCGGTCCGCACTGTGTTGTCCGGCGAAGACAACAGGTGACGCATTTTCCTTACAATAGACGCCGCCGGAGATATTATTGGTAAGTATAAAAAAGCGGTTACATCCACTTTCGGAATGGTGTGAGAGATTGTTTTTTTGCGATTTAACCGACCTATCGAAGTAACTTAAGATTTCTATCTTTTTCATGCTTACTGCTTTGCTTTCTTCTTTCCCGAAAGGATCCCCTGTATGCCGGGCAAAATACTGTCAGCTATTTTGCTTATTTCTTGCGTTGTAATCAGTGGTTTAATTGGACATTATGTGACGGGAGATCCGGCCTTGCTTCCGCTGTTCGGAGTGGGCGGCCTAGCCCTGGGAGGAATTGTCATCCGTCTTTTGAAGATATGGGTGACGTTTGACGTTTACAAGATCATAGGGGGGGCTGTTGGAATCTTCTTCGGCGCATCCTTAACCCTGATAGCCGAGCTGATCATTACAACCTGCGCCCCACGAAACGAAATTACATTGCTCGCCGGAATAATGATGATGATCGTCTTTTGTCTGGTGTGCATGCAGTTGGGAGCCACGAAGGCCAAAGATTTCAAACGCAAGGCGGAGACCCCTTCGGATTACAGAAAAGTCGTCGGGATACTGGATACGTCGGTGATCATTGACGGCCGCATCGCCGATGTCTGCGAAACCGGTTTTCTCGACGGTGATATAATAATTCCCCAGTTTGTGTTGAAAGAACTGCAGATGATTGCAGATTCTTCAGAGTCCACAAAGAGAACCAGGGGCCGGCGAGGACTGGATATTCTGAATAAGATCAAGAAACAGCCGTTTGTCAAAATAATGATAGATGACACGGATTACCCGTCGATAAAAGAAGTGGATCAGAAATTGATTCAAATGGCCAAAGAGAGCGGGTGGTCAATCCTGACAAACGATTTCAATCTTAATAAGGTTGCAGAAGTTCAGTCTATTCAAGTTCTTAATATCAACCAGTTAGCCAATTCGCTCAAACCCATTGTTTTGCCGGGCGAAACGATGAAAGTCCAGGTTATCAAGGAAGGCAAAGAACCAGGGCAAGGGATCGTGTACCTGGATGACGGGACCATGGTTGTCGTCGACAACGGCAGAAGGGCGATAGGGAAGAATATTGAGGTCACCGTGACCAGCGTTTCTTCAAACCACAGCCGGACGCATGATATTTGCCGTTACAAAGAACTGAGCGCCTCTTACGCTCTTTCTATGAGCAATCCTCAAACCCGCCTCTACAGCCAATGTTGACGCCTTAAGGCAATATGTGTGGAGCAGGCATTCCCGCCGTCGGTTAATTCATCCGTAAAATCGGTAGGCTATATAACTTATCCCGGATAGGAAATGCGGAATCGAGCCCTTGGACCACAAGCGCTGGGACAAACGCGCCACGTTATGGTCGCTGGAGAACAAGTAATCAAGAAGAGTAGAGGTGGGGAATAATAAGGTATGGTGCGCCTGTTAGTTGCGGAATATTGGTTGTTCCGACCTCAGACCTTGGTAAAACTACCTCAATAAGAAGATCGCATGCCTGATGCCCCGAACGAATTCACAGCATACTGGATTCCTGTCCAAGCCACTCGGCGGGATTCGCTCGGCTAAAATAGCTCGTAACATTCCCCTAACGGCAATTTGTTAACGTCAAAGTAGAATACTTTAGAGCCGGTATGGTCCGGCAGCGCAAATTTTACTGTATTCTTAGTGCCTGATTTCAGCAAAGTAGCGCCGCCAAGCAAATTAAAAGATATGAGTCTTCCATGGTCATACACAGGTTGAGCGTCAACCACCGCTCCATTTACAGTCCATACCGGGCGGGGGATAAAAAAGGTATACACAGGGTAGGCTCCAATCGCCTCTATCCCTGGAGCGAGCGCCCCAGCGGAGGATCTGCATAGCTTAACGCTCGTTATTTTCCATTGCGTGGCATAATCCGCAGCAAAGCAATTAACGGTGATGAATGTGGAAAAAACATATATTGTGACGAGCAGACGGGCGGACTTAATCATTTCTTAATCCTCGGAACCACCTTTGTATGCTCAAAAAAGATAACGACATTTGTTTATGCGGCGCTCAGCCGGAATACCAGCCTTAGGGAGAACCCCCGTAAGTCGTAACCCTATATCCGAGTTCGTATTGAAACACAAGAGGATAAATAAAGATCGTTGACTGGTTTATGAAAATCAACTACACTTTCTTTCGTTTTTTTGCAGTGAATAGTCTCGAATTTGTTGATTGGGGCTCTTCATTCGGTGCGCCGCAGGCTGTTCGTAGGCGGCAATTTCGTTAACGCTCCGTATTAAAGCGAAGGAGACTAATTATGGCGGTTAGAATAGCTATTAATGGGTTCGGGCGCATAGGTCGGACCGTGATGCGAAGCGCCCTCTCCAATCCCCAGGTCGAAGTCGTCGCCATTAATGATAGAATGGACCCGGACCTGATGGCTTTCCTGTTCAAACATGATTCCGTCCACGGATCGTACCAAGGCGAGGTAAAAATCGAGCCCGGCTCGCTTGTAGTGGATGGCAAGAAGATCCGAGCCCTTCAAATTACGGACGACCTTTTAAATCTCCCCTGGGCCGATCTAAAAGTAGATGTAGTTCTGGAATGCACCGGTCTTTTCAGAGATCGTGAAAAGGCGGCGAAGCACCTGCAGGCCGGCGCTAAAAAAGTGATTATTTCCGCTCCTGGCAAGAAAGTGGACGCCACGATTGTTCTCGGGGTCAATGACAACACCTATGACCCGGCGAATCATCACGTAATATCAAATGCCTCCTGCACCACCAATTGCTTGGCTCCGCCGGCTAAAGTCTTGGTTGACGAATTTGGTGTAGAAAAAGGTCTCATGACCACCATACATTCCTATACCATGGATCAGAGCCTCCTAGACACCGTTCACAAGGATTACAGACGAGCCAGGGCGGCGGCTATGAATATGATTCCCACCACAACCGGAGCGGCTTCGGCGATAGGCATGGTTATACCGCAACTTGCGGGGATCATGGACGGCATGAGCATTAGAGTTCCTACCCCGAATGTTTCTTTGGTTGACTTGACTGTGGTTTTGAAGAAGTCCGCATCCGTGGACCAGATAAACGCCGCCATGAAAAAGGCTGCGGAAGGTCCGATGAAAAAAGTATTCCGTTATGTTGATGAGCCCTTGGTAAGCATAGATTTTATTAATAGCCCATACTCGTCGATTTTCGATGCGCCCTCGACGATCTGCATAGCTGATAATATGGTAAAAATACTGTCGTGGTATGACAACGAATCGGGCTATTCCACGAGAATGTCCGACTTGGCGGTGATGGTCGGAGAAAAATTGGCATAATGTTTCTCGATGAAGAGCCTAGCGCCGGGTGGCCCGGCTCTTCATCGATGATCGGTAATACAATAATTTTGTACACTTCCCATAGCGCTCCATTTCGTACCTACGGTCGCACATTGGTATGGTCCACAACTTAGAGCTCCTTCGGACTCTTGGTTTGCCTCTCTACCTTCCCTTTCCCGCCGGAGCGGAGGGTTTTAAACCCCGTCCCGTCGAGAGGCGCAGGGGGAGAGCGCCCGGCGATTCGAGTGAGCGCTATATCCAACATAAATCCGTGACCGAATTTATGAAAACGACCGCTTAGTACTCCGTGGCGTGAATACGATTACGTATTCCGCAGGGTAACGCAGATGAAATTCATAGCCTCTTGCGCCCCTCACGGGGCATGCGCGACGGAATCCGACACCGTATTTAGGAAAAGGCGAACTTAGCCTTTGCGATTTCCATTTTTTCAAATTGAATCTGTTCGGCGTATTCAAAGTGGGTAATTCACCTTCGGGGCCTTAATTGGAATTAGCGGCCTTGTATCAAGAGTAATATTATGCACTTAACAAACCAATTTTCCCTAATCGATTAACGGGGGGTTTGATGACCGTCAGAAGCATTAGCGATATTGACATCACCGGGAAACGTGTTCCGTTTAGATTCGATTTTAACGTGCCTCTGGATGAAACGGGTAGCGTTAGAGACGACACGAGGATCAGGCGTGCCTTGCCGACCATCCGATACGCTATTGAGCGGGGAGCAAAATCAATACTGACTTCACACCTTGGCAGGCCTAAAGGGGAACGCCGCCCTGAGATGAGCTTGAAACCAGTGGCGTCTAAATTGGCGGAGCTCCTTGGCAAGGAAGTTGCCTTTGTTGATGACTGCATAGGTCAAGAAGTGCGAAACGCCGTACAGGCCCTTCCCAACGGCGGGGTCCTGCTCTTAGAGAATCTGCGTTTCCACGCCGGTGAGACCAGGAATGATCCGGAATTCTCTATGCAGTTGGCTTCCATAGCTGACGTGTATATCAATGACGCCTTTGGAACCGCCCACCGAGCCCATTCCTCCACAGTAGGAGTCGCGGAACTTGTAAAAGACAAGGCGGCGGGTTTTTTGATGAAGGAGGAACTCGATAATCTTACCAAGGCCTTTGCCAACCCAGCCAAGCCGGTAGTCTCGATTTTTGGCGGCGCCAAAGTGTCCGACAAACTTGGTGTGCTACAGAATATCATCGACAAAATGGATGCGGTGCTGATCGGTGGTGGCATGGCGAACACTTTTCTGAAGGCGAAGGGCGTGGAAGTGGGATCATCGAAAACAGAAGAAGATCTGCTGGGCGCGGCTTCGGAAATAATGGCGTCTGCGGAAGCGAAGGGGCGCCGATTATTGCTCCCTTCAGATGTTGTCGCATCAGATAAGATGGAAGCAGGAGCCGTGACGGAGATAATTGAACTTGGTTCGATTTCTGCCGGCAAAATGGCTTTGGACATAGGGCCCAGGACCGTGGAAGACTTCCGAGGAGAAATTCTTAAGGCCGGGACGGTTATATGGAACGGTCCTATGGGAGTCTTTGAGATTGACATCTTCAGCAAGGGAACAATGGACGTGGGCCGGGCCGTGGCGGAATCGAAAGCGTTTTCTTTGGTTGGCGGTGGAGACACAATACGGGCCGTCAAGCAAGCCGGGGTCAGTGACAAAATATCATATATTTCCACTGGCGGCGGCGCTTTCATGGAATTTATGGAAGGCAAGACTCTGCCGGGCGTGGCCGCCCTGGAACAGGATTGAGCGCTGTAAAAGTGGAATGAATGGGCGGTGAAAGGTAATAGTTTACCGGGACATCCCCTTATGCGAAGCGGTTCCCTCCCGGTGGACGCTTACCCTCAAAGTTTTATCGCACACTCAGGTAGAGGGTTTCGTGAAATAAATAGCGGCTCATGGCTGCCACTTATTTCTGTTGGAGGGGCGAGGCAATTTAGGTTCGCCCGAACTCCTTCAGTTTGATGGAAAGGACGCATGATGGGAGAGCGCAAGCTCATGATCGCCGGCAACTGGAAGATGCATAAGACGGCCTCTGAAACTCGAGCGCTTATTCGCGACATAAAGGCTGGTTTGGGCAATCGCTCATATGCATGTGAAATGTTGGTCGCACCGCCGTTTACCTCGATATGGGGCGCAGTAGAAGAGACGAAGGGCACGGATATCCTGGTGGGGGGCCAAAACCTACATTGGGAAGTTCAGGGAGCTTTCACGGGTGAAGTTTCGGCAGCCATGCTGAAGGAGGCCGGATGTTCGCACGTCATTATAGGGCATTCCGAGAGACGTCATTACTTCCACGAAACGGACGACACCATAAATTTGAAGATAAAGGCGGCGATGAAGGCGGGATTGACGCCTATATTCTGCATGGGCGAGACATTAGACGAGCGTCAGGTACGGGGCTACCTTCGATGTAGTGCACAGGCAATTCGCCAACGCAATGCAAGAAGTTGAAATCGGCGATCCCGAAAAATTCATCATAGCGTATGAACCGGTATGGGCCATTGGGACAGGCCTAACAGCCACGCCTGATCAGGCCCAAGAGGTCCACGCGTACCTAAGAAAGGAATTGGAAGTTTTTTGTGGCGCGGAGATTGCAAACGGAACTCGAATACTGTATGGTGGTAGCGTAAAACCCGAAAATAGCAAGGCGCTGATGGGCTGCCCTGATATCGACGGCGGTCTCATTGGCGGAGCTTCTTTGAAGGCGAAAGATTTCATCGGAATTATCGAACAAGGTATATAAACCCAAAGGAGAAGGCTGCCCGGATGTTCTTTCAGACATTAGTTTTGGTCATTCATGTGATCGTCTGCATTGCGCTTATTTTGATTATTCTCTTGCAGACAGGTAAGGGCGCCGATATAGGCGCGGCTTTCGGAGGTGGTTCCAGTAATACCGTTTTCGGTAGCTCAGGGGCCAGCACCTTCCTAAGCAAGGTTACCGTGGGCGCTGCTGTTATCTTCATGATCACGTCGATATTTTTGACGTACTTTTCCGGGCGTGCCGCTACCGTGACCGAACGATCCATAATGTCCGATCAAGCGGCTCCGGTGGCGCCGGTTGAGAGGACCCCTGGGCAGGAAGGCGCTCCTGCGGGTGCTTCAGGGGCGGAGCAGAGCCAAGCCCAACCACCCGCTGAAAAGAGTCCGGCTACTCCGACCCCCGCGGCAACTCAGGGCAGTGAGCCGGTTCAAGCCCCAGCTCCTCCGGCGGGTCAAGCTCCCGCCGAGGCTAAATAGAGTATTAACCTTCTATAACAACAGGCATTTCTAGTCGGATGTTCCACGTGGAACATCCGACTTTTTTCTGTGATTTGTAAGTGACCAGCAGATAGGCCGGCAGGCGCCAAGGAAAATGACCCTGTTTCTCCTCCGCCCTGGAACAACGAATCCACAACCGAATTTACGAAACATAGAGCCAGGCGCAACTTTCCTAATTACGGTATTGTATTTCAACAATTGGCGCCATGGGCGTCTTGCTCGTCATTCCTCGACACGGGAGACACCTGGGGCCTCTAAAAGGTTCTTCAAATCTCGGGAAACGCAACTCAAATACGTAACCCCATTTGTGAAACAGTGTGCTGAGTGCGAGCGCTCACCGGCAGGAATCCCCCTTCCTGCAATAAAGATTTCCCGGTGAACTATTAGGGAGGAAAAATGACCACGTACACAATCCGTCCACTGGCGGTGGGGTTCAACGAAACGGATCAAGGAATAATGACCTATCAGCGTCATTACGGAAAGCGGATTATACTGCCTATCTATACTTTTGCCATTCTGGGAGGGGATAAGAAGATCCTTGTGGACACGGGAGTAGAGGATTTTATAGCGCCCGAGGACCTGGAGGAAAGGACCGGTTTTCCGGTCAGGCCCTTCGAGGAAGCTTTAGAAAGCCTGGGATGGACACCCGAGGATGTGGATATCGTCATCCATACCCATCTCCACAACGATCACTGCGAAAATGACGCCCTTTGTTCCAACGCCGAAGTCTATGTGCAGAAGGCGGAGCTGGATTTCTGCTATAATCCTCACCCCATAGACCACAGATACTACCCGGATGTTTTAGACGGGGTGAATATAAAGACTCTCGACGGGGACGCGGTCATCGTTGAGGGAATAGAAGCGATCTTCACTCCGGGGCATACGCCCGGCGGGCAGTCCATTGTAGTCGATACCGTTAAGGGAAAAGCCGTTATCACGGGTTTATGCTGTAATGCGGAAAACTTCCCGGCAGGGGGCGTTGTCGCTCCCGGAGTTCACCTGGATGTTATTCAGGCGTACGAAAGCATGAAGAGGATAGTTGAAGTGGCGGACATCATAATCCCTATTCATGACCTGGCTGTAGGACGAAAAACGGTAATTCCCGAATAAATCGCCTGATTTTTTGTAATAGCGCGCCGGGAAACCACTATTAGGACGAGAAGCTTCTTCCCGGTGAACGCCCACGATTTCTAATTCCCCTGAGATTAAGCGTAAAAGCCCTGCCACTGCTCTTTGCCCTTCATACGAAGGCCCTGCGTAGCTAAATATAGGATTGGAGCGTGACTCAATTGGACTCTCCGGCTCAATGGCAAACCAAGCCCTCTGATCGTTTCATCCTTAAGTGGATAAAAATTAACCTTTCGGCAAGGATCACTCCACATCTGACTGGATACGGACAACTTAGGCCGTGGATGATCACGATTTGTTCAATGATTGCCGGTCTTGCCGCCGGCTTTCTGTACAGCCTGGGCTGGGGTTTTGCGGCAGGCGTAACGGCGGCGGCATCCCAAGTCCTTGACGGAGTAGACGGCCAATTCGCGCGCTTGACCCAATGCCAAAGCAACGAGGGGGCTTTTCTGGATTCAGTTCTGGACCGCTATTCTGACGGCGCTCTGGTAATCGGTTTGGGGATGTTCAACGTTCATTGCGGTATTCTAAGCACCTCGGCAATTGTTATCCTGGCATTCTGGGCAATAGTCGGCAGTGGTTTGATCAGCTATACGAGCGCTCGGGCTGAAGCTCTTGGCGTTCATCTGGGCAGCCCCACGCTTGCCGGCAAAGGGACCAGAACAACAGCGATTGCCCTGAGCGGGATTCTCAGTCCACTATCTTCCGTGATCCCGTTGGCCGCCCTTACGTATCTGGCAATCCATACTAATTTGGTTGTAATTTTCAGGCTTTATGGAACATACCGAGACGCTCAAGGGAACCGGCGGCTTCAGAGAAGCCTGCCGAGCGACTGATGTCTGTGGATGTCATCCGCATATTTGTGCGGCGGCTCTTCTATTCAACCAAAACACAGGCGCCTCGGGTGAGATCCCCTGCGTAGGCGGTACTCATACGGCTCTGTGAAGCTTAAAATCGCGGGGCAGGATACCTTTTTAGATTTCTAGTGCGCATTTCGAGCGAGCAGACGTTAGCCCGACTCGACAAAACTGCCGTTCTTTGTCAGTTTTTGCCATATTTTGTCATGCTGATTTTACTTGAGAAATAGGTAGCCTACGATTATCGGTGTCAACAGTTTGGACGTTTGGGCCGCTCCATCGCGCAAACAGCCAAGACGCTTGGGGCTACCCATCAATAAACACGGCGATTATAGCAGATCTCTTATTGGCACAGTTGTTGCTCTCCCTTATGTTTGCTTAATGTCCTCGAGGATGCCGGCAATGTGTGTGTGCCCGGTGTTAAGAGCAATGGCGGTGACCTGAGCTGAAGACCCTCTGATCACCTTCGCTATGATAAGCAAGGATGAAATGAGAGCTATCGCGTTTACGGACCGTCAAATGTGATATAGGATTCCCGGAGCAGTTACATATTAGTAGTGTCTGAATATAAGTCCATGGGGAAATCTATTTCGAGAAGTCTCCCTAGGAAGGCACGTGCGGGGAGACTCTCCAAGCCGATTCCAAGCGACGCTTGCGGCATTTTCGGGGAGTATTTTCGCTCTAAATGTGGAAACCTCACGGCATTCGCTATCCCAAGGAATGTAGATTCCTCCGAGGATCAATCACCTGGAGCTTAAGGAGAGATCGTGTCAGCCAGACTTGAACGCTCAAAAGGCTTCACTTTGATAGAGTTGATGGTCGTTGTCACCATCATTGGTATCATCCTCGCAATCGCCGTCCCTTATTATGTGTCCTACAAAAGGACAGCCTGCGACAGATCCGCAAGCGGCGATATTTCCAGAATTGCCGCGTGTATCGAGAGACTCGGCAACGAACTGGTTGACCTGAACTGCTCAAGCCTTGAAATCATGGCGAGCTCTCTTCAGGTCGAATGGTTGCTAGGTCCTTACTATGGTTGGGGCGGCACCACCAGAAAATGTAACGTTCTCATTTCCGTGGACACGCCTAACGCCGTTATTACTGCATGCGCTCTTAAAGGCAGCCGGCCTGCCGGTCCCAACTCCCGTTATATGTACAGACAAACCCTTGACCTCGGCGGCGCCGACCTTCCGGCCATAACCGGAAATTGTACCGGCTTGGAGTACGGGGGCCAAGGCTACTCATGCTACACTCAATCAATGGTGAGCACCGCCACTCTCGGTTGCTCTCTGGGACTTCCGGCCAACGGCGTTGACTGCGGAACGTTGACAACGTTCTAGGTCTCGGCCGAGGAAGACGCCTGCCGGATCAGAGGTTGCCCCACCCAACTTAGTATGATTGACCCGTTCCAGAATCTTTGGGGGCGTACGAGCCTATTGCGAATAGTCGCTCGTGGTAGCCTTGAGTCGTAGATTTACCTTGACACCCGCCTTGTCAAAGATGGACAATAGATTTAGTATTCGTCAAATTAGTGTATCGGGCGTCGCATGAGCGAACCACCGAGATTGTTATGAGTCGAGGGAGGGAAGGCCATGTCGCAAGATTTTGAAGACAAGGAACCGAACGCGCCGGTGGAAGAAACATCCTCTGCCGATCCTGTGACTTCAGAGGCTCAAGACGAGTCCAGAAGACGATTCCTAACGAACCTGGGCAAGTGGTCAGGCGCCGTTATCGGCATTGCTCTGCTCGGAAACGCCGTAAGTTCAACAGACGCGGAAGCGGAAGCCGATTCCGATAAAAAGCCGGAAGAATCGTGGCGCTGCTGGCGGTGCTGGAGATGCAGGTGCCGCTGCCGTTGTAGATGCTGGTAATACCGGCTTCATGAAAATCAGTCTGTAGGGGAATTTTTGACAGAAGTTCCCCTCAGAATCGCCCTTCTAGAACTACCAAAACTGCTGTGTCAGAAGGCGTCGTTCCCTGGCGTCCGGACACGCCGATCTAGCGAAGGCGCTCTCATGGTTTGCTGCGGCTTCCGCACGTCATGGGAGCCTTTGGATTGTTCAAGTCCGCCCTGTTTGTGGAAGCGTCAAGACTTTTGGCGCGCACAAGAATGGCGTGTCCGGCCGCGGTAAAAGACGCAAGTGCCAACAACTTACCAAGCAAAATCCGGTTCTGGATACCCACACACATCCCAAGTCGATAAGCCGGCGAAAATCGCTCACAATGCGTCCTTAGGAGCCGGTTCCTTCTTTAGGAACTCCGGTCATTTTCATTGCTTTTGCCCCCGGATCCTGACTGACGCAAATCAAGGAGTATTGAGAATATGGCAGAGAAAGCAACGGCGTCATTGGAAAGTATAGACCTCCTTATCAAACCCACGCTTGATTGCAACGCCCGATGCATATATTGCCATTCTCTGAAGCCGTCCGATCGCATGTCAGTGGACCTGGTGGAAACTATTTTTCGGAAATGGGCCATTTTCGCCGGCAAAGAAAGCATAGAGCGGCTTTCCATCAACTGGCACGGCGGCGAACCCATGATCATGGGACCATCGTTTTACAGGGCTGTCATGGACCTGGAGCGCAAGTATTTCCCGGACGCAAAGATCTCTCATTCTATGCAATCCAACGTCTGCCTGTATAAAGGAGAAGTCCGTAATGTCGTTCTGGATCTGGTTTCAGACAGGTCCATAGGAGCCTGCCTGGACCCTTACCATCCAACGCGATTGTTGCCCGCGGGGACCGACTATTACGGCCAATCAGTCGAGGGCTGTTTAAGCCTGATGAATGACGGTTTCGCCGTAAATATGATTTACGTGGTCCACAAAAGGTCGCTCGAAGTAGTCGAAGCAGTTTATTACTTCTTCAAAAACCTGGGGGTCCGGAATATTCTTTTCCATCCACTGGAAGAGTTCGCAGACCCGGCCTACCGGCTCAATCCGGAAGCGTGGGGCGAATTCTTGAAGAAATTGTGGAGGGTATGGGAGGATGACGATTTCTCCCTGACCATTTTCCCGCTCAGTGACTGGAGAGATAGAATTCTGTACGGCGACCCCATCGAATCTTGCGAACACGGCTTGTCTCGATTTCATCAGTTACATGTAAACATATCCCCATCAGGCGATTTGTACCCATGCCACAGGTTTTTGGACAAAGACATTTTCCGCATGGGCAACATCAAAACCATGAGTTTCGACGACATCTCCCGCCACGAATGGGCGCACTTCTTGAGCGATAGCAAGAGCCAACTACCTGAAGCCTGCCTCACCTGCGAATTCGGACTTCTTTGCAACGGGGGATGCGTGTCCACCCGCCAGGCCGGCGGCGAAACCTTCTGGTGCAAAGGACTGCAATTCTTTTTCCGCTATCTTAAAGACAGGGGATTACTGGACAATGTGGCGTACGAGCGGGCCTCGTGCGATGAGATTAGTTGCCCGCATCATGGACACCAATGTGAACAGCGATGAAAAGGTGGGTATGAAGGCAACGAATTGGGAAGCTGAAACCGAGTGCCTATTCACTTGTGAGCGGCCAAGCCGAGATTGCTTTCCAGCGTTCCGCGGGATTTCACTCCTCGCAAAGACACTTTGGTCTGTCATTGCGAGCGGAGCGAAGCAATCTCCCCCGCGTGACTGAATGGGTACGAAACTGAGTGTTACCCTCGGAACTTTAGTCCTAGGGAATTGTCTTACTTACCAAGCCCATGTGTAAGGCGTAAGAGAGCGCCTGCGTCACTCATGCCCTGAAGGAACTTGCCATGTTCTGCGCTAGTCCGGTTTTTATTGGCGGTTCCTCGGAGAGCAATGACCACATGGGCTTCAACATTTCTTCCTCATAACAACCCGTGGTCTTGAAAATGGGTAAAGCTGTGAGAAGCGTCAGCCCCAGCCAACTGGGTAAAGACATCAGGATGCGGGCGACAATTACTCACGGCAAAGGATGAACCATGATAATGCTCGAAGCGAATAACAGTGGACGAATTATGAAACGGCCTATTAAAGATATTCATGCCGACCTGAAGAGCGCGCTGATAGCTTCAGGTCTAAACGATAGCGTGGATTACTTCGAAATCGCTATCGCAAAGAAAAAGATGGAAAATGTCCCATTTCCCGATTTTGAGTGGCTTTCGTGCTCTCCTATCACCGGCAAGACGGGAGGACATTACATCTATATCGGCACAGTCTCCAAAAACAGGCATAATTTGGTTTTCGTTGGTAAAACTTCCAAAGGATTTCAAGTCGCATGTGAAATCGCCAACATGTGCGCAGAAGAACTGAGGGCGTAGCGTCCCGTTACCAGTCTTCACCGTCGAGTTATGACCATATGCTCTGAAAGATTCCACAAATTCCCGGCTAAGCCGTCTTGCCTTTATGAGATTCCTTGGGTAATGGACTCACCTCTGAATATTCGTCCTGAGGATTAACGCTTGCTTGTCGCGTGCTTGCGATGCCGAGGAAACCTAATCCTCAAGACCGAAGGCTGATCCCAAATCAACGGTGTCCAAAAAATCGTGGAGTTCGGCGTCCGACATTCTTAGGAGAGGAGTTCGCGCGCGGTAACGACGGCAAATCTCCCACTAAATCGGTCTGGAGAAATCGGAGATAAAGACGGTAGTGTTTGGTGGTATGATTTGTTTCATATCAATTCCTGATCAATTATTTCGAGTGAGCCGCCAATTGACCACAGCTCGGCTTCGGCTGAATCGCCGGTCAATAAAGTAACAACTCAAGCAAGGCGCTTATAGCGCATCGGTTTGAAATACACAAGGCGCTCCGAATTGTGGAGGCGCTTTTCAAATCCCAAATTCCACTTGTGAGGCCGCTATACGTGGCGTATCGGTCTCTTGCTCGTCTCCATTACAACCCTTTCGTTAATGAAGCGCTCTATCGACTTGAAGAAGCATGCATATGATATAATGGGCAATTACAGATTATAGGTGGAATCGCTTGACAAGCGGAGCTTCATGGTCTATTCTTATAACTGAAGCTTAACTTGTGTTTCTCCAGTCGACCTCTCGTCAAGGATTACGGGCGTCATGCAAGGATTAAGATCCTAGGACATAGGCCCCCGTGCCGAGGACATCATACCGCAATATTAGCCGGTTTATCCCCGTTCACTAAAAGCCCTTGTTCGTAACCGTAAACGCGCTCCTGCCGAGGGCAGGGTGTGCTTTTTCCAAAGGAGCTAAAGTGAGCATTAAAATTTATGTCGGAAACTTGTCCTTCGATTCCAATGAGGCTGAACTAAGCGGACTATTCTCCACCTACGGAGAAGTGGAATCAGCGAAGGTCATCGTTGACCAATTTACCAATAGGTCACGGGGATTCGGATTCATCGAAATGGCCAACCGAGAAGAGGGTCTTAAAGCGATCCAGGAACTTGATTCCAAGGACCTCGGCGGCCGGGCGCTGAAAGTGAATGAGGCTCGCCCCAAGACCAGTTCCGGAGACGGCCGAAGAA
This sequence comes from uncultured delta proteobacterium, assembly GCA_963747865.1. Taxonomy (GTDB): domain Bacteria; phylum Desulfobacterota; class Desulfomonilia; order Desulfomonilales; family Desulfomonilaceae; genus JBBSBY01. The sequence continues at coordinate 187,806 of CAVVHK010000028.1, read as the reverse complement.
ATTCAGGCGGATCACGCTGGTAATCCCCAGACTGTAGTCTCAATGTAGAAAAACAGGCAGGAATTCACGATTGTGAATTCCTGCCTGTTTTCTTTTGGGTTGGCGTCTTACTAAGGATTAACCCCTTGAGCACTGTTGTACCGCTGCAATTACTGATGATCAATCTTTCCTCTTAACGCCTTTACCTGTCCTCGTTTAGTTTTGCTCTCCAACCGTTTTTGCTGGGATCCTTTCGTCGGCTTCGTCGCGTGGCGTTTCTTGCGGGAGACCATTACGCTTGCGATAAGATCTCGGAGTCTATCCAGCGCGTCTTCTCGGTTTTTCAATTGCGTGCGATACCGTTGCGCCTTGATGATAACAACGCCATCTTCGGATATACGATGATCGGTCAGCGCCAATAGCCTTTCCTTGTAGACATCAGGCAACGATGACGCCTTTATATCGAACCTCAGATGGACGGCGGTGGACACTTTATTCACATTCTGGCCGCCGGACCCCAGGGCGCGTATAGGCTGAAAGTCTATCTCTTCGTCCGAGACCGCTATTTCGTTTGATATTTGCAGCATAGATTAGGCGTATTCGTTAGATTGTAAGTTCTAATCCTCGATTCACCGGTCGCGTCCGTCCGGGTCGCTACGGCCTTCGTAATACTTCGCTTCGATAAGGTTGCTCTCCGGGTCCCGAAAATATATCGAAGTTCCTTCTCCGTGCGCGCCCCATCGTGACACTGGCCCTTCCTCGATGGAGACCGTGTTTGCATGAAGCCGCTCCAGGAGTTCTCGCCAGTCCTCTTTGCTCAACGCGATACAGAAGTGGTTTAGGTTCTCGTGGCCTTCTCCCGCCCGATACTTATTCTCCCACAATTTTTTGGGAAACAGGTCGATAATCGTGTTCTCATTTAGTCGCAGAGAAGGAAACGGGACATTTCCGGACCGGTATTGGTCAAGCCGTTCAGTGGGAAACATGAGCACTTCCGAATAGAAAGCGATCATCTTGTCGTCATCTACCACGTTCAACACTATGTGGTCCATCAAGCATTGCATCTGGGTGTCTCCTCCTAAAAAGTCTCAAGGTCTCGAACCCGAGCCGTTGGATCGGGGCGATATCCTGATTCAAGTATTACATCCAACTGCGCAAAAAAGGTAGTCCACAGCTCTCCCTATCGGACAAAGGCGGCAAGTCGAAATCCGCGGCGTTGCGAAGGATTCGAGAAGACGCTGCGACGCTTGGGTCATTGGTCGTTTCTCCAGGGAAAGAATAGCATTGAAAGCTCGTGGCCGAACTTTCTCATTCTGTGTTAATTCTTCGCCGACGAACATGGAAGAATTTGGTCTGAGAGCCGACTGAGTTGGCTACATACGATAGCTCGCAGCGTCTCCGTTCCAGACGAATTATTCGTCGTTTACCATAAATTACGGCCGATAATCTGTGAGTACTCTTCTTTTGAGTCATCAGTCCAAAGACGGTCCTGCTGATTTTTCTTCACGCCGGAGATCCAATATTCATCTCCGGTTTGGACATCGGAATAGTTGCCGCATACACCGCCGCCTTTTATGCGCTGAAAAGATTTGCATAGATAGTAAATGGTTCGACCGGTTTTAGAAAACGGGACCCTACCTATCCCAGCCGGACCATCGTCACTATATCCCGGCTTCATTTCCATGTACATAACTCGAGTCTTCCCATTCACTCCGCAGCCAATCTTCGTTCCTATATCCTTATAATTCAGGCGCAAATGTTCGCCAACACTTCTCCATTCGATAATTCACAAACTCCATCCCACATCTCCACACTTTCTGCGCCTCCACAACCGCAAATCCGTGCCTTTCAAAGAAAAGGCGAGCCGTGATACTCGCTTCGGTATACAGTCTGTTGATCCCGGAACTCCAGGGGAGTATTTCCGCGTGCGCCAACAAGCGAGATCCCACTCCTTGCCTCTGATAGTCGGCGTGGCAATATAGGAGGTCGATGTGGCCATCAAGTTCCATTGCGATGAATCCCAGGAGGCGCCCATCCAGGCTTTCGGCCACAAATGAGAGTTGGTCTTCGAGGCGAGAACGCCAGGCGTCCGTATGCATGGATGCTGACGCCCACACGGCAATTTGCTCGGGCGAATAGTCTCGGCCGTTAACCCGGCGGACCGTGTCCTGGAACAATTCAACCGTCTTTGAGGTGTCTTCAGGCCGGAATTCCCGTATTGTCAAGGCGCTGTCGTTCATCGGCAAGAACTTTTTCATTCTGCGCTCAAATGTTTCTTTACGAAGGCGCAAATCTCGGTCATTGCCTGCCTCGCTTCAGGGAAAAGGGGAGCGCAGACCGGATAGCAATGAAACATTCCTTCTCCGACATCCAGAGTGACATCAACCCCAGCTTCTTCGGCCTTTCGAGCGAATCGTATCGAGTCGTCCAGAAGGAGCTCGTCTCCGCCGACATAGAGGAGTATCGGCGGGAGCCCGCTCAAATCGCCATATAATGGAGATATCCATGGCAAACTCGGGTCGTGATCGCCCGCGTAATACTTGGCGAAGACGATCTGCGCCTTCTGCCAGCATAAGGTATCCACTTCGGCTTTCGTATGCCAGGAGTCTCCGGAGTTTGTCAGGTCCGTCCAGGGTGAAAGAGCCACGGCCGCGGCAGGAAGCGGAATCCCTTGATCCTTAAGCGCCAGTAAAGCGGCCAAGCATAAGCCTCCTCCTCCGGAATCTCCTATAAACGCAATCTTGGAGGGCGCAATGTTTTGCTCCAGCAACCAACTGTACGCCGACACTGAATCGTCCAAAGCCGCAGGAAAAGGATGTTCCGGGGCCAAACGATAATCAAACGCAAGAGCGCCGATTCCGCTGCCTTTGACGAATTTGGCCACAATCCCCCGGTGCATCCTGCTTGAACCCACGACATACCCGCCGCCGTGGAAGTAGAGTATCGCTTTGTCCTTCGTCACGCCAGACGGGGCGATCCATTCGGCGGACAAGCCGTCTATGCTGACGGGCGAGTGCTCGATCCCTTGCGGCAATTTGCGGAAAAATCGCACTCCTTTTTCAGCTTCCAGACGCAATTCCGGTATAGATGTATTCCAGTCAATGGAGCACCTACTTCTTAATTGAAACCGCAATAAGTGGCGGTGTTTCAGTGCGAATAGAAACAAACGACTTTGCCGACTCGGCATTTTCATTTACCCGTTTCAGGAGGCGAACTTCCAGCGATCCATGGAAGCCCGGCCTCCGGATTTTCTTTCAAGACTCGCGATCCTGCGCAGGCGCCCGGTGAGGCTTCTTTCATTTGATAGCAAATGCGCTTTACCCTTGTATTGAAAAAATGCGACAAAATGGGAAGAATTTATGGTCTGTAACGGTGGGTGATCCGAGCCTGTGGAACGCCTTCCACTTGCCCTGTGTACGTTGAGTCTATTTCCCCAGGTAGATGGCCGGTTAGTTCCTTGAAATCTCTGATCATGTGGGATTGGTCCGAATAACCGCACGAATAAGCCAGATCAGCAAGGCTTCCGAAGTCGCCGGCGCGCAACCTAGAAAGAACCTGCCGAAGACGAGCAAAACGATTCAACCTTTTCGGAGGTATCCCTAAATGTTCGAGGAACAGCCGTTCAAGACTGCGCACATGGATACCGAGCCCGGCAGCAAGCGCCTTGACCTGGAGTCGTCCTCCGTGGGCTTCGAGGAGCATGGTCGCCTGGCGGCAGCGTTCATTCCGAACCAGCGGCGCGATTCCGCGCAAAAGGTCTTCCAGTACGAGACGCCTTGACTCGGGGTCCGATAAAGAGAGGAAACGGTCCGCCAGGGAGTCGACGCTTTCTCCTGCGATCTTGGTGAGTTCGACACGGCCGTTAATAAGCTCCGAAGGAGTAATATCCGCCAGCCGTGGCGTCTGACCCGTGCGGAAGCGGATGCCGAAATAATGAGACTCCTCGTGAATTTCGACGTAGGCGTTTTCCGTTGCAGGTCCCAGCAGCACCATCCGACAGCCTGAATCCGAAAACCGAAACACAAGATCCACATTGCCGGCCGGGAAGATCTCGTAGAATGTGCCGCCGGTCTTCCCTTCGCTCGTAGACGACCAACACATCTCGATTTGTGCCCTCAGCTCCGGAGCAGTTTTTTCTATGACAAACATTTACGCTTCTTTTCGGAAATAGGCCGCTGGAAGGGAACCTCCACAAAAATCTCTTTTCGGACCTCCCCGTGGGACCTTCTAATACAGCGCGGCTCATGGCCGCCCAGTATCCCCGAACGTGAATTTATAATTTTCAAACAACCGAAAAGCCGTCTTGGAGACTTCCGCAAGGGAAACATCAAGGACGCCGACATCTTCCGGTTGCGCGCCTTGCCATATGTCGATCAGGTCCAAATGGCGACCCGCGAAAAGGAGATCCGCAAGGATTGAGTACAATTCAGCGGTAGCCTCCAGGTCGTCTTGTTGCTCCTCATACCAATCCACAGGGTCTGAAAACCCCAGTTCCGGCGCCGTCAGATGACGGAAAGCGCAGCTACAACCAGCTCTTGATCCAATATACCATTGATTCGAGAAGTCGAGGAGGGTGGCGCAAGGATCGCCGTTTGAATCGGTCACTTTTTCGAATCGGATGAGTTCGGAATTTCGTCCGCTGAGATCTTCCGGGCTGTCGGTCGAAATGTAGACGCTATAGCACATCGATTTGCTCCTAACGAGGTTGCTCAATTCGGAGTATGCTCGATTGCCGAGCATACTGCCTGCAACTTCTTCCCATTACTCGCATCTAAGAAATCAAACCAATAGTAGTGGGACCGAGCTATGAGAACAATCGCCACGCTCGTATTCTTGTGTCTAGTCTTAGGATCGGGCCTTGTCAACGTTTGGGCTGCGCCGAGTTCCGATTTTATATCCTTCGGTAAAACCATTATCCTCACGGACGCCAATGGACCGGCAAAATTCCTATGTGTTCCGGAAACCGGCGCCGATGGCAAAAACACAAAGCTGATCTGTGTCGCGGGGGATTCTGTTGACCTAAACCGGGCCGTTCCTCAACGGTCTGCAAGAGACGATGCCGACATCTTGCGAATGCTCTATGACGAAAAAAACGAAGCTCCATTTTGGAAATAGTATAGATCCGATCTATTCAAGCCGAATTCGATGGTTGTAACCTTTCAGACCTTTCTTTCGTCTTATAGACAAATTACAAGACGGGAGGAATTTTCGATGGACGAAAGAACCAAGGTCTTGATTAGCCTCGGCGCCGCTGTCGCCGCTAATTGTGTTCCCTGCTTCCAGCATTTCCTGGGAAAAACCGAAGAAGTGGGGTTGACGCCCGAAGAAATTCAAGAGGCCGCCGAAATTGCCGATCAGGTCAAAAACGGAGCCCGTATCACCACGATGAACACTATTCGCGGTATTATCAGGACCGGGGAGTCCATTTGCGCAGGTAATTTGGAAAAAACATGCTGCGGCTGATTGGGCAAGGTTGATCTATGGAATTCTGGGAAGTCTACGATCAATACTATTCTCGGGTCAAAAACCTGATTCTCGCTCTCGTCCGTGACCCATGGGTTGCTGACGATTTGGCTCAAGAAACCTTCGCCCGAGCCCATGGCCATCTGGCCGATCTGAAAGATCCGTCTAAGCTATCTTCTTGGATATTTCGCATAGCGTATAACTTGTGCAGGGACCATTTCCGGAAGAAAGGCGAGTCCCTCACCGACAATGGCTTAGACCGCGAAGCGCCGGCGGGCGCGGATACGATTTCGACCGAAAAAGAGTTCGAGAGGCACGAAATGGGGGAATGTGTCCGACAAGAGATTGATCGCCTCCCCGAACCCTTCCGAGCCGTAATTGTTCTATCGGATATGCTGGAATTCAACCAGAAAGAGGTCGCCGACATCCTAGGAATAACGGTTGAAAACGTAAAAGTCCGTCTGCACCGGGCTCGGAAGAAGTTGAGAGCGTTTCTGGAACAAAAGTGCAAGTTTGAAAGCGACGAGAGAAATGTGCTCACATGCGAGCCCAAAGACAAGTCCCTCTCCTGATCGATGGCAACGGAAAAATTTCTGATCTCGAATAACTAAAACCAACTATCTTACCGCCTGCTCCATTAATAAGGGTTTTTGTGGAGGGGGCCGAAGCGGCCCTGACTGCCGAACGGAGATTTCTGCGCCTACCTATCAAGGTCTTGGGACAGCTTCCGCAAGAAACAGAACCTCTGGAGACGCCGCCGGCACCGGAAAGGATGTGAATCCAATGTTGACATGTGACGGTTCCTGTTTCGCTTTAGGATGGTGGCTGATATTCCCCGTCGCCATGATCATCATGTGCGCCTTGTGCTTCTCGATGATGCGGAGGCGCATGACGCCCGGGTGTTCCTGTTGGAGCGCGTGTTCCGGATCGGCGAAGGAGACTCCGGAAAAACCAAGCGCACTAAACGAAATACCAAAGAATGAGCCCGTATGAAGAAAGGGAGAACAGATGGGTAACAGCGAACGCTGCCGGTCTATCAAAGAAGGGCCTGAAAATTCTGAGTACGAAACTGTTGCTATAGAAAAGACAGGCAATGTCTGCCCGATGTGTGAATCTTATGCCAGGACACAGGCGTCCAAACCGATTGCGATCATGTGCTGTGAAGGCGGCTGCTTACGAGGCGAAATAGCGAGGCAGGCTTCAAACTTAATTTGCCACAAGCTGCTTCCCAACGAGACAGTCCGGATCTGTCTCGGCGGAGCCTTCACAAAGAACACAGGACAAAGGGGACTCGTGCGTGACGCCCAGCAAGTGGTCGCTTTGGAAGGCTGTTTCATAGAATGCGCCACACGGATGATGAAAGGCGTTGTTCCCGGTCTCACGCCGCGAGTGATCCTGGCCGACCAGCTTTATGATTTCAACAGAAACCTCTTCGGCATCAATGACATGACGGAAGAAGAAATCAAGACTCATGCTCAAACAGTGGCGCAAAAGGTTGTTGAAGAACTGCGGAAGTTGTAGCTCTCAATCGGAGACTATGTCTCTTCAGGCCTTTGCTATTTGCTCAATGGTCGATTTAAGGCGCCAAAATTCTTACATCGAAGGCGCCTTAAATCTGAGATCAATAGTCGGAATGACATTATAAGCGCAGAGGAGCTGCTTTTGAGAAGCTCCACAAAAGTCCTGTCCGCTCCGGTCCTTGCCACTATCATTGTTGTGCGCAGCTTTTCCCCTTGCAGTATTCGACAAATTCCACAACGTTCTTTGGAGCTGATTCCCTCGTGTAAAGAAAAAATGGTCTCGTGAGAGGATAGGACCCGTCCGTAAAGGTCTTGTGAGAGGGAGTCGCCGCAGAAGATTTCTCGTCTTTTTTGAGAGGAAGAATCTTGACCTTTCCCTCATCGGCGAAACTAAAAGCCAAAATTCCGAAAGCCCACGGGGTTTCAGCAACCTCTCTAGCGACCCAGTCGTAGTAATCCATGAATTTGGCGTTCTTCGAGAAATCGGCGCCGCCCAGCACTTGTTCCCGAACGAATGTGGAGGTCCCCGATTTGGAAGGCTTCCTGAGCATGAACGTTATCGGCTCCTGCGGGCCGCCGAGTTTGTCCCAAGTGGCGCACTCGCCGGTCAATATACACTTGAGTTGTTCCAATGAGAGTTCCTTGATGGGATTGCCCTTGTTCACTATTAGAGTCACCCCTTCGAGGCCGACGTTCGACTCCACAAGTTTAATGCCTTTGTCGGCAAATTGAGCCATTTCACCCGCTGAGATCTTTCTTGAGGCCATAGCCACATCCGCTCTTCGCTCCAGAATGGCTTTTAGCCCAAGTGGAGTCCCATTCGCAACGACCTCGACATGAGTGGTAGGACGCTCTTCCGTATAAGATTTAGCCCAATCATGCAGCATTTGGCTCATGCTGGTTGAACCTTCGACTCTCATCTTTTCCTTGGTTTCTGATTCCGCCTTGGACTGTGAGATCATGAACCCTAGCAGCAAAACTCCAAGGACGCCAAAGAATGGTACCGCAATCGTATTCATGTGTGCCTCCTTTCGCTGATTCGTTCCGAGGAATCCGTCTGATCCTAATCTCGCCTATGTATGAAGTTCCAGTAGTGGACCGGCCTTTCTTACACCCGGCTCGAGGGTGTGCCCCCCGTATGACTACGGAACTCTCTGCCGGCGTGCGCAAACTCCATGGCTTCATTAGGAGCGATTGAAGTTAGGCGGACGCTAGCGCGTGGTTAAAAGTTGGGGAAGAGTCCGGGAAACCTCCATTTTACTAATAACGTTCGCTTTCTTGTTTTCTCGATAAGAAATTGGCCTCACATCGCTGTAACCTACGGTTACTACGATATTAAAGGTCATCAGGTTTGTGCGAATCCAAAAGCCGAACCCCCTAAATCGCCCTTATCAGGGGGACTTCCTGATCCCCCCTGATAAGGAGGGCCAAGGGGGTTGGCTCTTGGTTGCGGCCGCAGGCAGCGTTTTGTAAAAAGGGCTTTCCCGGTAACCTATTGCAAAATTCAAATAGCCGGTATCGGGCCTTCAAGCCTCTCCGCCTTCTGCGCTATCGCGGGATGGGAATGAGCGTCACCATCGTGTCATAAAAGCTGACGCTTCCTCCAACGGGATCAAGCATACAGGTGTTCTTGAGAGTCGGATCAACCCACATGGCTGCGTTTGCATGAAGCCCAGCGGCTCGCCGGGGTTCACCTTTAATCATCTGACCGTCGATAGTAATGTCCCCCGCGCCGGTGGCCCAGTGACCAAAGCCCAAAGCAAAGCTCGTTACGCCGGGACGCATGGTCTGGGTAAGCGCAAGTTTCCCGATCATCGGTTTCTTGTTTCCCGCGCCCAGGTCCCAATCACCGGAAGTATTGGTGGCGCTGACGACTTTCACTAGATCGCCGTCCTTGAGCCCCAGCCGCTTTGCGTCTTCAGGGTTGATCAATATGCTGTTCTCGGGCATGAGCGGCGTCAGCCACGGGTCTGCGATTGTTCGGGTCTTGCATTGAGAAATCGTCCGATGGGTTATCAAGGCCAGTTCGTGTCCTTTGCGAAATTCATCGGGCTCTCGGCCAAGGTAGTCCCTGATCGGCACATAACCGGCGATTCCGGGGTTCTTCTTTCCAGTTCCCGAATGAATTGTCGAAGCTGTCTTCTCCTGATACATATTGAGCAACGCCCCGTAAGGGTGAGCCACTCGGTCATCCTTATATCCTTTCGCCCAATCCTCGAACCTACCTCCACGGTTGAGGACGTACACCACCTTTGGCCAAAGCTTCTCACCCGCGATTTTCTTCCATCTCTCCTCATCGAATACGCTTTGCGGCAGATGCCGTCGAGCTTCACGGAAGATCTTCATTTCGGCTTCATCCGCGTCGGGCACTGAGTCGGAGCAGTCGGGCTTCTCCCCGAAAGCGAGGTTGCCAAGAGCCCGGAGATAGAATTCATCCGAGAGCTTAAGGTCAAGACTCTTGCCGAAGGCGTCGGCGCCGAATCCCGGAAGTTTCATCCTTTCCGATATGCCGAGAATCATGGTTTCGAAACTCATCGGCATCGCATGGCCATATACAGTACAATTCTCAGGAATAGGGGCCATCGCTGGCTGTCTTACCGGTTGAACTTTGTTAGGCACGCACGGGTGGCTTCCCTGGAATTCCCATCGTTCAAGGTACGATGAGTCTGGGAAAATGTAGTCAGCATACATGGAAGCGCTGCCGACAATAATGTCGCTTGCCACAAAAAGCGGAACTTTTTCGGTTTCGCACAGGATTTTGATGTTTGTGTCGCCCGCGGGTAGAGAGTAAGTCGGAGCGCCCATGTAAAGAAAAAGCGCTTTCACAGGGTAAGGATAAGCGTCTCCAATTGACGGAACAATCTCTTCATAGATGTCACTGCTCAGAGGGTACCAATTGCGTTTGGCCGGATAGCCTGAAAACAGAGTGGTTTTCTCGTAGTCCACGCCGTGGCGAATGGAGCTTATGCCGAATGATGTTGTCTTCCCCGGGTGAGCGGCCAACTCGAACTGTTTGCCTTTGCCCATATAGTCATAGGTGCTGGCCGCGATCATTCCGCCTTTGGCGTCGAAATTCCCCAACAACATATTTACGGTCATCCAGGAAAGGACATTATAAAATCCGTTCGTGTGTTGAGCTGGACCCCGATGAATATCCACGGCCGCTTGCTTGCCGTAGCTGGTTAGCTCACGGGCTACGGAAATCATGTCCTCTTCTCTAACGCCGGCGGTTTCGGCCCATTCCTTCGAGCTGCGCTGTTGGACGGATTCCAGCAACACCTGCAAACCGCTCTTTACTGCCGTGCCATCCGGCAAATGAGCGTCAACCAACAAATCCCCGTTAACCGGGTTCTTAGTGTCGTTCGGGTCAAAAGCCACGGGCTTTCCCTGAACCATGGTCAGGAGAAACTTCTCTTGATATTCTTTCTTGCCGTCCCTTGTCTGGCGGGTCTCGGCCTGAGCCAGTCCCACATCCGCGGCTCTAACGAACTTGCCCGGCTTGCCGTCTTTGACCTCGACCAGCCATGTCGCGTTGGACCAACTGTTTTCTCCGGCTGCGACGGCGGCCGCCTTGTTGGCGCTGGAGAGAAACTTTGCGTCGTAGCGCTTGTTGTCGATTATCCACCGCATGATCCCGGCCGCCAGAGCGGCGTCGGTTCCCGGCTTGAGCGGTAACCATTTCCAGGCCTTGGAAGCCAGTTTGCTGAATCGTGGGTCCGCCACTGCGATCTTTGAATAACCACTTACCAAATTGCCTGTGAGCCTCACCGCTCGATTCGGCGGTCCATAATTGGCCTCGAAGAGATTGGCTCCCACAAAGAAGATGAAGCGACTGTTTTCAGTGTCCGCCTGCCAATAGAATTTTTTGCCGTCGGTAAACTTTCCATCCACATATTGTTCGCTTATGGCCTTGCAAGTGAAATACAGCGAACCCTGGCATACGGTGGTGTGCCCATGGGCGTTAGTAGTTCCAAGAGCGTCTGCGAATCGCCGGTAGAGTTCCCCGCGGCCCCCTTTTAACCTGCCCCAGGCGACAACGATCTGATTGTTCTTCGGCCCGAGGTCCGGATGGTCAGGGTCGATGAGCTTGTCCAAGTTTTCAGCGTGCTTGGTCTTGAACTCTTCGACCAGGGCTTTCTTCTTCTCCTTATCCTTTTCGTCCAGGATCGCCTTCACGTCCTCGGCCATCTCCTTCGAGATTTTCGTGTCAGTCATGGAGCGGAGCTTTGTCAGCCCATCAACTTCACGATTTTCTTCCCCAGGGACTTTTGAAAATAACTTCCCCCCTTCGCAGATCTCTTGAACCGCCTGTTCGAAAGGAACCGTGGCCCATTTGTTTTCGCCTCTCTTGCCGGCTCTTTTGAGGACCTTACGTAGACGATAAGGATCGTAGGCCGTCTGGAGCCCAGCCTGGCCTTTAGGACAAATGGACCCGTCCACCGGCGCTGCATCCTGAGGATGCGTGTTGTAAGGCAGATGAGGCGCCAACGTCCAAGGATTGTAAGGATTGCCGTCAATCTTGATTATGACGCCATTCTGTTGCTTGCATGTGATTCCACAGCCCGTATTGCATTGCAGACACGCCGAATAAATCATATTAGTGGGCTTTGCCAATTCGTAGGCGGCATCGGGCCGGAGGCTGTTAATCACCGCCTTGGCTGAGGCGTCGCCGGAGTCCGCCGCCGCATCCGAAGAAGAAACAATGATCCCGGCTCCTAACAGCGCACCGCCTGCCAGAAAATCCCTTCTGCTCGTTGCCCTATGGTCATTGTTATGGCTCATAATTCACCTCGCTCCTGCAGTTGCGAACAGGAAGCCGCAGTTCCGCTCAATCGCATTCCAAAATAAAAAATTGCCATGCCCAGGGCCACCATAAAAGCGCCGACCAGGTATTCCATCGATGTGGGGTGGTACGCATACGTGAGCCGATGATCCTGAAACGCTTGCTGTAGGCCGGGGATCTGACCGCTGATTTGACCGGGAATGAGGACGCACATTCGAGCCGCGGCGAATCCAACTGTGGCAAGAAACGCCCCCAGAGCCCAAAGGGCTTTTGACTTGGACGCGAACAACGCGAGAGGAACTAGAGCGCCCAGGGCCAGATGAAGAATCCAAAACACTGACGAGTAATCGCCGAACAACAAGAATTCAACATTAGGTGAATGTGGTCCAGGATTCCAGAAAACGATGGAATATTCCGCAAATTCAAACGCCAGGTAGAGCAGGATCGCTGAGACTCCGACGATGCGCAACCAGTAGGCCGCGTTGTCAAGACTCTGCCGAGCGTCCTCGCCGGTGGAGCCATTGTTCAGCAATACTCTGACAAAAAGAAGCCCGACAGCGCCCAGAGCGATGGCGGACGCAAGAAACAGGACGGAGAGAATCGGGCTGTGCCAAAACGCGTTGGTCCGCACGGCCTCGAAGAAAACACCGCTCTGGCTTGGAAACAATATGGATAAGAAAGCCCCGAACACCAGTACCGGCTTGAGCCAAATGGAGCCTTTGCTAAAAGTCAGCAGCCAGCTTACGACTGCGACGAGTGCGAAAACGTTGTACATCCAAGCGTTGAACGCCATCATACTGGTAAAGGAAGGCCCAGTAATCACCTTGAAAAGGCGTTCCGAGTGTCCTAGATCGAGTCCCACGCCGACAAATGCGGGGATCATAGCCGCGAGACTCAACACAATAGCCATGCGCAGTTCCGTTGGTTTGCTGAATCCCGAAACGCCGAGAATGTAGCCAACCGCCCCAATTATGAATGAGCCCCCCGAAATCCCTATTCCGAGAAAATAAAGTCCGATCCACAAGCCCCACGGCACGTAAGATCCGTACCCCGCAGCCAGGTGGCCGTGCGTGAATCTCTGGAAGACGCCTATTGTTCCGCCGATCATCAGAATCAGCCAGATTACCCATAAAGCCGTGGTCCACGGAGAGTTGGAATCGCCGCGTTCCGGATTCTTGGCCGAAAGTGTTGCGCTGGTCATGGCGCTTTACTCTCCTTTCATACAATGTAGTAGCAGCGGGGCTTGTTCCCCAGGTGCGGGAGGAGGGTCTGACAGTCATTTCTGGTGATCAGTTCCATCACCAGGCTTTCCGGATCGTTGGAATCCCCGAAATATGTGGCTCGACCGATACAGGTGGTCACACACATCGGCAGTTGGCCAACTTCGAGCCTATGCAGGCAGAAATGGCATTTGCGAGCGTTACCCACCGGAGATTGGTGATCATTTCGGACCCAGCTTTTGCAATACTCATTGTTGGGTTTCCGCTCCCATTGGGAGGCCGACGAGCCATCAAGAGGGCGATCCTTTCCCGCTGGCGCTCCTATAGCGGCGTCGGTCGAATAACTCCTACCGAAGTCCGAAGTTCTCGCTCCATACGGGCATGCGCTTAGACAATACCTGCAACCGATACATTTGTCGTAATCGATCACTACCACTCCGTCGGGACGTTTCCATGTGGCCCTTACCGGACAGACCGGCACACATGAGGGATTGTCGCATTGCATGCAGGGTCGCGGGAGAAAACGAATTTGAACATTGGGGTACTCACCAAATTCACGGATGACCACCGGCCTGTATACTACGCCAGGAGGCAATTTGTTTTCGGCGACGCATCCAATGGCGCACGCGTGGCACCCCACGCACTTGCGGGTATCAATGACCATGGCCCAGCGCCGTTTTTCAACAGGCTTGGCCATGGTTCGCACTAGTTCCCTCTGCATCCGGACAAGGGAGTCCTCGCGCTCCTGGGGTTTGATATTCTTTAAAACATTCAGTTTTCGCACGGTTGACTCCCCCATCGGATCTTCCGCCGGCGCAGGTATGCGGCCTTTTACCGCGACTCCTATTCCCACCGCCGCGCCGGCTCCATTTCTTCATGGGCGCATCTCCTCATGTCAGTTTTTCAATGATGTAACAGTCGAAGAGGACACTTTTGCCAGAAAACACCGGAAGGAAGCTTTTTCGGGCAAAAAGACTTCCTTCCGGACCCTGCTCGAAGAACTCCAGCTATGGCGCCAACATGCCGGGCAGCCGACTACCCGGCATGTTGGCACCTAGGAGGCCGGCGTCAGCGCGAGGCGCTGAGAGATCCGATCTAACCACGGCCGCGATTATTTAATAAATCAAAATATTGGTAGTTTTTAGGGAAAGGGCCGGGCCCTGCACTTCCAGGGGTTGCAAAAAGGGGTTTCCCGGCGCACTATTACCGAACCCAAGACTTTCGGTTTTCTCCATTTGAGTTCACGAGCGCTGATGCTCTTTGCTAATTGAAAGCCTCGAAACAGGAACTGTACGTCCTATCAGTTCACGGTCAGCGTGGTTAACCAAGATTCTTGACCCAAGCCTGAGCCGCCATCTGGACCGGATCCCAAGGGCTGCTCAGCGGAGGAGTGTAACTCAGATCAAGGTCACTTAACTGTTCAACTAACATACCGCTGAAAAGCGCTGCGGCGAATATATCGACCCGCTTCGATACCTCTGATTTGCGATGTCCGAGAATCTGAGCGCCCAGGAGGAGGTGCGTCTTTCGATCCCCGGTAATGCGGATTGTCATCTTTTCTGCGCTCGGGTAGTAAACCTTGTGATCCCAGGTCTCGAATTCATCGGTGAAAGGATCAAACCCGGCCACCGACGCCTCTGTGTCCCGAAACCCGGTGCGGGCAGCCACAAGGTCGAAAATCTTTACGGCCTGGGTACCCAGAGAGCCTGCGAACTCACGATTTCCACCGGCCGCGTTTTCTCCGGCTATGCGTCCCTGTTTGTGGGCCGTGGTTCCAAGGGGGATATATGTGTAATCGTTCAAGAGATTGTGCCAGGTTTCCACACAATCGCCGGCCGCGTACACGTCCGGCAAATTGGTTTCCATTCGCCGATTAACTTTAATGGCACCCTTGAGTCCGGTTTCGACGCCGGCTAGCGCGGCCAGGGTTGTCGCCGGTCGGCAGCCCACCGCCACCAGCACAAGGTCCGCGCCGGCTGTAAATCCATTGGTTCCCCGCACGGTAAGGGTATTTCCTTCGGCCTCAATGGACTCAATTCCTACTCCGCACGCAACCTTGACGCCGTGGCCCTGGAGTTCAGCCGCGACTTTCTCTCCGAGGGGCCTGTCCACGGTAGTGAGAACCGTTTCCGCGAACTCTACCACCGTCACGGACAGACCTCGAAGAGCCAACGCGTCCGCCATTTCCATTCCGATGTAGCCGCCTCCCACGATGAGAGCGGACTTCGGCCGGTGTTCGTTGAGTCTCTTGCCCATGGCGAAGCACTCGCTCATCCACCGTAGAAGGAAAACCCCCGGCAAGTCGATTCCTTTGATACCAGGCTTGATTGACTCCGCGCCCGTTGCGATGATCAGTCGATCATACGGGAGTTCACGCGCTTTCCCTCCGCTATCGACGATCCGAGCTGTCTTCCCGCCGGCGTCGATGCTCTCGGCGCGGGAATCAAGGAGCAATCTAATCCCGGCCTGCTCGATTTCTTCCCGGGTTCTGTGCGCCAGAGTCCGCCAATCAGAGACTTCGCCGCTCAAGTAGAAAGGCAGGCCGCAAATGCTGAAATTCGGGTAACTGTCGGCGACCACGAGCGTGGGCGCAACGGATGAGTCAATTTCTCGCGCCCTGATGGCAGCGCTAATGCCGGCGTCACTTCCGCCAATGATGACCAAATTTGTCATTGTGATCCTTCCCAATTTATCGGTCCCCGAAGGGCCGGTTTTACCGCGATCAGCCCGTTAAAGCCGCAAAACCGGCCTACTATCGTCCAGTTAGTTTTTCGATAATACGACAGACGAAGTGAACATTTTTTCACGGAACCCTAACGCCACATTCACAAGACTTATAAGGACGGGAACTTCGATGAGTGGACCAATAACCGTAGCAAAAGCTTCCCCCGAGTTTATTCCGAAAACGGCTATCGCAACCGCAATAGCGAGTTCAAAATTGTTGCTCGCCGCAGTAAACGATAGGGTGACGGTCTTGCGGTAATCCCCGCTGATCTTGTATCCCATCCAGAAACTAACCAGAAACATCACCACGAAATATATGCATAATGGAATAGCTATCCTCACCACGTCCAGAGGGATAGCGAGGATCAAATTTCCTTTGAGACTGAACATGACGACAATTGTGAACAGCAAGGCTATAAGGGTTATGGGGCTAATCGTCGGCATGAAAACGCCTTCGTACCATGCCTTGCCCTTGACCTTCAGCATGACGAACCGTGTAATGACGCCCCCGGCAAACGGAATACCCAGGTAGATAAAGACGCTTTCCGCAATCTGTTTCATGCTGACGCTCACAATGCTTCCGCTGAGACCAAAGAGCGGCGGGAGGACGGTAATGAAAAACCATGCGTACACACTGAAAAAAATGACCTGAAAAATACTGTTGAACGCAACCAAGCCAGCGCAATATTCGGTGTCTCCTTCGGCCAATTCGTTCCACACAATCACCATCGCAATACATCGGGCGAGCCCGATCATGATCAACCCGACCATGTACTCAGGGCGATCGGGCAACAGTATTATCGCAAGAAAAAACATCAGAATCGGCCCGACAATCCAGTTCTGAACTGAAGAGAGGGCCAAGACTTTCCAATCGCGGAACACGCTTCCCATCTCCTCGTATTTCACCTTGGCGAGCGGCGGGTACATCATCAAGATTAATCCCACCGCAATGGGAATGGACGTGGTTCCAACCTGAAGCCCGGCAATGAATTTGGTCACCGAGGGAGCGAGATAGCCGATTCCGACACCGGCGCCCATCGCTGACGAATATTATGAGAGTTAAGTATCTGTCTAACAGAGAGAGTTTCTTTGGGATTTCCATAAAGCGATTCCTTCCTTATTTTGGAACGGCGCGCCAATTTGCGCCGATCTTAATCGTAAGGGTTCACCGGGAGGGAACTTACTTGTGCAAAAAACTCTAACAATTGCGCCAACATTCGAGCCCTCTACCCATGGACGATGGCGAGGCCTTATGAGCCCAGGGCGCTGAAAATTCTGCCGGCAGAAGAGTTAAGGCCATTTAACAAACCAATATATTAGGAGGTTTTGGGGAAGGGTCCGGGCCCCGCAAAACGCGGGATTGCAAAAAGGGGTTTTCCGGTTAACTATTACTCTTAATCAATTGGACGCCGCGCATTTTCGCTTGGGTCCTTGACGTTCACATAGTTCATGGGGATGAGTCTCTAAGACCTGTCTTAGTCGTTCCTCATCCCGGGAAACGACCGGGTCATCCGAGAGGAGCCTCAAGACAAACGCAATTGCTTCCGTTGCCGGCGGCGACGTTTCTTCCGCCGATGGAAGCCTGTAGTAAACCCACCGCCCTCTCTTTGTCCCCTCTACGAGTCCCGCCTGCTTCAAAATGGACATGTGCTTCGAGACTGTAGAAGGCGCCAGAGCAAGCAGCTCGATTATCTGACAGACGCAAAGCTCGCCTCCACGTAGAGCGAGCAGCGCCCGGACCCTATTCTCATCTCCGAGGGCTTTGACAATGGTCATGAACTCCCGCATTCACTCTCCTATATTTCGCCACATAACGAATTGATCAGAAAATAGCACAATTGCTCCAGCTGTCAAGCACATTCTGCTGAAGGGTATGCGTTCGGTCGCAAATGGCGAAGCGGAGATTGCTTCGCTGCGCTCGCAAAGACAACGATAAATGTCATTGCGAGGAGCAAAGCGACGAAGCAATCTCGAAAATCGTCGCTTAGAAATGAAAAGTTAGGCTGAAAAAAACTTTTCTCTTGACAAGTAATCCCCAAAGTGGGACAAATTGACATATGTCAAACTATGAATCTGTGGTCAACCGTTTCGCCGAAATCTTCAAGGCGTTGTCGAATCCGAATCGCTTACGGATCTTCTTGAGATTGGTTTCATGCTGTCCACCGGGAACCAAGTGCAGTTCCGATTCGGCCGTCCGGCAGTGCGTTAGCGACCTGGGCAAAGGCCTTGAGATCGATCCGTCAACCGTTTCCCACCACATCAAAGAGCTGCGGCAGTCAGGACTCATACGCATGGAAAGGCGCGGAAAAAACATAGTCTGTTGGGTAGACCCGGACACAGTGCTCGCAGCGGCTAATTTGTTGACCGGTCGCCCCCTTGCTGATCTTGAACGCGAAGAAACCGTCAACGTAGGAGGATGCAAATGACCGACGTGTTTGGCAAGGAATTAGAAGCTTCAGAGATTACGGAGTCCGTGAGGAAGAGATATGGGCAAATCGCAAAAGACGGGAAGTCGGGATGCGGATGCGCTCCCTCCGGAAGTTGTTGCGGGCCGCGGAGCGATTCCGAAAGCGCCGTTTCAATGCAGATAGGATATTCCGCTGAAGACCTTCAGTCGGTTCCTGAAGGCTCTAATCTGGGACTCGGATGCGGAAACCCGCATGCCATAGCGAGCTTGCGGCCCGGCGAAACCGTGCTGGATCTGGGAAGCGGCGCAGGCTTTGACGCCTTCTTGGCGGCTCCGCAGGTCGGAGAAAGGGGGCGCGTAATCGGGGTGGACATGACCCCGGAGATGATCGCTAAAGCCAGGGGGCACGCCAAGGCGGCGGGATGTTCCAACGTCGAGTTTCGACTGGGCGAAATAGAACATGTTCCTGTGCTGGACGCAAGCGTGGATGTCATCATGTCAAATTGCGTGATAAATCTCTCTCCGGACAAGCGAGCGGTGTTCCGGGAAGCGTTCCGGGTTTTAAGACCCGGCGGACGATTGGCCATTTCCGACGTGGTGGCTACAGCAGAATTGCCTGCGGCTGTGCGAAACGATCTGGCTCTCTATTCAAGTTGCATCGGAGGGGCTTTAACTATAACCGAACTGGAAACGATACTTGCCGAAGCAGGTTTTCAGAATGTGAGAATTCAGCCCAAGGAAGAAAGTCGCGAATTCATACGTCAATGGGTCCCGGGACAGAATGTGGAAAATTACATCGCCTCGGCTCTAATCGAGGCTGTGAAACCGAAGTCGTAATTTCCGGGGCGCTCAAAAGAGATGGCCTAAGCCATATGAGCAAATGATTGTCTGTTTGGGTTCATCTAAATCCTTTCGAGAACCATGAACCACTTGCCGAAAAGCTGAGATTCGCCGAATGAAGGAGATTAATCCATGCGACTGCAATTCTTGGGTAGCGGAGACGCATTTGGAAGTGGCGGACGTTTCAACATGTGTATGCTGGTGGAGAGCAGCGCAACACGCTTTCTTTTGGACTGCGGGGCTTCGTCTCTCATACCCATGAAACGCTTCGGTGTGGCTCCAAATTCCATTGACACAATCTTGATAACCCACCTGCACGCGGACCATTTTGGTGGATTGCCGTTCTTTGTTCTTGACGCGCAGTTTTCCAAACGTCGTTCGCCGCTTACGATAGCGGGACCAAGAGGCCTGAACCGCCTCTTCCCTGAAGCCATGGATCTGTTCTTCCCCGGATCGTCCAAGATACCGCGAAAGTTTGATGTGGAAATTGTTGAATTGGAGCCTCGAGCGCAAACTCTCCTGAATCACATTGCCGTAACGCCGTACGTGGTCAGCGACACTCATGTCCGCAATGCGCCGTCTTTTGCCTTGCGCGTGGAGGTTGACGGACGAGTGTTGACGTATTCCGGCGACGCGGACTGGTGCGATGAATTGGCTGCGGCCGCCTACGAAGCCGACCTCTTTGTCTGTGAAGCCTATTTCTACGACAAGGAAATCAGGTACCATATAAACTTCAAGACCTTAGAGATGCATCTCCCTGAGATTCGTCCCAAACGGCTGATTCTAACACATATGAGCGAAGACATGCTCCAGCGAGTGGACATGATCGGTCATGAGACGGCAGAGGACGGTAAAGTAGTGCATTTCTGAAGAAAAACCGTAAGGATTCACATGAAGGCGGGAGCCCCGGAACTACCCTGATACAATGAGCGGAGGAGGCGAGTTATGTCAGCGTCTGTAGAACTGTTGATCAATGGTCCGGTTGCCGAACTGAGGCTCCAAAGGCAGCCGGTCAACGCTCTCGATGAAGCCGCTTTGCGCGACATCACCGAAGCCGCTAAGCAAGCGGAAGACGATCCAGCCGTAAGAGTGGTCATTATCACAAGCGCTCTGAAAGGCGTCTTCTGCGTGGGAGGCGACCTCAAATTCTGGCCGCGAGCATATGGGAGTCAGCCGAAGCTTGTTAGTGAAGCCGGACGAACAACGTTCACACAAATCGAGCAACTGACCAAACCGAGTATTGCGGCGATCCAAGGGCATGTCATCGGTGACGGTCTCTCCCTGGCTCTGGCTTGCGACGTTCGTTTGGCTTCCCAAGATTCGGAGTTCCACCTGCCGGAAGTCGGATACGGGTTTATCCCGGGCTGGGGGACGATCGGCAGGCTGGTTAGGGCCGTCGGCTCCGGACCGGCGGCGGAACTGCTGCTCGTGGGAGACGCCATAACCGCTGTGCGAGCTGAAAACATCGGTCTGGTTAACCGGGTCGTAGGCCCTGATGAACTGACGCCAGAAGTTAAGATCTTGGCTGCGCGGCTTGCCGCCAAACCACCTATGGCGTTACGGTATGCGAAAGCGGCTCTAACGGGCGGCTCAGGCCCTAGATCGTCCGATCAGGAAGCTTGGGAGGCCCATTGCTTCGCGGCGGTCTGGGGTAGTCAAGAATGGGAGCAAGGCCTTCAAAGACTTTTTACCCAACTGACATGAAATCCGTCCATCAGGGCTCTCTTGTCAGCCGGTACGAATTGACTACGGAAAAAAATAGTTTATATTGAGAAGATTACGGTCATCGTAGCGGAGAAGAGAACATGAAATTTTGGCGCCTACCTCTGGACGCTGAGGCTCATTCAATTCCTCAGGGGGAAGTTCACATTATAGAAAATCGGTGCAAAGGTTGCGGCTTTTGCATAGAATTTTGTCCCAATGGATGCCTCAAGGTAAGCAAGCGATTCAATCCCAAAGGTTACCACCCGCCTGAAGTCGTCTTCCAGGCTGAAGACTGCGTTGAGTGCGGCCTTTGCGGCCTGATATGTCCCGAGTTCGCGATCTACACTGAATTGAAGGAAGCCAAGAAAATCACCGAAGACGACATCCAGAAAGTCACAATCCGCTACTCGCGAAAAGACAAGAGATTTACAAAGCGATAATAATCCAGCGCTTATCATCATAAGTCGGAATCATATCAGTCCCGGGAACGCTCCCTGCGAAAGGCCGCGCCCCCAATATC
Source organism: uncultured delta proteobacterium (assembly GCA_963747865.1). Lineage (GTDB taxonomy): Bacteria > Desulfobacterota > Desulfomonilia > Desulfomonilales > Desulfomonilaceae > JBBSBY01. The sequence continues at coordinate 166,646 of CAVVHK010000028.1, read as the reverse complement.
CAGATTTATCAGGATCTTTAAATGCCCGAAACAGACATTTTGACAGGCGAACATTTTATTCATGGAGACGCGGCCTGCGCCGAAGGCGGGCTGGCGGCGGGATGCCGGTTTTTTGCAGGGTATCCGATCACCCCGGCCACCGAGGTCGCCGAGAGGATGGCCCGTCGGCTGCCCGAAGTAGGTGGAGTGTATATTCAGATGGAGGATGAAATCGCCTCCATGGCGGCCATTCTCGGGGCCTCCTGGGGAGGAGTGAAGTCTATGACCGCCACTTCCGGCCCGGGCTTTTCGTTGATGATGGAAAACATAGGACTGGGTATGATGACGGAGACGCCTTGCGTGGTAGTCAACATACAACGCGGTGGCCCATCTACAGGCCTACCGACTCTAGTCGGCCAAGCGGACGTGATGCAGGCCCGTTGGGGATCCCACGGTGATTACGGCTGCATTGCCCTTGCCCCCGCTTCGCCTCAGGAATGCTTCGATTTCACCGTGGAAGCGTTCAATTTGTCCGAGATTTACAGACAGCCTGTTTTCATCCTGGCCGACGAGGTCATCGGCCACATGACGGAGCGGGTGGTGATTCCCAAGCGGGAAAACTTGCATGTGATTGACCGCGTAAAACCAAAGGGGACCAGGCGAGACTATTTGCCATTTGATTCGACGGGACCTCTTCCGGCTCCCATGGCTGTGGCTGGGGACGGCTACCACGTTCACGTCACGGGATTGACTCACGATGAGCGAGGCTATCCCGTTATAACCGACGCCGTACAGGAACGACACGTCCGGCATCTGGTCGATAAAATCAAAAAAAATGCCGATAAAATCGTACGATACGAATCAATCGCGTTGGAGGACGCCGAGGTAGTAGTTGTGGCTTACGGATGCACTGCGCGGGTCGCAAGGCAGGCTGTGGAAAACCTCAGGAACAAGGGTCACAAAGCCGGCTTGCTTAGGTTAATTTCCATTTGGCCGTTCCCGTCCAAAGTCATCAGGAAGCTGGCCGAACAGGTGAAGGCCTTCGTCGTCCCGGAAATAAACTACGGACAAATGGCCTACGAAGTTGAAAGAACGGCTCAAAATAAGGCTGAAGTGACGCTCATGGCGCTCATGGGCGGATCCATTCACACGCCTGCTGAAATAGAAGAGGTTTTGGGCGAATACTTGTAGACTCTTGAGGAATCGTCCTGCGGGGATAGCCGGTTCTTCATGTAACTACACCGAAATGGAGCTGAAAGCGGGGCCCAGATGAAAATTCGATTACGAGATATAAAGCCTTTTGATAAACAAACTGAAGACTTGGCGATACAGAAGGATCATGGTCTGCATCCTTACGATCAGTATTTGAAACCGGGGCGTATCCCGCATATCTGGTGTCCGGGTTGCGGTCTCGGTGTTATTTTGACGACTTTTATAGAAGCCATGCGGCGCGACAATATTTCAGTGGATCAATGCGCAGTAGTGTCGGGAATCGGGTGCACGGGCCGAGTCGCCGGGTACCTGGATATGGACACCTACCACACCACGCACGGTAGGGCCATTCCCTTTGCCACGGGTCTCGCTCTGGCCAAACCGGATTTGCACGTTACCGTATTCTCCGGAGATGGAGATCTGTTCGCCATCGGAGGCAATCATCTCATTCATGCGGCCAGGCGCAACATAAATCTCAAGGTAATATGCGTAAACAATTTCAACTTCGGTATGACCGGCGGGCAAGTCGCTCCCACAACTCCTCTGGAGGCGAAGACCTCCACGACGCCCTTGGGCAACGCCGAACCGGGGTTCAATTTGCCTTATCTGGCCCATGCCGCCGGCGCCATTTATGTGGCGCGCTGGACGGCTTTTCACCCCAGACAACTTGTCCATTCAATTTCCGAGACATTTGCACGCAAAGGCTTCACCTTTGTAGAAGCCATCACTCCGTGCCCAACGGGTTACGGCAGACCCAATAAGCTGGGCAGCGGCCTAGATGAAATGCGTTACTACAAAGAGATGGGGGAAATTCGTAACGGGGCGGACTTGAGCTTGGCGGAAATTCGTCTCAAAGAGAGGTTTATTGTAGGCAAATTCATTGACTCCCAGCGGCCGGACTTCATGGAAAACTATCAAACTAAGGTGGTTTCTCGCGCAAAGGCTAAGGTCAAACCCAAAGAGAAAGGCAGGGCCGCATGAGCGACAAGCGCGAGGTCAGACTAGCCGGTTTTGGAGGACAGGGAATAATCCTGTCCGGGCACGTGTTGGGCAAGGCGGCGACTCTTTTCGAGAAAAAGAACGCTGTGTTCACACAGAGTTACGGCCCCGAAGCGAGGGGTGGTTCGTGTAGCGCCGATGTGTTGATAGACACCGACACTATCTACTATCCCAAGGTTATTTCCCCTGATCTTCTCGTTATCATGAGTCAGGGAGCATGGACTACGTACGGCGGCGCTTTGAAGCCGGGAGGAACGCTCATAATTGATGAAGACCTGGTGAACATAGAAGAATTCCCTGAAGGTGTTACGGTCTACAAGGTTCCGTCCACCAGGATAGCGGAAGAGATGGGTCGCAGAATAGTGGCCAACATTGTTATGCTGGGAGCCGTAGCTGCGCTGGGCGGAGTGGTTTCTTACGACTCTTTGCGCAAAGCGGTTCTGGATTCAATTCCCGCAGGCACTGAAGAGCTAAACACTTCCGCATTTGACAAAGGGTACGAATGCGGCTGCGGCCTCTTGGGAAAAAAAGAATAGTATGGTGGAATTGTTCGCTTAGGGTTCTGTGGCACAAGTTCAAACACGTATTCTTGCCGGATGTGGCGCCTACGCGATCCGCATCTATCGCAAAGAGGTCCCGAACGATGCGCTCCTCTCCAGACACCGCATCCTGCGGGACGGGACATGTTGGACCGAGTGACACGGTATTTATGAAATCGACTACCAAGGTCGGACTGAAATTTGTCAAGCGCACAATTCTCCAAGATAATTCCAAGCACTTTAACGAGGAATATCCAATTGAAAGATCATACCGACGCCCCCAAACGCTTCACCGCAAACGATTTGAGGATCGGCGTTTATGTTTGTCATTGCGGCAAGAATATCGGCGGCGCCGTCCGGTGCCAGGAAGTGGCTGAATACGCGAGGACTCTTCCCGGAGTTGTTTTGGCGATGGACTCCTTGTACACATGCTCAGAGCCGGGCCAAGAGCAGATAAAGCACGACATAAAAGAGAATCAGCTCAACAGAGTCGTCGTCGCCGCATGCACGCCAAGGCTCCATGAGCCAACTTTTCGAGCCGCGTGCGAGGCCGCCGGCCTGAATCCGTACTTACTCGAAATGGCGAACATACGAGAGCATTGTTCTTGGGTGCATCTTCACGACAAAGACGCTGCCACCGAAAAGGCCAAGGACCTGGTTGAAATGGCCGTTGGTAGGGCCGCTCGCCTGAAACCCCAGTTCGAACTCACAGTGCCGGTGATCCGCAAAGCCTTGGTCATCGGAGGCGGAGTAGCCGGAATTCAGGCTTCTTTGGATATGGCCGACGCCGGATACAAAGTCTATCTTGTCGAACGAACGGGAAGCATCGGCGGCAGGATGGCTCAGATAGACAAGACCTTCCCGACAATGGATTGTTCGATTTGCATCCTTGCCCCAAAGATGAGCGAGGTGGGCAGACACCCGAATATACAACTGCTGACCCTTTCAGAAGTGAAATCCGTTAAAGGGCACATAGGCAATTTTAAGGTGAAGGTCTTAAAGAAGGCCCGGTATGTGAAGAAAGAATGCACTTCCTGTGGTGATTGCATCAAGGCTTGTCCGCAATTGGCGCCGGATGAATTCAACGCTGGGCTGTCGATCCGTCGCGCGATCTATATACCCTTTGCCCAGGCTGTCCCGTCAACTTTCCTCGTGGACATGGACCAGTGCCTTAATAACCAGGGCATAGTGGCCTGTGACCGCTGCTTCCAGGCCTGTTCCAAAAAATGCATTGATTTTGCCGATCGGGACGAAACACTTGACCTTGAGGTGGGGACAATCGTTGTGGCCACAGGCGTGGACGTATACGACCCGACAGCTTTGACGGAATTGGGTTATGGCAAATTCCCAAATGTTATTACGACGTTGGAATTCGAGCGGCTCATCAACGCAGGCGGCCCCTCCGCAGGGGAGCTCATAAGGCCTTCAGACAGGGTTAGGCCCACAAAGGTGGCGTTTCTCCAGTGCATCGGCTCCAGAAGCAAACGAAGTAGTCATTATTGCAGCAATGTTTGTTGCATGAACACCATAAAAGACGCTCTCTTAATCAAAGAACACTGGCCCGACACCGAAGTGCACGTGTTCTACATTGACATCCGGGCGTTTGGCAAAGGTTTCGAGGATCTATTCCAACGGGCGAGACGCGAAGGCGTAGTCTTTGTTCGTGGGATTCCAGGCGAAATCATCGAGAACATAGGAACCGGCGATCTTACGCTTCTCGGGGAGAATACGCTGCTCGGCACGCCCTACCGCTCCACCATGGACATGGTAATTCTTTCGGTAGGTATAAAGCCTCACAAAGACGCTTCGGTCGTGCAGAGACTACTGAATCTTTCCGCGGACACCGATGGCTTCTTTATGGAAGCTCACCCTAAACTTAGACCCGTGGACACAACCACTGGTGGTGTTTTCCTGGCCGGCGCGGCCGAAGGCCCCAAGGATATCAAGGACTCGGTTACTCAAGCCTCTGCCGCGGCTTCCAGAGCCAACATCTTGATGAGCAAAGGTGAGGTTAAGATACCTTCCATCACTTCCAATATCAGACGCGGCCAAATGCACGGCGTGCGGGTTGTGCGCCAGAGTCTGCCCTTACCACGCCATTCAGGGAAGTAAAGAACAAGGATACTACGAAGTAGTCCAGGCCGCTTGTCAGGGCTGCGGGGCATGCGTGCCGGAGTGTCGCTTCGGTGCGATCGACCAGACGCATTTCACTGAAGAGCAAATCGTCAGTCAGATAGACAGCGCTTTGGCGAGAGCCCCCCATGACAAGATTTTAGCTTTTGCATGCAATTGGTGTTCCTACGCGGGCGCAGATTTCGCCGGCGTGTCGAGAATGCAATATCCCCCCAATGTGCGCATCATTCGAACCATGTGCTCCGCCAGAGTTTCGCCGAACTGGATTGAACGAGCGTTCCTCAAAGGAGCCGGGGCAGTGTTGGTTTCCGGGTGCCATCCGGCTGATTGCCACTATAACAACGCCAATCAGCATACGGCCAGGAGGGTGGAACGTTTTTGGAAACGTATGGAAAAGATTGGAATCAACAAGGACCGCTTACGGTTGGCTTGGGTCTCGGCGGCGGAAGGCGCCCAATTTTCCAAGGTGATTTCCGAGATGGCGGAGGGCCTTAGCAAACTGACACCGACCCAAATCCAGAACTCGCTTGATAAACTTGAAAAATATCTTGCCAGGAAGGCTGATGTGTCATGACAACAATATCCAAGTTTTGGAAACGGTTTCACAGGGAAGACCTCTACGAATGCTATCAGTGCGCAAGGTGTACAGGCTCCTGCCCGGCAATGGAGGTTGTGCCCACGTACGGTCCCAGAGAGACTATCCTGAAATGCTTGAACCACGGTCATGACGCAGTGGCGAAAGACGAGAAGCTTTGGCTTTGCTGCACGTGTAACGTGTGCGAAGACCGTTGCCCCCAGAAAATTCCCATCACGGATCTCCTTGTGGCTTTGCGCAACGCCGCGGCTCGCCGAGGAAACGTCCCGCCCAGATTGCTTATAGCCATTGAGTTGTTAGCAAAGACGGGAAGATCAATGATAGTCCATCAATTGGATGAAATGAGAGCCCACCACGGGTTGGACCCTTTGCCCCCCGCGCCTGTGGATGAAGTCCGAGATATTTTGAGGAAAACCGGACTGGATGAAGTCGTGGAATTTTAAGCTGCCATAATCTGGCTTGAAAGGTGACTATGAAATACGCTTTGTACCTGGGATGCGCAATCCCGATCAAATATCCGGGTTTTGAAGCGGCAACCAGACTGGTTTGTCAGAAGTTGGGCATAGAACTCTTGGACCTCCCTTTTTCTTGCTGTCCGCCGCCTACGAGCATGAAGATGGTTCACTATGATTCCTGGCTGGCTCTTGCGGCGAGAAATCTTTGTATCGCCGAAGAAGCCGATGTTGATGTCATGACGTTGTGCTCAGGCTGCGTGAATACGCTCAAAGAGGCTAACCACGTCCTTAGGACCAACGACGCGAAACGCCGCAAAGTGAATAAAATCCTGGAAGAACACAACCACCACTACGAAGGTTCCATAGAAGTCACTCATATACTTGATGTTTTATACCAGGACTCGGTCGTGGAACGTATGATCAAGAGCAAAGTTCGGGACGTGCCGCTTCGCATGGGCTGCCATTACGGCTGTCATTATTTTCGTCCTCCCCAAATAATGTATCCCGGGGAATTGTCCGAAGCCGAGTCATACGTGCCGGTGAAGATGGATCATCTGCTCTCGTTGGTGGGCGTGGAACCTACGGAATACTCGCGAAAGTTTTTGTGCTGCGGTTCCCCTCTGGGGGCTAACATGGACCTCGACGCCGGATACGAGATCACTCGACAGAAACTTGGGTACATCAAAAGAGCGCGGGATAGAAGCGCTTTCCGTCATATGCCCTTCGTGTTTCGAGCAATTCGATATGGGTCAGATTGTGTTGGCACGTAAGGGAAAGGAAAAGTTCAAGATACCGACGTTTTATCTAACGCAGGTCATTGGACTCGCCATGGGTCTCACTCAACGGGAGGTCGGTGTCGACGTCCACAGGATTAAGGCCAAGAAACTCCTCGACGGCGTGGATATTTCCTGAAATTGATTTGCGCTTAGCGCCGCTAAGGCGACGGAGGGGCAAGTCTCAGTGACGGAGTCCCGTCAGGCCAAGTCGGCGCCCCGGCGAAAGCCGGGGTCAAGAGGTTTCGCCTTTGTCGCGGTCTTGAGAGCCAGGCTTCCGCTTGCGCAGGAGTGACGGAGGACCTGCCTTGAGCCAACCATTTTCTCAGGCTGTGTTCCCGGACAGCATTTCCCCATCCGAGTCCCCATCGGTCTGTCTTCTGAGCAGCCCTTTTGAACGCAACAATTGAAGTCTCTTCTTGACGGCCTCTTTGTTGCGATCCTGGAGCGCTTCGGCTACCTCCCGGCTGGTCCTCGTAGAAGTCAACACCATCAAATCTTCACGGAGAGTCCATCCTTTCGGCGAACCGTTGCGTTTGAGGGCAAGCAGAATCTTTAGCTCGTTTGCGGTAAATTGTTTGAGGAGCTCGTAGCTCTCTTTGATTCTATCCAGGCGATCTCCACCTGCGACTACTTGGCGGACGGGGGATTGCAGAAAGGATGTGTCAGTCTCGAATTCTTCGTGTGGATCCGGCTCGAACCAGTCCTCGTAACCCTTGGCGGTATTCCACCACGGCGCTTCCTTAACCGAAGGCGCAATTTCTCCGACAATGTCTGTCTTAATTTCGCGATCTTGTTCAGCCACAGCAACCCCTTTCAAAAGAAGTTACTTGTCTGGTAATCAATCACTCCGGGTGAATCAAATCGGGCTTGGCGCCGCCTCCGAAATACGTATAGAAACCCCAGCAACCACTATAAATCAAATTCGGCGTGCGAAGTCCACAAAAATCGCAACAGCTCACCGGGAAACCCATTCCTGAAAAGCTTTGTCCCGGCGCCTGATTACCGAAAATCTTACAGATTCCTACTCCAGTCTACCACAAATTCTTGCCCAACGGTCTTGCGGATAAGGACTGCCCTGCCGGCGCAGTTACGGTCTGTTTTGCCGTAGCCTGCTGACCGTTGGGACTCACAGATTGACGATTTCTTTTCGCCGGGGGGGCGGCGGCCTGCAGGGGTTGACTCTGCGGGTACGCATATCCCGGATATGCCTGTTGAGGCGCCGGCCTCATGGCGTTCTGCTGTGGGTTGTAATTTTGAGGCGGATATGCTTGCTGCTGGACTGGCGGCTGCGCCCCTGGCGCCGGACCGTTGGGCGGTGGCGCCTGATTCGCCCCGTAGCCGGAGGATACGCTCACATCGTAGTTGGCGCCGTCACTTTCCATTTGCCAACGACCTTGTGTGGGCTGGGCAGGTTCTTGCGTTCCGGGAGGAAAAAAATTTGGGCCTTCACTCCAGAAGACCTGAGAATCGCATCAGCCTCCTGTGGCGTTCGGAGGCGACCATACTCCAAGAATAACGGCAATTGCAATTAGGACCGGCAGCCTCAATCCCATTTGACCCCCTAGGCGTGTTTGATCCGACTCTCTTCCAAACGTCATTCTAGACTCTGCATGAAGCCGTGTCATTATTTTTTTGATAAAATTGCGGTCTATTATTCGGACCCCTCCCGTTTTACCCTGTAAAAGCGCCTCTTACCCACCTGAACGATTTGTTCGTCCAGCGTTACGGATATTTCGGTTCCGGGGTCCGATATTTTACCGCCGTCCAGCTTGACACCACCCTGTGTAATCAATCTTCTCGCTTCGGATGTGGATACTCCGGCCAGAGAAGTAACCAGCTCTTGAGCGGCAATAGCTTCATGCGCAAACACCCGCAGTGGGATTGAATCCGGAGTCTCTTTGCGCTGCACAACCTTTTCAAAGTGGTCTTCAGCTTTGGCGGCGTCCGCAGCATTGTGATACTCGGTTACTATCGCCCTGGCAAGAGATTTCTTAATTTGCATAGGGTGAAGAGGATCCGACAGGTCTTGATGCTTTTCAACCTCGGCTAATCCCTGAGCGCATTTGTCGATCAGAGAAGTGTCTACATCGGTAAGTAACGTAAAATATTTAATTACCAAATTGTCCTGGATAGACATGGTCTTCCCAAACATATCCTCCGGGGTGTCGTCAACCGCTATATAATTCCGCTCCGTTTTACTCATTTTTTTGGACCCGTCCAGGCCCTCGATCAAGGGAGTCATAATAACGACTTGGGGTGGCTGCCCGTGCTGAATCTGAAGATCCCGCCCCGCTAGAAGATTGAATTTTTGGTCCGTGCCCCCCAACTCCACGTGGCATTTAAGCGCCACCGAATCATATCCCTGCATCAGCGGATACAGGAATTCCGTAATACTGATAGGGCTGCCTTCCTTGAATCTCTTCTCGAAATCATTGCGTTCCAGCATCCTGGCTACTGTGGATCTATATGCCAAATCCAGGCAGTCGGCAAAGTCCATGGAATCGAACCATTCCCCGTTATTCCGGATCTCGGTTTTCTCCGGATCAAGTATCTTGAAAACCTGTTCTTTGAATGTCTTGGCGTGTTCCCAAACCTGTTCTTTGGTCAACCTTACCCGAGCCTCGCTCCGTTCGGTGGGGTCACCTATTCTGGCAGTGAAATCGCCGATGAGAAAAATGGCAATGTGTCCCAGATCTTGAAAGTGCTTTAGCTTGCGGATTGTGACCATGTGCCCCAAATGAATGTCACGGGCCGTGGGATCGACACCCAACTTGATCCGCAATTTGGTGTTCGTGTTCATGCTCCACTGAATGCGCTGTTTCATTTCTTCTTCGTGGATAATTTCTTCAACGCCACGAAGTATTTTCTTCATCTGAGTTTCTATATCCGGGAACGACATCGTTTCACCTTTCCTGGTCCGTTTGGTCCGATAAAGCATGGAATTGTAGCCGAAGATTACGGTGTTTTCAAACCAAATATCAACCGGACGCGCAAGTATTGGGTCGTGAATTGGTAAGGCCCTCAGAGCCTTAAAGACGTCGAACAGATCCATTTCCAGAGTAGGCGAGGGGGCGCTCTGTCCGCATTCCCCATTCATGGGGCGCGGACCGATCGGATAATGCAGCCCGACTGGGAATCAGCGCCTGTGGTCAGGTATTACATCATTTTATTAACACAACTATTTGACATTCAATGTGTTGTTTTGATATAATCTGACCAATTCTTTGTGGATGTGTCAAAGGAGAGATCATGCGACTGATTGCACTGCTATTGGTTTTGGGAATAGGATTGATGGCTTCTTCAGCGTGCTGGGGAATCGAAGATTACAATGACAGGTTTGTCAAGAATTACCCTCCGGGGTTCAACAGCATGTGGTATAAAGCTCAACGATTTTATAAGAACCTTGATCCCGAGAGCCGTGGCATCGAGAAATATCGGTGGGATAAGTATATGAGCAGAATCACCAACACCTTCTATCCCTTCTTTCCGATCCCCTATGATTGGGAGTATGGGAGCGACCGCACATTTAACTTGCCGAATTATAATGCCAACAACTGGAGATAAGGTCCGGTCTTCCACCAATGTTGGTCATTTAGCGAAAATTCCGTCCCTCAAGCTCCCGACGGGATCGTAGTTCCTGCGAACCCGGGATTAAGAGTCCGGGGCAGGCATGGTGGCGAAAGTCTTTTCTGCACAGGTGTGATTCGCGAAGCTCACCGCATCTTAAAAGAATACGCGATCGTGTGCGTGAAATGGCCGCTTACTGTTCTATGCTTTCAACACGTTCCAGTATTTTTTTTTCGAATGCCCTGAAAGGGACTCTTATTCAAGCAGCAGCGGGCTCGGGCTCACCTCATCGGGCAACATCCTTGTCCAGGACCGCATCCTCTGCCGGGTCCCATGCACGTCCTGGTCTTGAGCATATCCAGGAACATCAACCGCTTTTGCGGGGGGAGTCCTGCCGCTGTCTTGGTGATTTCCAGGATAGCGTCCCTCTCAACTTTTGCCTTTAAGCCATTCAGCTCATCCACGCTCTTCGCCACGGCGTCGAAGTCACCCGGTTTTTGAGCTATCGTGTCCAGTATCTCGACGCGTTTCTCCATCATCCGGTTTCTGGTGGCAAGTATGGAAGTCTGAACGTTTTTTTGAAACAGTTTGGTGATTTCCTGCATTTCTTGAACATTGAGACTCGACTGGGGAGTGGACGATGAGGCCGCGGATCGTCCCTCCAACAGGCGCCAAACCACGGTGGCCGCTACGGCCAAATTCAGCGCCAGTGAAAATATCAACAGTCCAAAGAAAAACGACTTCTTCATTTGGAATTCTCCTGGACTCCAATGTCCAAAATCGCTTCAGCCAGGGAGTTCTCGTGTTCAGGCGCCAATAGTTCCAAGGTTCCGTTGGCCTCTCTATGTGGAATGATTCGGCACAAGGAGTTTCCGGCAAGGTTGCCCAGGCCCAGAGCGAGGATAAGTAGCAGACCGTAAGCCGGTAGTTTACGCAATATCGGAAAAGCCATCCTTTTGGAAAGGTCAGTCTCCCCAAGTCTGTCTTTTACCCTACTGATCAAAGCCCTGTGATCATATTCCGCAGCCGTGGAACAGAGTGTTTCATTTATGGCGGTCATCCTACTGTAAAACCGCCGGCACTCCGAGCACTCGGACAGATGTGTCGCCAGCATTTTTCCAGCCTGGTCAGACAATTCTCCGTCGATATATTTCGATATTTGCCGTATGTATTTGCCGCAATCCATGAGGTTTCCCTCCATACATTAAATTACCGGGAAAACCGAGAATTCCCGCGGAAGCTAGTCTGTTATTTTTTCAGTATCTCCACCAACTTTCGTCTTGCTCGGAAAATTAATGATTCAACGGATGAAGCGGTCGTCTCCATGATCCCGGCAATTTCTTCATAACTGAAGTTGTCTTGCGCTTTGAGAAGAAGAGCGGTTCTTTGTCGCTCAGACAATTTCTTCAAGGCTTCATTGACCTGGGAAAACTGCTGCTTGGAGGAGAGCGCGCTTTCGGCGTCAATTTGGTCCGATTGGAAGAAATTCTGAAACCCGCCTGACGAGCCGTCTTCCGAGTCAAACTCACTGAAGAATTTTAAGGCCCTACGTTTTATTGACCCGAAGACGTTTATGCTTTGATTCCTGGCTATTGTCAGCAGCCAGCTCCGGAAGGAGGCTTTTTCAGCCGAGAAGCTTGTCAGATGCTTGAAAACTCTCAAGAATGTTTCTTGGACGATGTCTTCCGCTTCGGCGTGATTTCCGGTGATGCTCAAGGCGAGGCGATATATGGAATTCGTGTGTCTGTCCACCAGGGCGTGGAAAGCTTCTTGGGAGCCCTGCAAAGCCAGTGAGGCCAATTCTTCGTCTGTTTGTTCCGAAAAACGCATAAGATCTGTGAACAGCCTAATGGTATATGACCTCGGAAGTTGTCAACCGCGAAAAGACGAGTCTCCACATGGTATAACCGATCTCTTTCAAAGTCACAACCGCAAGAAAATCGACAACCCTTGTGACGCGAAAATATTGCAGTCGAAAGAAGCTATGCTTAAACAGGCTATCCCTAAACTGCTGAAGGAATCGACGACTCGTCGCGGCGACTTCGACAAGGGCTTAAGTCTCCACTAAAACGGCGTATGGCGGCATTATTCGTTGTCTTCATTCAGTAAATCAGTGCGAAGACTAATGTGGCAATTCTGTTAGGCAATTACGCCCCAACCAGAAATAAGGTTATTGTAAATCCCCGTAAGAGTTTCCTTGGAAATTCATTGAAATAGCGCAGATGCTTCAATCGGAAATGCGGCTTGACACTGCTACGCCAAACGGATAATTTGCAGCGACAATTTTGGGACGGTCTTGTTACAATGGAAGAATATTCAGCGTTAATCCTGGCCGCGGGCAAAGGCACCCGCATGAAATCTGAACTCTGCAAGGTTCTGCACCCTGTGGCCGGTAAACCGATGATCTCTTATGTTCTCGAGGCTGTCGGTTCGTGCGGCTTTCGCAAAATAGCCTTGGTCCTGGGGCACCAGGCCGACGGCGTGAGACAATCTTTGAACATTCCGGGTTTGGATTACGCCATTCAAGAACCCCAGTTAGGCACAGGCCACGCGGTGCTGGCGGCCCGACACCTCTTCGACGACTGTCCCGGGAACATACTGATACTCTGCGGCGACACTCCGCTAATTCAAGCTGCGACCATAAAGCGCTTTGTCGGCTTTCACGAAGAGACGAAGTCCAAGCTAAGTCTGATCACCGCCAGGCCTTTGAATCCTCACGGATACGGTAGAATTATTAGGGATGAATTAGGGCGCGTAGTTCAAATTGTCGAGGAGCGCGACGCGTCGGAATCGGAAAAGTTGATCGACGAGGTCAACACGGGCATTTATCTGGCCGAAAAAGACCTCTTGTTCTCACTTCTGGAAAAGGTAAGGGCGAACAATTCCCAGCACGAATATTACCTGACCGATATCATTACTCAGGCAATCAGAATTTCGGAACCGGTCCATGCCTATCTTTTGGATGATTTCCAGGAGGCTTCCGGAATAAACACTCGTGCTGAGCTTGCGTCGGCGTCGGCTATAATCTGGAATAAGGTGCGACGCAATCTCATGGAAGGCGGGGTAACTCTTTTGGACCCATGCGCCACGTACGTGGCTCCAGGGGTGACCATCGGAAAAGATACCGTGATTCATCCAGGGGCAAATATTTCCGGCGACACCTCGATCGGGGCCAATTGCCTAATTGAATCAGGTGTTTATATTATTGATAGCCGCCTCTACGATGGAGTTAAAGTTCTCCAGGGCTCGCGATTGGTAGGGGCGGTGGTGCGAGAGGGGACCAGCGTGGGCCCTATGGCGCATATTCGTCCTGATACCACCATAGGGCGCGACGCAAGGATCGGCAATTTCGTTGAAATAAAAAAGACAACCGTGGGCGACGGGACCAAGGCGTCGCACCTCACCTATCTTGGAGACAGCTCCATAGGAAAAGGCGTCAACATCGGATGTGGGACGATTACCTGCAACTATGATGGCAAAAAGAAGCACCCCACTATAATAGGGGACGGTTGTTTTATAGGATCGGACGTGCAATTTGTGGCGCCTGTTGAAATAGGCGAAGGCAGTGTGATCGGGGCGGGGAGCACGATCACCAAAAATGTGCCGCCACGGAGCCTGGCGGTATCCAGGAGCAAACAGAGGATCTATCCATTGAGAAAGGGGCAAGGTTCGGTGCCTTCAGATGAGAATCGGGAATCTTGATGTGCCTGGGACCGTATTTCTTGCGCCGATGGCGGGAATTACCGATACCCCCTTTAGAAGAATAGTCCAACATTTCGGCGTTTCCGCATTATGGACTGAAATGATCAGTTCGGACGCCGTTGCCAGGGCCAAGGCCGATTTTCGCACCATCGAGCTGGACGGCCACAATGTCCCGACTTTTTTTCAGATATCCGGCAAGAGGCCTGAAGTAATGGCCGAAGCGGCCGCAGTCCTCGAAGAGAAAGGCGCTGCCGCAATAGACGTAAATATGGGATGTCCCGTGCGCAAGGTCGTGAGTAAGGGGTCCGGGGCCGCCCTCATGAAGGATGTCGGATTGGCGACCGCAATAGTCAGGGCGATCCGAAATTCCATCAGGATTCCTCTGACCGTGAAAATCAGGTCCGGATGGGACGAGAAGAGCAAGAACGCGGTAGAATTCGCCAGGGCCCTTGAAGGCGAAGGATGCGATGCGCTTATCATCCATTCCAGGAGCAGGTCGAAAGCTCATTCCGGCCCCCCCGATCTCGACGTGATCGCGGACCTCAAAGGCGCTCTCAAAATACCGGTAATAGGAAACGGCGGTATTAACAGCGTCGAAGACGCAATGCGCATGGTGAATCTGACCAATTGCGACGGAGTTATGGTAGGGCGAGGCGCGTTGGGTCGGCCATGGTTTCCGTCGCAACTTATGAAAACGATTTCCGGGGAATCCCATGAAACGGACAGGGATCTCACTTACAGCGACATAATCCGCAAACACATGGATTTTGAGCTCGAGTGGTGGGGTGGCCTGAAGGCCGTCCGCAAAATGAGAAAACACCTGGCGTGGTATTCCAAAGGGTTTGATAGAGGGGCCGAATTTCGCCATAAAGTTTTTCGGCTGGAGGACCCTGATAGAGTTGTAGACTCCGTCGAAAAGTTTTTTGGGAAGGTTTCTATCTATGAAGTCTGATAAGACCGACAACGGCGCCGGTGTGGTGGCTCGAGAGACCAGCAGGGGCCCGGCCGACACTTTGCTTACGTCCAATATAGCGGATTCTCTCGATTTGCTGGTGGAGTATCTCGTAGACAATGAGATCAAGGGCATCCACCCATTGATAATGGGAGAGGTTGAAAAACGCCTTATAATACGAGTGCTTGAAAGGAGTAGAGGTAACAAACTGCAGGCCGCCAAGATACTCGGGATGAGCAGAAACACATTTCACCGGAAGGTTCAAAAATTGGCCGAAACCGCTGACTTAGGATTTGAAACTTCCGAATCATGATCCGGTCGCCGGAGTCGTCACGTTTTCCCGATAGCGACGAATTAGGCTTCAAAGTGGGGTAAAGGTATCTTCCTCGATCTTTGAGATTGCCGGGAAGGCGGAGTGGAGACTTCTGAAAGTTTCGCTTCACATCCGGAGACACCGAGATGGGGCACGCAGGAAGGATATGCGGCCCTATGTCGGTCTTGGCGCCGCTCGTTGCAAGTTACTTCACAGGCTTGTACGGAGAATTGGCAGACTTGTTTGACAAAAGATAACAAGAAATTGGATTAATAAACAATATGTTGGCATCTATATGAGGCGGCAGGCGCCTTCAAGATAGTTCTTGACACATTTTGCTAAAGAAATATAATTAAAGCGGATCTCAAAAACGGCATAGGAGATTCAGATGAATTCCGATAAGCTTGCTCTTCTCGAAGAGAAGATCATGCATCTGATAGAACAAAACGACCAGTCCAAAAGGGAACAGGAACGTTTCAGTAAGGAGCTTGAAAAGCGGGACAAAAGGATTGGCGAACTTGATCGGACTCTGAAAAAGCTCCAGAAGGATCACAAGTCCGCCAAGGGCAAGTTGGACAAGATTATAGAAAAGCTGGAGGCTTTCACCTGAGCGAGGTTGCATGCGAAACCGGCGTCTTGGCCGTGCGTCACAAGGAGCAAGCCTCCGATGTGGTAAAAGTACGGCTGTTTGGTCGCGATTATAATATACGGGGTCACGGCGCCAAAAGGCATGTGGAAGAACTGGCCGAATTCATTAGACAAAGGGTGGAAACCATTCAGCAAAAAGCTAAAGTGGTGACCACGATCGACTTGGTGGTATTGACGCTTCTCGACATAACCGACGAAATGTTTCAATATAAACAGGTTAAGGAACAGACAATCAAAGAACTGGAAGAGAAAACCGAACGACTTTTGAAGAGCATTGATCGGACAATCTGATATACGGAACCAATCCCCTGCGCGGTGCGTGATGTCAGTAATTTTTTGAGCCAACACTCAAAAAATGGGAGCCGCCCCCGGTCGCGGTGTGCATGCCTGCCGTAGAAGCGGGAAGCCTGAAACGACCATACGGATCCCACCTGGGTAACCAGGTTCAAAAAACCTGATGCACGGCCGACTGCGGGGGACTTTTCATACTTCCTGCCTGTTTGTTCCTTTTTGCCCACAACCGGGATGCTTTGGAAGCCTCTGGATGGCCATTCGGGGGAGAATATATACTTTTTGCCGAGTTTATAGACCGTCTATTTTGTATTTTATTCAGCTATCCTCCTAAAACAGACATCCTTTTGCGGTTTTCCTGCACAAGCTTCCCGTCATACTACTACTAAAGAACGGAGGGGGTTGTGGAATCTATTGCCCACATGATTCCTTACCTTGTCTCACTAATATTAGGCGGCGCCGGGGGGTATTCCGCTGCCAGATACATGGACAAGAGCCGGATCCAGTCGGCAAAATCCGACGCAAACGAAATATTAAAAAACGCCGAAAAAGAAGCCGAAACCATAAAGAAGGAGTCGCTTCTCCAGGCTAAGGATAAATTGTTTCAAGCCAGGGCCGACCTGGAAAACGAGATTAAGGAAAGACGATCCGAGTTGTCTGCCAGGGAAGCCCGGCTACTCAAGAAAGAAGAAAATCTGGAAAGAAAAGCCGGCCAGCTTGAATCAAAAGAAGGTGTGCTGACAAAACATGAGAAAGAAATCGACAACGGTTTCAAACGGGCCAAGGAAAAAGAAAAAGAAGCCGACAACCTAGTCAAGAAACAGCATGAGAAACTTGAGCAGTTAGCCGGATTAAGCTCTGCCGAAGCCAGGGACATCCTGCTAAAAAAAGTCGAAGACGAAACACGTATCGAATCCGCCCGTATTATCCGCCAAATTGAAGAAGAGACTCATAGCCAAGCCGATAAGAAAGCAAAAGAGATAGTCGCCACGGCCATCGGGCGCTACGCGGCAGACTTTGTGGCTGAAAGAACCGTCTCTGTGGTTAATCTTCCCAATGAAGAGATGAAAGGCAGAATTATAGGCCGTGAAGGTAGAAACATCAGAGCCATAGAAGCCGCCACCGGAATCGATTTGATAATTGATGACACTCCCGAGGCCGTAATCCTATCCGGGTACAATTCCATTCGTCGGGAAGTAGCCAGGATAGCCCTGGAACGACTGATTAATGACGGCCGAATCCACCCGGCAAGGATTGAAGAAATTGTCAAGAAGGTAACTCAAGAAATGGAGGAAGCCATCATCGAAGCCGGCGAGCAGGCAAGCTTCGATGTGGGAGTCCACGGGATCAATCCGGAGCTTATCAAGCTTATCGGCAAGTTGAAATACAGAACGTCGTTCGCTCAAAACGTGTACCAGCATTCCATAGAGGTGGCCTTTCTTTGCGGCATAATGGCCGCCGAACTGGGTCTGAACCCCAAGAAAGCAAAGAGAGCGGGCCTTCTGCACGACATAGGGAAAGCCATTGATCATGAAGTGGAAGGGGCGCATGCCGTCATCGGGGCGGACATTGCCCGTAGGCACGGTGAATCTCCCCTAATCGTCAACGCAATCGCCGCTCATCATGGAGATGAAGAGCCCACGAGCATTTTGGCCGTTCTGGTTCAGGCCGCTGACACATTATCCGCGGCAAGACCCGGAGCCCGAAGAGAGATGCTCGAGAACTATGTGAAGAGACTCGAAGACCTCGAGAGAATCGCAGATTCCTTCAAGGGAGTGAGCAAATCTTTTGCCATACAAGCAGGGCGAGAGATTCGCATCATAGTCGAGAATTCCAACATAACCGACGAAGGGCTGACATTGTTGGCCAGAGACATAAGAAAGAAGATAGAAAAAGAGCTTTCGTATCCGGGTCAGATAAGGATAGTAGTCATTCGAGAGACCAGGGCAGTCGAATTCGCAAGATAGAACACTATGCGAAAGTTGGGCGCAGCCGGTTGGGAAGGGGTCAATCCCTCGCTGTAGTTTGATCGGACGCCCGACGACTCGGGCGTTAGGCCTTGTAATTCGCAGGGAAATGGTCGGGTCGCCCCATGAAGCCTACGGGGTTAATTCCCCGGATGAGAGACTTTTGTAAAGTGTGTGCGCGAGAGAATCTCGTGTTATTGTAGTATCCTAGCCCCTGTCGCTTTCATTTGGGCTACGGCTTTCTCCGTGCTTTCAGGAGTGATTCCTCTGCACAAACTCATCACTAGAGTAACACCGTAATTCTGTTCCAATGCGTGAATAACGGTTTCCTTGACGCAATAATCCGTGGCGAGTCCGTACACAATCAGATGGTTTGCCCCCATATCGTCCAGCAACGATTTTAGGCCGGTCTCCTTCCCTCCGTCGTCCCTAAAGGCTGAGTAACTCTCGAATTCAGGTCGATTCGCCGTGGTGATAACGTGGTCTATCAGCGGCTCAGGCAAAAGTATGTCTGCGCCGTGGGTCCCTTGAACGCAATGTTTGGGCCACAGAATTTGTCGCCTACCGTCTATTTCCACTACATCCAGAGGCTTCTTCGCCGCATGACTAGCGTAAAACGACACGTGATTGGCGGGGTGGTAATCGCGGGTCGCGATTATCGGAAGGCTTTGTCTCTTGTAATTCCCGGTTTCCATTACGACTAATTGGACGTAATCTTCCCCTGTGCCGGGAACGGCTAGCGCGCCATTATGAAGCTCGGTAAAGTCAGCCTGGAAATCCACCACTATTACCGCCGCCATTGATTTTTCAGCCATCTAAACCTCCCACGGCGCCGACCGGAGGCCGGCGCGCCTATGATCGTTTGAGCTTGCAATTAAGACGAAATCGGCTATTCTGTCTTCGCACCGATGATAAGGTTTTGAGGAGGAATGTTTCCGGCTGGAAATTTCCCTCCGCACCGCCTTTTGAGACCCCCCCAGCACGGGGCGCAACCAGGTTGGTCATTCCACATACACAGGCTCCTTCGTAGAGTGAGGCCCATTCCGTCATTGGCCGTAACCTCGAAAGCCATGGAAGTTTCTGGAAAAGATCCCTCACCGGCGTCTCTTCCGAAAGCCCCGAGGATTCGGAACCGCCACCGGGCATGCTCTCGGCAGGCCCAATGTGAATACGCCCGTAGCCCATTCTATCGTGGAGATTCTTTTCCCATGTCGGACTTTCGACGACGGCTCCCTGCATATTTTAGAATTCGCGAGACGGGCGCAGGGAGCACGCAGACTCCATAAGTTCGCCGTCTGAATGATTCATCTTTCCAACAAAAGATCGGATAGTTCGATGGATAAACCAACTGTTCTCTCCCCGGAGGATATACTCAATCTCGCCTCGTTAAAAGAGCTTTTTGGTGGTTTTGCCCATGAAATCGCCCAACCGCTTAACGCAATTATGATTGCTTCTCAGGTGATTCAGTTCAAATTGGACAGGTCTTTTTTGACAGAGGAGGAAAAGGGTTTCCTCAAACACCGATTGAATATCGTAACCGGCCAGGTTCAAAAGGCCATAGATATAATCGATAGCCTGCGGGTTTTCACCAAGGGAGGAAAATCCGGCCCCTCCCAGGTCTCGGTAAAACAAGTGCTTGAAAAAGTTCATGGTCTAATGGGGCAGCAGTTCGTCGGTCGGGGTATAGAGCTGGAATTGAACTGCGACGAACCCGTCACGGACGAGGGCCACGTGAGCGACTCTAGTCTGGCGGAAAACATAGTTGTACAAGCGCTTGCCTATTCACGGGACACGGTTTACCGATTGGGGCAATTTCAGGAACATTCGGCAGAATGTTATAGAAAACGGATTCAGGTGAGACTTACTTACCCCAATGCATGCCCAACTCTTTCCCTATCATGGACGCCTGTCGAAAACGACGCGGCGAGTCAGGAAATAAATCGGACTGACCATCTTGGATTGCAAACAGCGTCCATGTTGCTGTCGTCCCAGGGAGGGACCGTTGAGGTGTCTGCAAACGGCGTCGTTGTCACTTTCCCCGGGACCATCCAGCAAAAAGGCCGAAGCAATTTCCAGCGTTAGCAGGGCCTAGGAATCGAAAGCAACGTCTTGAACTTGCTATGGAAACCTGCTTTAGAGTTGACAGAGTGGACAAACCTATCTATGATTTAATAATTAAGAGATTGTTTTGTAATTTCAATGTATGTTCGGGAGGTTCATGGTGAATCCCGAGGCTTGGCTCGGGAATATTAAATGTGGCTGCCTCGTTCTGCTGGGACGACGGGCACTGGTGTTTTGTCTTTTTGGCGCATCGCTTATCGCCGGGGGCTGCGCAACCAACACTGCCGTCGTGAAAAAGAGCCTGGACCCCAAACCCTTCTTGACGAACTCCATCTGCAAAGCCATCTTCAGTAGCGATTCCCCAAAATGCGCGCCGAAAGCAGGAAACGGCGCCTTCCCCGTGGTTCCTTTGGACGAGACCTCCCCCACAGTCAAAAATTTCGTACGGGAGTACGCTTACGGCCAGCGCGAAACAATGAAGCGATATCTGGCTCAGGCTGACCAATACCTGCCTATGGTCAAGTCGCTAATCAGAAAAAACGGCCTACCCGAAGATTTGGCGTATCTCTTTCTGCTGGAATCCGGGGCCAATCCCGAAGCCCGATCTCCAGCCAACGCTTTGGGAATGTGGCAATTCATGCCGGCTACGGCCAGGAGCTACGGACTCAGAGTGGACAGTTGGGTCGATGAACGCCTTGATCCGAGAAGATCCACGCAAGCCGCCATAACATATCTGAAAGACCTATATGGAATGTTCGGGTGTTGGCGGCTGGCTCTGAGCGCTTACAACTCCGGTGAGAACAAGATGAACAAGGTTCTCTGCCAGGAGGACGCAAACGAATACGACGAAATATGCTCCAGCCGCCACTTGAAAGAGAAACGCGTGAATTTGTCCCACGCTTTCAAGCAATTGCCCACATTGCCAAAAATCCGGAACGCTATGGCTTCGCCAGGATGGAAAACGCCGACGATGATTCGAAGCAGGAATTAGTCCTTGTCGAGGGCAGTTATCCGCTTGAGAGAATCGCCACGGCTATAAAAGTCCCTTACGACGAATTGCTTGAATTGAATCCTGCCTTGATTAGAAACGTTACCCCTCCTGTCCCGAGTCACCAGCTCCGCGTTCCTGTGGGCAAGAAAGATTTGTTACTAGCCTGTATCCGTGAATTACGGCCAACGGAAAGCCAACAGCATTTGGTCCATGTCGTGAACAAAGGCGAGAGTCTAACAAAAATTCTAAAACAATACGGTCTGAAAAAGACTCAATTGGCTCACTTGAACCCGGACGTCAATTTCCAACACAAGCTCAAGCCCGGCTCCAAGCTTGTGGTTCCCACACAGAAAACTCAGTCGAAGGAACGACCCGCGAAGAAGAGCAGGCGCCTTTCCAAGCTCTAAAACCAATTTGCCTAATGGTCCGTCTCGTATCTACGGTCATGTCTTACAAGAAGGGGAGACACTGGCTTCCGGCCCGTTCTTTGCGACTCATCCGTCGTTCACGTAGACGTACGCTGGACGAGCCGAACCCAACCCTCCTCGCCTCTCCTGATAAAGGGAACTTACGGGTTCTGACTTGCGCTTCGGAACCAGGCGTCCGAACCCGCGACCGTATTCACCAAACAGTGTCCTAAATGGTAAACCCCCTCCCCAAACGGGAAGGGGGTTGAGCTCTCCCGACTGCGGGAGAGCGGCGGGGGCTTCTGTAAATATTGAGATCGGCAAGGAGCGTCGTCGGAAGCGACTGCCGGACATTACACCGGAGTAGGTATCCGGTCCAAAAGCGTGGGGCTACGACCTGGTCCCAACGTGATCCTTCACGGCAACGGCGTGCGCGGCGGGCATTTGCTTGCGCAGAAATCAAAGAAAGCTTTGGCGCCCTGCCCCGATCTAGCGTCCATGTAAAGGTAGTAAGGTCTCACAATCGGATAGGCGCCGTTGTCCACCGTTTCCCTGCTCGGCATCACCGCCGGGGTCAGATCGTCCTTCTTGACAGGGACAATTTTCACCTTGGCTTCCAGACCCTTTTCTTTGAGTTGGACGAGATTCCGTATACGGGCGTATCCTGCGGCGTTTGGCTGCTCGGCCGCGGCGGCGATTATCGACCGGAAGTGCTTCTTGGTCGCGGCGTCGGGCGCGATTGGGGCTTTAAGAAATTCAGCGGTAAAATACTCTATAGTGTCGGGGCGGTTTTCATCAACGGTCAAGACTGAAATAGGCTCGTTGGGTCCACCCGCTTGACTCCAATTTGTGTAATGGCCAGAGAAGATTTTGCGAACTTGGTCTACGGAAAGTTCGTTGACGGGGTTGGATGGGTGGACGAGGATAACGATTCCGCCCCAGCCGACGATCTGTTCTTCGATCGGCATGCCCTTGCGTTCCGCTTGTTGCCGTTCCTCCGGCCGCATCTTTCGCGCCGACATGGCTATCTGGCACTCTCCGTTTAATAATGCCTGCAACCCGGCCTCGGAACCACCGCTAACTACGACATTGCCCAGAGGGTGCGTTGTCATAAACTCAGCTCCGCGCAAATCCACCATTTGAGCCATACTTTCGGAACCCCGCACTCTGACGGACTCGCGGGACTCTTCCGCTACGGCGAACGACCCGATCACCAAGAGAACTAATGTAGCGATGGTCGGCATGGCAGGAACTTTCAGGAGCCTTGTCATTTGTCTGTCCTCCTTCTTTGCAATGAACAGTATTACTCTATACGTTTCCCGATATCTTGAGATTCCGTTCAGACTCATTGCCGCATGTGGTGGCCGTCCAGCCGAGAGATATGTAAACTCAAGGATCGACTGCTCCATGAGGAACACACGGCGCGACTACAAACCGCAGCCGCCAGGCCCACTGGCCCCGAGCAAGCTGGACCTTGCGCTAAACAAGATTGCGCGGCAATTTGTTTCCCCGCGGAGTATCTTATGCCGAAGCGCTATAATACAGGTAAGACGCCGGGCGGTCCCACCAATAGGCATAAGCAATTCGGGCGCCAAGGGCATAAGTTCCAATTCACACAAAAAATGGCAGTAATATCCCGGAATTGTCGTCGCGTACCACGCCTGGGCAGTCTGAGTGGTTCTCCGGCGGCGATGCTTAGGCGTGCGGACCTTCTACAGTCCTTTGGAAGATGTTTCGTGGTGAGGTATTATCACTCGGCGAGTGTGCAAACCATGAACATTTTGGGTCAGACGCTGTGCAAATCTTCTACAGCCGCTCACTGGGACTTCAAATAATTGATGACGGAGTGCCGAGAAATCCCCAGTAGACGAGCGGCTTTCGTTCTGTTGCCGTCGCAACGGCGCAACGCTTCCATCAACAGGGACTGTTTGATCTCGGCTGTAATGTCATTGAGCGAGCGTCCCTTGGGGAAGGGGACATTGAGGGACCAATCATCGGAATGCCGGCTCAAACCCAAGTGATTGGATTTTATCCGGCCGTCTCCGGACAGTATTATGCCTCGTTCAAGCACGTTTCGGAGCTCCCTTACATTGCCGGGCCAATTGTAGGCGTAGAGCGTCCTCATTGCCACCGGTTCGAGGGATGGGATATTCGCGAGCTGCATTTTGGCGGCTATTAAAGTCAGCATCTGCTCCACCAGAATAGGCAGGTCCTCCAGACGCTCTCTGAGGGAGGGAACGTTGATGGAAAACACGTTTATCCGGTAAAAGAGGTCTTGCCGGAACCTGCCCTTGTCGATCTCGCTTTGCAAGTCACGGTTCGTAGCGGCAAGCAATCGCGCGTCCACTGAAATGTTTTTTTCTCCTCCAACTCGAGTGAATTCGCGAGTATCCAAGAAAGTCAGCAACTTTGCCTGAACCCGAAGGGGAAGTTCTCCAACTTCATTGAGCAGTAAAGTGCCGCCTTCGGCCAGCTCCAGAAGCCCTCTTTTGCGTTTATTGGCTCCGGTGAACGCTCCCGACTCATGTCCGAAGAGTTCCGATTCAGCAAGCTCTGGAGCCACGGAAGCGCAATTGATCATAAAGTAAGGTCCGCCGGAACGACGAGAATTGTAATGAATGAACCTCGCCAAATAGTCCTTGCCGCTGCCGCTCTCGCCCAATAAAAGTATGATGCTGTCGGCAGCGGCCGCCGCACGAGCCACGTCAAGAGTGTGGCTCATGATTCTTGAGGGATACTTGGGATCGACCGCGCCGACTGTGAATCTTTGGCTCGACGGCCGACCGCGTTCCGCGGTTCTACGTTCCGTCACATCACGCGCAATGCCGCACAATCCGGTCACATTCCCCTGCTGATCGTGCAGAGGCCCCTTGAGCACATTTAACGTAACCGGAATCCCGTTCACTTGCTTTGTGTGCTCATCTTCCACTGAATCGCCTTGGAGCACGCGGGCATCCACACTGAGCGTGTGAAGAGCAACTTCCCTTCCAAAAAGCTCTTCGTCGGTCCGGCCCAAAAGCTTTTGTGCGGGGAGTCCCAAAAGCCTTTCCATTGCGGGGTTTACGCGCGTGTAACGAAATGACGTATCTTTGATGAAGATGCAATCCTTCGCTGTTTCGAAATAAGGCTCTGAAGCGTTCCTCGCTTTGTCCTAATTTGGTAGCCGTCTGTTCTGAGGAGGTTATATCCTCCACGATGATCAATTGCTCACCGGATTCCAGCTCCACAGGGGCCAAGCGAGCTATTTTTCCGCTTCCGTCTTTGCATCTAACCTCAATAATCCTGGGCCTAATCTGCCCCTTAGGAATGTTCTTCAAATCGTTTTTCCACGCTCTAATGACGTTGAGCCTATAATGCGGGTCAGGAAACGCCAATCGAAACCATCGGCGCCCCGTGGAGATTTCTGGAGAATCGTATCCGAACAACTCCTTGAATTTCCTACTTATGTAGAGAAACCTCCCCTCTTTGGAAATCATGATCAGTCCAAAGGGACCATTCTCGCACAGGGCCTCGAATCTTTTCTTTTCAAGCTCGCCGGTGTCCAGGGCCGGCCTTTGCCCCGAAATCTCATCCTCGGGCCTTTCTTCTTTAAGTTGTAGCTCGAGCTTCAATTTCTCGACGGCTGATTGAAGGGTGTTATTGGTTGTCCTGAGGCTGTCTTCCATCCGCGTTCTGCGCGTGACTTCGCAGTCGTATACCGCAAGGCGCTGAACAGTCCCATCGTCACCGAACACGGGGCGAATAGCCACTTGGTACACTTTGGCCCCCACTCTCTCTTCGAAAGAAACCGCTTTGCCGGTATTCACCACCTCGATGCAACGCATTCTTCGGTTTTCCGCTATTTCCGCGGCCATCACTTCGTACACGCAATAACCGGTAATATGCTTGCTGTCACCTAGACGGCGAGCGGCGGTCTCGTTCAAGGCCAGTATTTTGCCGTCGCAATCCGTAAAAATGACTGATTCGGCTATCGCGTCGAGAAGTGAATGCAAAACCGATGTTCGTCGTCGCAAAGACTCACCGAGGCCTTTCAGAAGGTCGGCGCTCCGACTCTCTTCTTCGGCCCGGAATTCCTGGAGCTCGGATACCTGTTGACGCAGTTCGTCCAGTTCGATGGCAAGCTGTTCTCTCGATTTGTTGTGTTGGCTCAAGACACTCTCCTGCGAAAAAGAAGGACACTTAGGGGGACGATGGAGCGAGGTGGGGACTAATAATTATTAATAGCAAATTCCGGGCCATATATAGGAAAGATATGGCTAACCATACCAGAGGCGTGGTTGATAACCAAACTGGAATGCTGGTTGCTTTTCGCTACCACTTTCATCCGTGGTTGTAACTACAGGGTAACGGGAGTTCTTGAGAACAGCGCTGCTCGGCGCCTTCTTGAAAGCTTCTACATTTTGCGACTGCTTCCAGGGCCTTTCATTGGCATTATACCAGTATAGTCGCGAATGCCTCCTGAGAGTTCAGCAAGCTCCAAAGCCGCAATAGCTGCCAATTGCAGAGTTACCAATCCACCGCTTTCAATATTTCCTGTTTTTTAGCCGGTATCTGAGTGTCTGTAACAATTTTGAAGTGGTATTCAGTTCGAAGCGCCGCAAGAAGATTGACGCCTCTCTTCTTCAACCGTTTGCGAGCCGGGTCGCTGTCATATGGATTGTCTCAAATCGCGCGCTTCAGCCGGCCCGTCGTCGTCCGGGCAGCTCGTTTTGGGACTCCGATTTCTGCAATAATCTTTAACCTTGTCGAGGAGAGTGATCTCAGCCGGCGAAGCAGAGTCGGTATGGCTTTCTACAGGAGATCTTCCTCGTATCACTTTCTCACCCAAGGCCAACACGTCGAAGGATTAGGTCTCGCACACGACTCTGGACATTATTTGTATCCAAAAATCTGAGCCTGTCTTGGGAATGTGTAACACGAACCTCTCACGAATTCCGAGTCTTGTAAATCAGTCAATATTCTGTTTGCCTCTTTTTCGGTCACCATTCCCGCTTTAAGCGCAACAGGGAAAACTTCCGCAACAGCCATCAGTACAAAATCTATCGCCTCTGGCATCGAAATGACTGGTTGAACAAAGACCGCATGCAGTTTTGAATAACCAGCCGATGTTAGAATGGAATATAAATTGTCTCCTATGTTGAAATCATGACCCTGAAGTTTCCCGAGTTGAATAAATAACTCATTAAGCCTCTCAATATGTTCATTGCGAGGCATTGTCATTAGTGAGCCGGCATGAGGCTCTTCACAAGCCATTACCCCGCCGGGCTTCAAATATTTCTTCATGTTGATCAAAACGTGCTTCGGATCGTTTAGGTGCATCAACAATAACCTAGAATACGCCAAGTCAATAGAGTCGCTTGGCAAATCTAACGCCTCTATTGTTGAACAAATAAATTCAATATTCGCAGCCCCCACTTTTTCAGCAGCTTTTCTTGCTATTTCAAGTTGCTCTTCACTAGCGTCAACTGCGACGACTCGACCGTTCACTCCAACTTGTTTCCCAAGCCAAGTTGTCATTGATCCGGTACCACATCCAACTTCCAGGACTCTTTTGCCTTTTTCAAGTCCAGCCCGGATTAGGAAATTCCGACTATATTCACCAAATATATCATTTATGAATTTAAGCCTGTCAAATCCCTTCTTTCCAACTTCTAATACATATTCACGCATCATGTAATCTTTCATGCTTTTGTGAGACATCAGGGGGACCGACGTTTTGAACTCATGTCACTGGCGCGCCGTTACTCCACTTCAGCGCTCTAGGTCACCCCAGAGCGCCGGGAGACGTATACGTGGCTCTCTGTCGATTACGTCGAGGAGATTCAATAATTACTCAAAGAGCCCGGAGGTATTCCGGCCTCAAATACTTGCCGTCTTGCGAAGCAAGAACGCGCTCTATTGCGGCTAGAGTCTGCTCCTTGTCTTCAGGCAGCGTGGCCTTAATGGGCAAATAATTTGACGCGTGATTCGACCTGAAGACGCAGTGTGTGAAATTTGATTCGGCAATCATTATGCGAAGCTCTTCAATAAGGCCAAAAGCATTGGGTACCTGGAATTTCCCTGATTTGTATTCCTCATGTAAAGGAGTGCCTGGAACGACCATCACGCTGAGGGCGCCCACATAATCCGGGTCCAGGTCGGTGAGTATGCGAGCGGTCTCGGAAGCATGCCGTCTGCTTCCGTCAATCCCCCCGATACCCAGGAGCACGGTCACGGACAGCAGGATACCGGAATCCTTTACCCTTCCTCCGGCTTCGACCAATTTATCGTAATTGGCCCCTTTGCAGATGTGCCCCAGGAGATCGTCGTCTCCGGTCTCCACGCCCATGTAAATTATGCCGAGCCCGAGGGATTTCAGAACCGCAAGGTCTTCGACCGATTTCTTCAAAATGTTCTTGGCGTTGGCGTAAATGCCTACCCTGGTCACGGACGGCAGTATTTCCTTTATGGCCTGGAGGATTTGCACAAGCCGCCTTTGCGGAATACAGAGCGCGTCCCCATCCGCAAGAAAGAGCCTGTCCACAGGACCCATTGTGCTTCGAGCTTCTTTCAAATCTTCTACGATGTCTTCGAACTTCCTTATGGAAAAGGCCTTGTCTCGGTAGCTTCCGCAAAAGATGCATTTATTGTGATTGCAGCCCACAGTAGCCTGGATGATCAGGCTATAGGCCTCACTCGGTGGCCGATAGATGCTTCCAATATATTTCAAAGTTCACCAATCCAGTTCGAGCATTTGTAGTCGTTCAGGCGGTTCGTTCTGAGACTAGTCTGAGAGCGCCCGTCGTTCCGAAGCCCTGCCGCTTCACCGGAGGTCATGGAGTGGAATATGTCTTCGTACTTGCGAAACGGAACGCTCAAGTCTATTTATAGTCGATGCCATTTCGAACAAAATCGTCAAATTTTCGGCCGGCGGTCTCGATGGCGTCCCCATCCGCTCTCAAGAATATATAATAGACATACTTCCGCCCTTCCACAAGGTATAGGATTCTCTGCCTTGGGATTATGGGACCGAACATGATCTTCACCGGTTTGGCCGTTGACGGATCTTCTATGGTGGCGGTCTTCCATCCGGAAGGAATATCTTGACCGGTAGCCTTGATTCTTTCCCGTTTGCGAATATAGGTGGGTCTGAAGACTACCTTGTAGGCATTCTTGCCGTTGATGGTCAAATATTCGTCCGTGTCTCCGGGTCGAATCGCCTCCCCGTCAGGAAAAAGCGAAAAATAGTGTATAGCTAGGGTTTCTATCGGCTTGGATATTTTGGCAGTCCGAACCTCGACAAATACTGAATCGTCCGGGCTGTTGAATTTGGCCGCTGAATCGTCTTGATAAATTAGCGGCGCCGGCTTGGATTTTATCTGCAAAAGGCTAGTCCCGGCCATGCAACCGTGAACAGCGCATGAAACAAGAAGGATAGGCACAACTCCGAGATGTCGTAGCATCAACCAATTCCGGTCCGTCATTATCAATTGGCCCATGGTTTGTGGGATCCAATGCTATCGATCCCTATTTCCTGACGAATTTCGACAGGTCGACAGCTTCTTTGGGCGGCCTGAACTTAACATCTTCCTGCTTTGCGCTCTGTTGGTCCTTGGATTCCGACGACGGTTTTGACTTCGTTTCGTCCTGATTACCGGTGAGTTCCAGATAGCGGGCAAGTATCAGCTTGCGCGCCTTGCGGACATCCTGTTCCTTGGGGTTGCGAGTCAAGTATCTGGTCAGGTCGGTGAGCGCCTTCATAAAATACCGTTTCTTGAGGTCCTCTTTTGCGTGTTCTTTTTCGGCAGCCGCAATATATATTTGCGCCCTGAATTCATAAGCTTGGTAGATGTCCGGATTCAATTCCAAAGCTTGGTCGTAAGCCTTGAGGACTTGGTCTGAATTCTTCTCGCCCATTAGGCTGTGGCACAAGCCGCTGAAGAATACCGCTTCAGCGTCTTTTTTGTTGAGTTTCAGGACCTCATGGAAACTGTACAAAGCGTCTTTGAGCCTGGTATCCGGATTCTTCTCCTGATCGGCCAATGCCATCTTCAAGTCGAGCAGACCGCTGTTGAAATAAGCTCTGGCGGCCAATTCCTTGGCAGCGGGATCTTGTATGACCATGTAAAGCTGTTCTATAGACTCGTATGCCTTCAAAGCGCTTTCCGTTAATCCCTGTTCCTGGAATTTAAGCGCTTCCGCTGATTGCAACTGAAAGCATAGGCGTGAGTCTATGCTCATCTGATCAGTCGCTTCCGCGTCGAAGGACCGGTTTTGCTGGTCAAACAGCTTTACTCTCATCGAATACATATCGGAAATAACTCCAAGCGCCGTGGCTGTTGGGGCCTGTACTCGAAGAATCACACGATTGGAAGCGTCCAGCTTGTGTTCTTCATCCAATTTGTCCAGGATGGTGAAGGGCGTCACTCGTTCCGCATCCTTGTCCCTGGTAACCAGCATAGCGTTCAACCGTTTGGGTTTATCCTCTATATCAACCACCAGCTTCAAAAAGTATTCTTTGCCAGGGCACATGTGGATGACATTCAGATCCGAATTCGGCGTTTCCGTCAACAGCACTTCGCGGATCTCTCCCTTGTAGCCGGAAAAGGACATGGGCTCAGCGGAATATTTTTGTTGCAGGAACAACGGCGTGAAGCTGTAACCTTGTTTGTTGAGCACGACCTTGTACTCATCGTCGGTTGGGTACTCGATCATGAATGAGCCATCTTTTTTCGTCCGGGTCCCGGACAACTTCTCACCGTCCGGACTTAAAAGCGCGACTTCAACATCGGGAAGGCCTGCTTGGTCCGGCCCCTTAACCACACCCGGCCGCAGAAGCCCCACCTTAAAATTGACCTTCTGTACAAATCTCTTTTCGCCCAACGTAGCGACAAGCTCCACAGAATACTGTCCGCCTTCAAGTCGCTTTTTAACGCTTGGTCCTTTCCCTATGGGGTCCCCTAGTTTCGATTTGTTCTTCATAAGCATCCAGGTAAGGTCCGGTAGCGGAGATTCAGCGTCCGGAGCGTTCATCTCTGCGCTGAAATGAACATCGGAACCCATTTGGAAAACCTCATTTGGTTTTGGAGTCTTGATTTTGACGGCGCTTTCAAGCGGAATCTCCGTCTTAGCGCCGGGAGTGGGTCCGAATGTCAGGAGGCCTTGTATGGGTGTCGGCACCTTGCTCTTCACCAAAGCTTGCGGATCACATGCTCCGATGGCAACCAACATTGAAAATATAGCGATAGATTTTACAATCTTATAGATCATGAGGCGGCTCCGGTAGGTCACAATTTTGCAAGATCCCGAATTCTCTTGGAGATTACACCCTTTCATCGGATTACGTCAAGGTTTCCATGGACAAATATTTATCGTATTCTTGCCTGCATTGAAAACAGGGGGCTTCAAACCATGAGACTTGAGCAAACGCCCATCACGGGGAAAGAACAGAAAAACGATCTATCAGCGCCTCTAAAGGGCCATGGAGCAATCCGGGAATAAGCGATCGTACCGGACGGCTGAATACCGGCGGGTTATCGTCACAGGCGAAACATTTTCTTCTTGAATGTCACCGGCGCAGGAGACGGCAAACGGTCCATGACTCCCTTTCCGGCGAAAATTTTCATCACAGGCCAGAAGAATCTTGCGGTTTTTTGAGAGAATTTGAACAACGCTGGGGATTGTACAACAATTCCATATCCTTTCATCATGGTCCGTTCAAGGAATGGGACATGCCGTTTTTCAACACGGTGCTCGCGTATAGAGGAAAGCATATGGGGCAGCGGTACGCGGACCGGACAAACGTCGCCGCACGCGCCGCAAAGGGTTGTAGCGTCAGCCAGATGGTGGGCCTTGTCCAGCCCCTCAAGGGCGTTTGTCAACACAATACCCATAGGCCCCGGATAAGTGGACCCGTAGGCGTGCCCTCCAATAACTCTGTATACGGGGCAGACGTTCAAACAAGCGCTGCACCTGATGCATTTCAGAATGTCGCGGTAAGGCCCTTTCACAATTTCCGATCTTCCATTATCCAGCAAAACAATATGCAACTCCCTTGCCCCTGTTTTGTCATCTCCCTTTCTAGGCCCTGTAATTACGGAAAGATAGCTGGACAGTTGCTGCCCTGTAGCGGACCTTGGCAAGAGCTTTACGAAGGTGGCCAGATCCGTGAGGTTTGGAATTATCTTCTCAATGGATAGGACAGCGATATGTAGAGGAGGCAGAGTTGTGACCATTCTGCCGTTGCCTTCGTTTGTGAACAGGACTATGCTCCCGGTGTCCGCCACGGCAAAATTGGCGCCCGAGATGCCGGCGTCTGCGGCTAAAAATTCGTTTCTAAGGATCCTCCTGGCGATCTTGGTCAAGACTTCCGGATCCTCGGAGTAGTCCACTCCAAGTATTTCCGCAAAGAGTCTTCCCACCTGTTTTCGGTCTTTGTGAATCGCGGGAGCAAGTATGTGAGACGGCGTCTCCTGGGCCAACTGGACTATGTATTCTCCAAGGTCCGTTTCCAGGGGGCGGATTCCGTGGCTTTCGAGAAATGCGTTAAGGTGTATTTCCTCCGTGACCATGGACTTTGCCTTGACCACGCGCTGCGCCCCACGATCTCTGAGGATGTTGAGTATAATTTGCCTGGCGTTCTCCGCGTCTTTTGCTCTGTAAACAACAGCTCCCGCACGGGTGGCGTTCCTTGAAAACGTGTTGACATATTCCTCAAGCGAATCCAATACGCGCAGCTTAATATCCGAAGCTCGATCACGCCATTGTTCAATGGGAACAGTGGCTATACCTTTGTTTCGCAAGACGGAAAACGTATCAGTTGCGGTTCGTAACGCATAGCGTAGTGAAGTGTTCTTTACGGCTTTGGAGGCGTCGTCTTGAAAGCGCATGCCGGCGGTTGTCATTTCTTCCTCCCACGGATGAAACCGGCAAGGCCGGCGAGATTTCGACCCTTGATACTAATGGAGCCTGGTTCCCACGCAAACGCAGGAACACTCTGGCGCAGGTCGTCGTCCTATAACTCTGCGGAATTATTCATTCTCTTTTTGGGTTTTTTCAATGAGGTCCCAGGTGCTTTCGTTCAGCGGACCCTTGGACAGGCGATGATATTGCCACGCCAGATGGCAGTGAAGAATCACTTCTTCCACCCAGTCCCTCAAGTCGCTGTCAGGACCGTAATTGCCCGCCGATTCCTCTAGATCCGCGCGTTCTTTAACCACTGAATCAACCTTCATCAAGAGTTCGAAAATTTTTCCAAAACACTTGTGAACATGTACCTCAAATTCATCCGCGCTTGAGAACTTCACAGTCCATCCTTTCGGTTGTAGAAATCTTTAGGGAAGTGGAATCACGGAATGATCCGATTAGTGAATGACTTTGTCAAGGCTTAATGCGCTATGACGCTCGGATCACGATGCTCGGTTCCGAGACGAGTTGGTTCGGATTCGAAGCTGGATTCTATCCTGTTGATGGTCTAATTTCAACCACTTGCTGAAAGCCTGTGGACCGAACGCGAATTCCATTTGTAAAGGTTCACCTGGAAAACCCCTTCTGCACAAAAAATTTCTCCCCGGTGAACAATTACTTTGCAGGCAAAAGGGCCTCTATTATGAAACGCTCAAAACCGTAATCGTCAACGAAGTTGACGCGGGGTCTCGGATTTTGTGACTTATTATACCCAATCACGAAAGATTCCAAAAACTGCCTCACTTTAATGTTCGTTCTTACCTAATGAATATATACGGTCTTTCAAATGAACGGTCTTTCGCCGCCGCGAAATAATCGTTGACAACAGGGTAGGACTGTGTTGAGTTACGCGATGTTTGCATGTGATTTATTGGCCCGGAGTCGGCATAATGTTGAAGTGTAAGGGGTTGTTGGTCCTGGTTTCACTGGCGCTGCCTTGGTTGGTGGCCTGCTCCGCCACGACGAAAGCGCAAAAACCCTGCGATGTCGGGTGTGCGGCGGGATTGGCCTCAGCCGGTTGCGAACCCGCGAAGTTTGTTCGCACAAAAGGGAAAGTCGCGGAACTGCCGATAGAATCAGAGTTGTGCAGTTTCACGCCGAAAACCGGACAAAATTGCGACGACCAAACAACCAAGAGCGAAACCGCATGCAAAATTGACGATCTGTTTACCGGCAAAAGAAATCCGAAAGTGCCGGATCTGAAATTCCCCGTGGACGGAGGCATACTGTCTTCGGCATTCGGGTACCGCAGAGGAATTTTTCACAGCGGGTTGGATATAGCGGCGTGCAAAGGGGAGCCGATCAAGGCTTGCGCCAATGGGCAAGTTCTTTTTACCGGAAGCAGAAAAGGCTACAGAAGTTATGGACAAACGGTGATGTTGGAACACGGCGATGGCGTATGCACATACTACGCCCACATGAGCAGGATCCTGGTTCGGAGGGGGCAAAAGATCCGGACCGGAGATGTCGTCGGCCTAGTCGGCAGCACAGGGCGTTCAACCAGCCCCCACCTTCACCTCGAAGTCCGCGTAGGTCCACAGCTCTACAATCCACTTGTTTACTTCCCACGCGACCAACTCAAAACCGTAGAAATCGCCAAATGTTTCAATCAGACCCCCATGGGGCCTGTTTCCAGCCGGAAAAGACTGCCTCGTTAGCGCTGAGTTCGCAGCAAATCCCAACACTGTTGATTTCGAGGGGCCACACCCTTGCCCGTGGCCCAAATATGAGCTAACCTACACCCGTACATCAATTCGCCTTGATGCCGGAACCACAGGCGCTCCGCCGACATCATCTACATGATGGAGATCCCCATGATTGAGTCCGATCGCAGTCCACTAACCGAATCAAATTCGGAAGAGAACTCCCTTATCGACATAGAAACTTACCGCAAATGTCTCACTTGCGGAGAGTGCATTTCAAGGTGCTTCCTAACCGATGGTTATCCGGAGACCAATCCGCGGAAGATTGTCCGCGGATTGGTCAAGGGGAAGGAAACGGAACTGAGCGATTCCGAGTTTATCTGGGCGTGCACTCTATGCGGGCGTTGCACGACCGACTGCCCTAAAGGGCTCGAGATGGACGCCTTGATAAGGCATTTGCGGGGAATCTCGTGGCGCCGTGGCGCCGCACCGGAAAGGATTGTCGAAGGGGTCGCGAAAGCGATAGAATTCGGCAACAACACCGGCATGGATGGGGAAGCTTTCGTCGACACCGCTGAATGGATGGCCGAGGAACTCTCCGACGAAATGGAAAACCTTCCCGAAGAAGGTCTGTCCGTGCCGATGGACCAAGAGGGAGCCGAATTCCTATACATTCCCAACCCCAGGGAATACACGTCCAACCCGAACATGTTCCAGACCTACATTAAGTTTTTTACACTTACCAAGACCGACTGGACGCTATCGTCCCGGATGTTCGATATAACAAACTGGGCTTATTACCTTGGCGACCACGAAGACGCAGTGAAACTGGTTCGTAATCTTGTCGAAGAAGCCCGCCGTCTGAAAGTGAAGACTCTCCTGTCCACAGAGTGCGGACATGGCTTCAAAATACTGAGGAAAGACGCCGAACGCTGGCTTGGCGAACCCCTGGGATTCGAGGTTATTTCGGTGGTGGAACTGGCGCACAAGTATCTGCGAGAGGGGAAGCTATCAGTGGAGCCAGGCTCCATCGAAGGGCGAGTCACTTACCACGACCCCTGCAATGTCGGCAGAAAGTTGGGGGTCTACGATCCTCCCCGTGACCTCCTTCGGGCGATCTCTTCGGAATTTGTCGAAATGTGGCCAAACCGGAAGCACAGTATTTGCTGCGGAGGTGGTGGGAGCGTCGGCCAAAACACGGACATGGGGAAAAAGCGTCTTGAACACGCTCGCGCCAAACATGACCAGATAATGAGAACCGGCGCTACTATAGTGAGCACTTCTTGTCAGAATTGCCTCAGTCAATTTCACGATTTGCGGGATCGTTACGATATGCCGGTGGAAGTGAAATCAGTGATTGAGCTCGTGGTCCAGGCGATGGAAGCGTGACGACCCTAACAAGGGGAGTGTTCGGCGGCCGTTAGCATGCGTTCCCAGGCTCCAGCCTGGGAACGAGATAAGAATCCACAACTCGACCCCTCAGCTACGCTTCTTTTCCGACTCTTGCCTGATAGGTTGCACCCGGTCACCTTCTGAAACCCCAGCCCCCATATTGACGGCGATGTCTTCTCCTTCCGAGAGTCCTGAGCTTACTCTGACTACCTTGCCGTTACTGTCGTAGATCGAGACCGGACGAAACCGGACTCTATTGTCCGAGGATACAACAGCGACATGCGGCTTATCCTGGCGCAGGACTATCGCCCCGGCCGGAACCTGAACGTACGGCGGCGCTTTCAGCCACAATGTGACCTGCGCCGTGCTACCGGCAAGAATCCGCCCCTCTCGGTTGTCTACGTCGATCTCAACCAGAAGCGTCCGGGTTTTTGGGTCCAGCTCTCCGCTGGTCCGGCTCACCTTACCCACCAGCTTTGCCTCTGGTCGCGCAGGGTCGGAAATGTCCGCGCGATCCCCCACTCGGACAAAGCCCGCTTTAGATTGATCCGGGTAAACATATACCCTCAAGCGCCCGCTCTCCGATAGCGTCACAATCGGCAACGCGGTCGTCTGGGCATTTGCGGCGCTTTGGACCAGCGCTCCCACATCAACGTACCTCGCCGTAATGGCGCCGTCAAAGGGCGCTCTGATAGTCTGATAGTCCATCTGTGTCTTGAGAGCGCCGGCGTTTTCTTCGGCTACCCTGGCCGCGGCTTCGGCTCCCTCCGCGCTCTGGGGAGATACTGCTCCGCTTTTGAACAACCCCCAGGAACGAACCGCATCGGCGCGCTTATTCTTGGCGTCGGCTACAGCCCCTGCGTATTGCCGGTCGAGTTCCGGTGATTGGACAACAGCTAAAACTTCGTTCGCCTCCACTTTATCCCCTTTGTCAACTCTAATTTCCTTAATAAAGCCGCTAACTTTTGAATATAGAGTGACTGTGGCGTACGCGCGGGCTTCCCCAACCAGTGAAATGGGATCCAGCTCTTCGCCGCGGACAACGGGGACAACGCGAACCAGAGGGCCGGCCTGAAGCTTGGCCAGCCGTATCCGGGTCTCTTCCTGTAAACTTGATTGGCGAGCCGCCAAAAGGGTGACAACCAGCGCCAGGCAAGCCACGACAGCGAGAACGCCCGACACAAGGAAAGCCTTGTTGATTTTTCCGGAAGAATACAAGCTTGCGTCTTTCATTGGAGGTTTTCCGGAACAGTCTTGCCCTGTTCCTCGGCTCGAAACTTCTCATCCAGGAGATGTTTCGTGGGAAGGGCCGTGCGCAAGAGAGAATAGACAGCGGGAACCACTAAAAGAGTGACTATCGTAGCCGCCATCAATCCTCCTATTACCGCTCGTCCCAGGGGAGCGTTTTGTTCGCCTGCTTCACCCATGGAAAACGCCATTGGCAGCATGCCGATGATCATAGCCAGAGCAGTCATCAGCACTGGGCGCAATCGCGTCTTTCCGGCTTCTATAGCGGCATTCACCGGGGAAAGGCTCTTCTCGATCCGTATATCGTTAGCGAAACTCACTAATAAGATTGAATTTGATGTGGCGACCCCAATGGCCATGATCGCGCCCATCAAGGATTCCACATTAATGGTCGTTCCCGTTATGGCCAACATCCAGAGAATACCTGCAAGAGCCCCGGGGATTGCCGTCATAATAATGAAAGGATCCAGCCAGGATTGAAACAGCACGACCATTAATAAATATACTAACAATGTCGCTAGAACAAGACCTAAGAGAAGACTGCTGAAGGATCGTTCCATCACTTCGTTTTGACCCCGAAGCATGATACGGGTTCCCGGAGGAAGCGTTCCCAATTCAGCAATTTTTTTCAGAATGTCCTTTGCGACAGAACCAAGGTCCCGCCCTTCCACGCCCGCGTCCACGTTTAAGACGCGCTGCACTGTGTAATGATTAATGTTTTCAGCGCTTGCGCTGTGGCGCACGGTGGCCACGTTCGCCAGAGTTTGAGCCGCCAATTCCGGCAAGGCTGTGGGAACAGACAGTCCTATGGGCTGCAAGATGTTCCCGGCGGAAGGGGGGGTTAACGGTATGGCTCCCAAACTGTCCATCGAATTGACGAGCTGCATCGGTATACGAACAGCGACGCTGTAGTTCACATTGTTAACGGGGTTGAGGAAAAAAGAAGGCGCGACCAGGACGCTCGATGACAGCGCCGTTAAGACGCTGTTGGCTACGTCGCGTTGACTCATCCCCAGCTTTGCCGCCAGAACGCGATCAACGTCAACCTGCAGGGCGGGATAATCCAGCACTTGGTTAATATGTACAGTCCACGGTACCCGGTATTTCGCACATGGCGTCGCGTATTCGTTTGGCGTATTCGTAGGAACGGGAGAAATCCGTGCCTTCGATCTGCACATCCAAAGGAGCGTTAAGGCCGAAATTCAGCACTTGGGTGACAATGTCCGCAGGTTGGAAGTAGAAAACGCAACCGGGAAAATCGCGGGGCAGCGCCTCCCTTAATTTCTGCCTGTAAAGATGCGTAGGATTGTGGTTTTCTTTCAGGGAAATCAAGATGTCGGCGTCCATTCCGCCCACGTTGTCCGTTTGCACGAACGCGAGGTTAAAGAATATGGGCACTCCAATCATAACGTCCAGAGCGTCTATTTCAGATTCAGGCACTATCTCGCGAATCCGTCGCTCCACCTGAGTGACTATGAGTTCCGTCTCTTCGATTCGAGTCCCTGAAGGCGCGCGAAAATGAAGTTTCATAAGGCCCGCGTCGGCAGATGGAAAGAAATCCGTTCCCACCAGAAAAAGCAGCCCCAGGCTTATGAGCACTATAGACCCGGCAGTGGCGATCGTGAAAACTCGATGCTTCATGATTATCGCCAGAAGCTTGCCGTAAGACGCCTGGAACCTGTCGAATCCCCTATCCCTGGTTTCGTTTAGGCTCTTGACAATTCCTGCGAACGCGCCTTGAGGCGCCGGGCCTTCCGGTCCGGTCCCGTCGTCGTGACGTTCACCGGCCATCAGCATTCGCGCAAGGGTGGGAACAAGAGTCCGGGACAGCACATAAGAAGCCAGCATGGCGATTACCACAGCGAGCGCCAGCGGAGTAAAGAGGTACTTTGCAGGACCCTGAAGCAGGACCACGGGAAAAAACACGACGCAAACGGCCAGTGTTGCAACTATAGCGGGCACAGCCACCTGACGCGCTCCGTCAAGTATTGCGACCGTCAAAGGCTTGCCGAGGAGACGATTGCGATGAATGTTCTCCACCTCCACGGTGGCGTCATCCACAAGCATTCCGACAGCCAGAGCCAGTCCGCCGAGGGTCATTATGTTGATGCTGTGGCCGAACAAGTTGAGTCCGATGATGGAGGTCAGAATGGCTAGAGGTATGGAAATGACCACAATTATCATGCTCCGCCAACTGCCCAAAAAGACCAAAATCATAAGGGAAACCAGAAGCGAGGCGAGAACCGCTTCCCGAACCACTCCAGAGACGGCAGCTCGCACAAAAACCGATTGATCGAAATCCAGTTTGATCTCCAGGCCTTTCGGCGCCACTTCCTTGATTGCCGGCAACGCTTCTTTCGCTGCGTCTACCACCGCCAGCGTCGACGCGTCGGCATGCTTGAGAATCGCCAGGTAAGTGGCCCGGTTTCCGTTTACCCGAACTATGTTGGTTTGCTCAGCGTACGAGTCTGAGACGCGGGCTACGTCGCCCAGGTACACCACAGCGTCTCCAACGACTTTTACTGGGATCGCGTTGAACTGCTCGAGCACATTGGGGCTGGAGTTTATCAATACGTTATACTCAGTCGCTCCTATGCGAGCGGTCCCGGCGGGCAAAATTACGTTCGACGATTGGAGCGCATTGACTATGTCCGCAGGAGACAGCCCCCTTGAAGCCAAAGCGGTAGGGTTGACGTCCACCATAATTTGGCGACTTTTGCCACCGAATGGGGCCGGAGTCGATAAGCCGGGTATCGTGAAAAGTTTGACCCGGATAAAGTTTAGCCCGTAATCGAATATTTTCTCCTCGGGCATTGTGACTGCTCGAAACCGTGAGTTGTGCGACAGGAACATTCGAGGCGTTGAACTGAATGATGTTGGGCGCCTGTAAGCCCGGTGGAGCGATCCGCAACAAGGTGTTGGACACCGCGGAAATTTGAGCTATAGCGGCTCCAATATCCGCGCCTGGATGAAAGTATACCTTCAGCAGCCCAATACCGGGAATGGATGAGGATTCGATCCGCTCTATGCCGTTAACGGTGGTGGAGTAGGCCCTTTCACTGATGAGCACTATGCGGCGTTCCATGTCTTCCGGGGACAAGCCGGGATAGTTCCAGACGACTACGACCACCGGAATATCAATAGCCGGAAAAATGTCCACGGTCATGCGGGTCAAAGAGAGGGCTCCCAGCACGAATATCAGCAGCGACAGCACGGCGACTGTATAAGGACGGCGTAAGGCGAGTCGGACTATCCACATTTAATGGGCGCCTCCAGGTTTCATAAGAGTGACCGGTTTTGACAATTCACTTGGGTGAGTAGTTAATCGATACTGCGACAATTGGCAAGATCCTTGGCCTAAGGCGCTTTCAAGCTTTAAAGCTCTTTTCCTCTCTATCCTTTTGCACCGGAGAGAGGATATTAGGCCCTTCCCTTGACTGTGTGGACTGAGAAATTGACGACTCAGCCCTCAATCGTGACGCCCGCAGACGTGCCGTTAAAGACTCTTTAGAATATCTTGCTTTACTAAAGGAATCAATGCGATGGGGAACCAGCGGCGTATCCATTCACTTACGCGACGAAGCGATCTACAAATTGCCGCTAATGGGTAAAGGGTTACGCGGCGGCGCCTATTCGGTCATGGCGGCGTCCAAATTCTTGGAACGTGGGATCGGGGGATTAGCCAAGTGAATCAGATCTCTTCGTTAGCAGCGAAGATTGCAATTTTGTTCGACCCTTTGCAAGGACCTTCTCACCGGCGCGGCTTATTAACATCCGTCACACTTAAACGATTGCTTGCTGTCAGATTGGTTTGAGCATTGACATCGGCCCCGCCTCTATCGGATACTGGAGTATTCCAATGAGTTTCGGGGTTACCGGCATGAAAACCATTCTTGTTACGGGCGGTGCGGGGTTCATAGGCAGTCATTTGATAGAGACTTTGTTGGGTCGGGGCGACTCGGTGATATGTGTGGACAATTTTTTTACCGGCAGCAAGCAAAACTTGCTGCAGTTTCTCAACAACCCCAGATTCGAACTGATTAGACACGATATAGTCGTTCCGATTCTGCTCGAAGTCGATCAGATCTATCATCTGGCTTGTCCCGCGTCGCCGGTTCATTATCAAAACAACCCGATTAAGACGCTCAAGACCTCGGTGCTCGGCACGTTGAATATGCTGGGTTTGGCCAAGCGAACTCGGGCCCGCATACTTTTGGCTTCCACTTCGGAGGTCTACGGTGATCCCCTGGTTCATCCGCAACTGGAAACCTATTACGGAAATGTGAATCCCGTGGGGCCCAGGGCCTGCTACGACGAAGGAAAACGCGCCGCCGAGACACTGATGATCGGCTATAAGCACTATAATAATGTGGATGTGGGAATTGCTCGAATCTTTAATACATATGGGCCGCGGATGCTGCAGAACGATGGCCGGGTAGTGAGCAATTTTATTTGCCAAATCCTTAATGATGAAGATATTACGGTTTTCGGGGACGGAACCCAGACGAGATCGTTCTGCTACGTCTCCGACATGGTTGACGGACTGATTCGGTTGATGGAATCCTACGAACCCGGCCCTGTCAACCTTGGTAATCCTCAAGAGGTCACAATATTGGACCTTGCGCGAAAAATTGTGGAAATGATTCCCACGACCAAATCCGAGATCATTTACAAACCGCTCCCCAAAGATGATCCCATCAGGCGTAGACCGGACATATCCCTGGCTCAAAATCTCTTGGGCTGGAGTCCCACCTTGCCTTTGGAAAAGGGGCTCGAAGCCACGATAAGTTATTTCACTGCGGAATTGGGTAGAGAAGTATGAATCAAATGACCAAGAAACGGTAACTTTAAGCGTTTTCTGTTAGTGTTCGGCAGCACGCTTGTGGGGCTTGTTTTTCTGTATTTGGCCTTCCGGGATGTTTCCTGGGCTGAGTTTGTCAGCGGACTCCGCGCCATGAGACCGATCTACATATTACCAGCCATTGTCCTGATGGTAATGGTCCAGTTTATTCGCTCACTGAGGTTCGGACTGATAGTAAGCCCTTTCTGCAAACTTTCGGTCAAGAAGTCCTGGGATCTCATGAATGTTTGGGCAGGCGCCAGCATAATATTGCCCGCCCGGCTCGGTGAATTGGTCAGGCCTTACCTGCTGCAGCAATGCGGGGTCTCCTT
Organism: uncultured delta proteobacterium; assembly: GCA_963747865.1. Classification (GTDB taxonomy): domain Bacteria; phylum Desulfobacterota; class Desulfomonilia; order Desulfomonilales; family Desulfomonilaceae; genus JBBSBY01. The sequence continues at coordinate 124,660 of CAVVHK010000028.1, read as the reverse complement.
CTCAAGCGGGTTCGGAGCAGTCATGGTGGAGAGATTTTTCGATCTGTCAGGGCTACTACTGCTTCTAGGGGTGGTTCTTTGGAGGACGCCGCAAGTTCCCAAAGAGTATTCTTCCCTGGGGCTCGCGCTGCTGTGCGCTTTGGCCTTGGGATACGTGATTGTGCTCTTGATGCTGAAAAACAGAGGCGTCGCGGAACGGTGGTTTGCCAAGATCGTTTCTTTTCTCCCGTCTAAGATTGCTCATTTCCTGGATGGCATTTTCAAGAAATTGTTGGACGGACTTGGAATTATGGCCAGTTTCAAACAGGCTGTAATTATATTCTGTTATTCCGTAAGCCTGTGGGTGCTGTTTTCTCTTTTGACTTACGTCTTCCTCAAAGCTTTCTCAATTCATGCTCCTTTCCTGGCCGCGGTAACCATTCAGGTATTCATATGTTTCGGTATTGCGCTGGCGCCGGCTCCCGGATACATAGGGACTTTCCACGCCGCCGGAAGATACGCGTTGACCCTCTTTGGAATCCAGGCGGTGACGGCCGTATCCTTTGCCACGGTATATCACCTGTTCAGCGTGTTGATGTGTCTCGGACTTGGGCTATTGTCTTACCTGACCGGCGAATTCAGCTTCGACTACCAAATCTTCAGACGGCCACAGTCCGAAGCAAACGGAGACGAAGAAGTCTTCCGATCCGAGAGCGCTGTTTCTCAGGCGTCGAAATGAATCATCGCGGGGCCCATTATTGGAGGTAAGATAAGCATGAAGGACTGGTCGGCTCTGGATAAGAAATATGTTTGGCATCCTTTCACTCAAATGGAAGAATGGCTTAATACGGAGCCTTTGGTTATCGAGCGCTCCGAAGGGAACTATCTCATTGACGTTCACGGTAGAAAATACCTGGATGGCGTTTCTTCCCTGTGGGTGAATGTTCACGGGCATAGAAATAAGGAAGTCAGCGACGCCATCAAGAATCAATTGGACATGGTCGCGCATTCGACTTTGCTGGGATTGGCAGGGACGCAGTCAATAGAGCTGGCTGAGAGATTGGTTAAGATATCTCCGGCAGGTTTGAGCAAGGTCTTCTATTCGGATTCCGGTTCTACCGCCGTGGAAGTGGCTTTGAAGATAGCTTTTCAATACTGGCGCAATCTCGGCCAAGAAAACAAGGCCTTATTTGTCACGCTGTCCAACGCCTATCATGGTGACACCATAGGTTCCGTCAGCCTTGGTGGAATCGATCTTTTTCACAGTATCTTCTATCCCTTGCTTTTTCACACGCTGACTGTCCCAAGTCCATTTCCCTATCGTTATTCCGGCTTAAGCCCAGAGGAATGCCGTGACCGGTCACTCGATCACTTCCGGGGGATCTGCGAAGACAGACATGGAGAAATAGCGGCCTTGGTCGTAGAGCCCCTTGTTCAGGGGGCAGCCGGGATGATCATCCATCCGAAAGGATTCTTGAAGGGCTTGGAGGAGATCTGTAGGAAACACGACATACTCCTGATGTGCGATGAGGTTGCCACGGGATTCGGCCGGACGGGCAAGATGTTCGCCTGTGAACATGAGGAAGTCTGTCCTGATATCATGGCGGTCGCCAAAGGTTTGTCCGGAGGATATTTACCGCTCGCAGGGACGTTGGTCACCGATAAAATATACGAAGCCTTCCTTGGCGAGAACGCGGAATACAAGACTTTTTTTCACGGGCATAGTTACACTGGGAACGCTCTTGCTTGCGCGGCGGCTAACGCTTCCCTGGACATATTCGAAAAAGAGGCCGTCCTAGAAAGGATGCAACCCAAAATAGCTCTTCTGGCCGACCTATTGAGGACGGAAATAGAGCCGCTTGAACATGTGGGCGATGTCAGGCAATGCGGTTTTATGGTGGGAATCGAGCTGGTTCAGGACCGAACGCTCAGATCTCCATACCCGCCTGAATTGCGCATGGGCGCTCGGGTGACTCAATATATCCGGGAATCCGGGATAATTCTCAGACCTCTCGGTGACGTGGTGGTTTCTCATGCCGCCATTGTCCATCACCGAGGATGAGATCCGGTTGCTGGTGCGGTCCACTGGGCAAGCAATCGCCCGCATTTGCTCGGAAGTTTGACAAGATGGCCAAGGCCGCGATTTTCGTATCAGGAACGGACACCGGAGTAGGGAAGACCGTAGTGTCCGCCGGGCTGCTCAGTCTTGCTCGTGCAAGGGGTTTGAACGCCTGGGGAATAAAACCCGTGGAAACAGGTTGCCGGGAAAGGTCCGGAATGCTTTTCCCGGAAGACGGCGCATTTCTGCGAGCGGCAAGCGGCGACGCCATAAGCCTCGAAGAATGCGCGCCGTTTCGGTTTCCTTTGCCCGCGTCCCCATACAGAGCGGCGGCGGCCGGTTCTGAGATCCGCGTGTCCCAACTTGTCAGGCATATCCGAAATATGGCTGAAAAAGCGGACTTTATTTTGGCTGAAGGCGCGGGCGGATTGATGGTCCCTATCAGCGCCAATGAAATGATGATAGACCTGGCCGGAGAATTAGGCTACCCGGTTCTCCTTGTGGCAAGAACCAGACTTGGCACCGTCAACCATACTTTGTTGAGTGTCGAAGCTCTATCTAAGCGAAACATTGCATTGGCCGGTATAGTTTTGTCCCAAAGCCATAGCGAAACCGGTCCGGAGGAAAAACATACGCCGGCCGATGTTCAGGAATTCTTGCCTGGGGTTCCGGTAATGACGCTGCCTAAATTGGATCCCGAGGTGGCGTCGAGCGCGGAACACATCGCAGCCGTGATGCGGGCGATTTGGCCTGCGACGGTCCTTGATAAATGGTTGGCAATCTGACTGGAGTATCCATTCAGTTACACACGGGGAGATTGCTTCGCTTCGCTCGCAAAGACAAGGATGAATGTCATTGCGAGCGAAGCGAAGCAATCTCAGCATTTGCCGTTCGTAACGAATGGTTTACTCACAGGAGAGTAAAATGGAAATCCAGCCCATCAAGGTCATATATGACGACGTGTATCTGACGGATTATGAAACAGCGTCCTGTGAAAATCCCGAGCGAGTGCGGGCCATTATGGCTGTCCTTGGGAAGCGATTCCCGGTGATTCGACCCACCAGGGCTCACGATGAAGAGATCCTGCTGGTCCATACGCCGACCGTGCTCAGAGACGTAAAGGCGGACCCCTATACGTTCGACGCCGCCACAGTGGCCGCAGGCGGGGCAATCCTGGCCGGGAAACTCGCTTGCGAGGGACAACCCACTTTCGCCGCGGTAAGGCCGCCCGGGCATCATGCAAGCCCGGAAGCCAATTGGGGCTTTTGCTTTTTCAACAACGTGGCTATTTCGATTGAAAAGCTTATACGCCGGAAAAAAGTGTCCCAAGCTCTGATTTTGGATATAGATCTCCATTTCGGCGATGGAACCGACAACCATTTTAAAAACAGGCGTGATGTCATAGTAGCCAACATACAGGACAATGACAGAAAAGAATTCTTGCACAATGTGGACAAGGCCTTAACAAAAAACGATTACGATATTGTCGCAATAAGCGCGGGTTTTGACAGGCACAGGCAGGATTGGGGCGGGACACTGACCACGGAGGATTACCATACCATCGGCCGCAGCGTCAGAGACATGGCCCTGGCAAGCTGCGAAGGCCGGTATTTCGCCGTGCTGGAGGGCGGTTACAATACCGACGTCCTAGGTGAAAATGCGCTTGCCTTGTGTGAGGGAATGAACGTGGAATAAAGGCAGTCGTTAAATCCAAGAGTTTTCGGAAGAGTTCTCGGGGAGGCCCCTTTAGCAAAAAGGCCTCCCCGAACCCCTCCCCAAAAACTCCAAAGATATTACGACTCCTTCCCGAAATCGTGCTATGCGGTGAATAGTGTATTTGTTCGCCCTCGCCGTGGGCTCTTTTTCCTGGTGGCGACCGCCGTCCCTGGCGGTCATTGTCCTTGGGCAGGCAGTGAGAAACTGTCTCAAAACTATTGGCGCCTCGTTATTCGTAGCACGATCTCTATCTGAAACATGATACATTGCCTGAGGATTATTATTGCGGTCCTCGTTATAATCTCGGAAAACGTTTGTAGGGGCGGGGTTAATCCCCGCCCGTTATTCACAAACCTATTACTCGGGCGGGGATAAACCCCGCCCCTACGATCACCGTGCCACGATTTCCGACTATTCGGGAGTTTTGAGACAGTTTCGTGACGCTGGCCCCTACCGGCCCAATAGTAGACCGTAACCCTAAAATATGACGCCGTATTTACGCAACGGTGTGAACTTAGTATCTTTGCACACATCAATGGAAGCTGTTCAGGAGAGCCATAGAAATGCTCGTGGAAACCGTGTTAACGTCCTTTTTGAAATATAAGTACTCGAAGACCCTTCAGTTCGATGAATTCCGGAATGTTCGGCCTCCAAGCCCGCAGGACGGCGTAAAATACTTGCTGTACGTGCATATTCCCTTCTGCGAAGAACTTTGCCCCTACTGCTCTTTCAATAGGTTCCCATTGGAAAAGGACCTGGCCGCTAGCTATTTTCGGGGCCTGAGCCGGGAAGTGCAAATGTATGCCGACCTCGGGTTTGATTTTTCCGCTGTTTACGTCGGTGGAGGCACGCCCACAGTGTTGCCCGAGCAAATGGCCGCCCTCTTGGAGCAAGTCAAGAATACCTTCACCATTAAAGAGATTTCCCTGGAAACCAACCCGAATCACCTGAAGCCGGATGTCATGAAGATAATGAAAGAGGCCGGGGTGAATCGGCTTTCGGTAGGCGTGCAGAGTTTTGACGACGGCCTGTTGAAACAAATGGAGCGGTACCACAAATATGGGAGCGGGTCCGAGATAAAGGAAAAGCTAGCCGCGCACATGGGAACCTTTGACACGTTGAATGTGGATATGATTTTCAATTTTCCCACCCAAACCCACGATATGCTCAGGAGGGATCTGGAAATCATCAAAGAATTAAATGCCGATCAAGCCACGTTCTATCCTTTGATGGTTTCGGACATGACCCGCGCGGAACTTGCCAAGAGATTCGGGCCGATCAGCTATCGACAGGAAAAGCTTTTCTATAATACGATTGCGGACTTATTGGATGAGGACTACTCCTGCGGAACCGCGTGGTGTTTTTCGCGAAAAAAAAGCATGATCGATGAATACATAGTAGATTATGATGAATATGTAGGGGTGGGCAGTGGGTCTTTCGGATACGTCAACGGAGCCTGTTTCGCAAATACTTTTTCCATTCCGGCTTATTTGGAGGCCCTTGACGGAGGCGATTTACCTATATTCGCAAGGAGAAATTTCTCCACCAAGGAACAAATTCATTATGATTTTATGATGAAATTATTCGGCACATCCCTGGATCTGGAACAGGCTGAAGCCAAGTTCAGTCGGAGATTTAAGAAAACTCTGTGGAAAGAGCTGCCGCTTTTCTATATTATCGGCGCCCTGTTTCAACAAAATGGAACAATCAAACTGACCCGCCGAGGGCAATACCTTTGGGTCATCATGATGCGGGAGTTCTTCACCGGAGTGAACAATTTTCGCGACATTTGCAGAGGCCAAATCAACGCATCCAATTCAAATTAAGCTTCCAGCATTTTTTCGGACAGCGACCGATGTTGTCGGTACGAAGTTTATTTTCATATCGGGGGGGTAACTATCCGAATAAAACCGCTTAGAAAGCTAAAGCTGTAATCCAGCCTAAAAGGGTACATTTATGGTTCATGATTCGGCCACTGAAGCCATTGAAAAAGAGCGACGGCGAGAGTCGGAGGAAGCCTGCCGACAATTGCAAAAGCGGGTCAAGGAGCTGGAAAAGCTCGCTGCGGACCTGTTGTCTCGCTCCGATGATCATGACAGCCACGAACTATTTGAGCTCTCCATCCTGTCGAACATATCCGAAGCCCTGGCGTCCACTATGGACTTGGACGAGCTCCTGGGGATCATCATAGACGAGGTGAATAAGGCTCTCCTTACTGAGGGAGCGGGAGTGCTTCTCTACGATGAGACGCGCGGAGATCTGTACTGGAAGCAAATCAGAGACGCTCGGCATATGCTGGCGCAACAATCCGATGACCTTCGATTGCCGTTGGAGCACAGCATCGCGGGGTGGGTGTTCAGGCACAACAAGCCTGCCAGGGTCAACGACACTTCAAAGGATCCCAGATATTATCCTGAAATGACGCGTAAAAGCGGATTCGAGATCAAGAGGGTCTTGCAAATTCCGCTTAACGCAAAGGACAAAACCATCGGCGTGCTGATGGTGATGAACAAGATTGGAGGGGATTTCACCGACCAGGACGAACAGTTGTTGATGTCCATGGGCGGTAGCATCGCATTGGCCATAGACAATGCCCAAGTCTACAAAAAGCTCAAGAAGTCCAAAGACGATCTGGAGATGATTTATAGATCCAGTATGGCCCTTGCCACCACTATGGATCTGGATCATCTCCTTTACGTAGTGGTGGGAGAGTTGCGGGCAGCGTTGGACACGGAAGCCGGCGGCGTGCTCCTGTACGATGAAGCCAGAGGCGATCTATACTGGCGAGAAGTTCAGGACCAGAAGGGGGTTATCCCGTCAAAGACCTTGGAGTTGCGTCTTCCCCTGGACACCAGTATCAGCGGTCAGGTGTTCCAAACCGGAGAGCCCGCCCTGCTCAACGACCCGACTAGTAATCCCCAGTTCTTCAAACCGTTTGTGGATGAAACCGGATTCGAGATCCGCAATGAGATAATCGTCCCCTTGCACACCCGGGAAAAAACCATCGGCTGTCTGGTGGTTATGAACAGACGCGAGGGTCAGTTCACGAACGACGACGTCCAACTCCTTTTGTCCCTTGCCGGCGTTGTCGCATTGGCGGTGGAAAACGCGGGCTTCCTCGAGGAATTGATTTCGTCGTATCACGAACTGCAAGACATGAACCGGGTGAAGAGTAAAATCCTCAATCACCTGTCGCACGAGCTCCGGACGCCGTTGGCAATCATCAGAGGCACCTTGGCCACAATGGAACGAAAACTCGGGGAGATGGGGATCTCGGATTTTGATCGCGCGCTGAGCAGGATGAATAGACACGTCCAGAGTCTTAACAATCTGGAGTCTCGGGTGGAAAGCATTATTATGACGGGCTATTCCTGGGAGCGCAGGTACATCACCGGATTTCTACGAGCAGCGCTTGACCTGATGGAAGTTCAGGCGGAATGGACACCCGAGATTAAGCGAGCGTCTCAGATAATTCATAAATGGCTGGAAAAGACCTTCCCCACAAAGAGGGACGCCCCGGAACTGATAGGCATGAAGGAATTCGGGGAAGAAATCTATCAATACGTTAAATCCAAGACGGATGAACAGCGTCGTGAGGTCAATCTGAAATTCGATCTCGAAGATGCGGAACTCTTGATTCCGAAGCCCGCATTGCACGCCATTGTTGAAGGACTTGTAAGGAATGCTGTGGAAGCCACGCCGGATCACGGCTCCGTCACCGTCACCGGCCGAGTGAGAGGATACCGCTATATTCTCATAGTCAAAGACACAGGAGTGGGCATCCCTGACAAGGACAAGGATCTAATTTTCGAAGGCTTCTACCCGGTTCAAGAAACCGACGATTATTCCAGCGGGCGGCCCTACTCTTTCAATGCGGGCGGGAAGGGTATTGACTTGCTCCGCGTACGCATGTTTTCGGAGCTCTACCAATTCAAGCTTTCATTTACCAGCAAGAGATGCCCTCATCTCGCATCGGACGGGAGGGGCTGCGGAGATGTGGAGTCTTGTGAGCACTGCTCAGCCCCGCAGGATTGCGCCGGGTACGGGGGGTCCGAGTTCACCATCGACTTTCCTTTGGCTGAATGCGTGCGGGATAGATATGCCTGCGAGCCTGACGAGCCGATGGATTATGACGACCCGCATTAAAAGCGGCTGCGAAATCGAAAAAATTCCTATGAAAATATCCTCGGAGGGGAAGTTCTTGAAACCCCGCGAAACGCGGAGTCCGGACCTCCCTTCAAGAACTTCCAAAGTGGCGACGCAGCAGGTCCGAAAACTTAGACATCCAGGCGCATTGATCAGACTGAGTCTGCCCGTGTCAAATCAACCCGGGATTACAGATTGGCGCGGACCTGGGCCCCGTCAGGTCCGCGCATGATCCTCTGCGTTGGCTCTGCCGTTTAATTATTCTATATGCTTTGACATTCCAGTCTCGCATGTGATATAAGTCATAATTAAGACAGGTTGCGAACTATTCCCGGCATAATTATGGCTAAATTAGCGAACCTAGCAGCAATATTATTGATAGTGTCTGCGCTACTTGGGTGCGCCGCCCGAACTCCCCTGGTTAAGGAAGGCGCACCCGGTTCTTACACGGTCATGGGAAAAACCTATCTTCCCATGAAGGAAGTTCGCCCAGGCTATTCCCAGGATGGGACGGCCTCTTGGTACGGGCCGGGCTTTCACGGAAAAAAGACCGCCACAGGTGAAGTCTACGATATGAACGCAATGACCGCGGCCCACAACGTCCTGCCGTTAAATTCCGTGGTACGCGTCACAAATCTGGCTAACAATAAAGAGGTTACGGTCAGAATAAACGACCGAGGGCCGTTTGTGGGGGATCGAGTGCTAGACTTGTCTTTGGCTTCGGCCAAGGAGTTGGGTATGGTTGGGCCCGGCACCGCGCCGGTGAGAGTAACCGTAGTCAAGCCAGGGGAGGTCAAATTGGCGTCCAAAGCCGGGCCTGTCAAGGCTAATGCGCCCAAATTCTCGCCTAATCCCTACTATTCCGGAAAGTCTTTTACCCTTTTGGCTTTACGGAGAGGGTGACCCCTTCAGGAATAGCCTTAATCCATCCTAAGATCGTGATCTGGCGCTCCCCGGTGTTGTTTTGTCGTTAAATCGGCGCCCGCGGTCAAAGAGCGTCTCTTTCATACTCTTTAACCCACGATCAGAAAATCTTGATGATGGTAACGCCGGCAATCAGAAAAATAGCCCCGACCAGCCTCCAGGCGTTTATTTCGTGAACGTGGTAGCCGAGCACACCAAAATGATCCAGGAGCATCCCCGCAAAGAGTTGCCCGGCTATTATGAAGCCCATCATCGTGGCCGCGCCCAATTTTGGGGCCAATATAACGCTTACAACCACTAGAAAAGCCCCCAGGAATCCCCCGGTCCATATCCACCACGGCAACTCCCGAGCTTTAGCGAAGTCGGGGCACGGAACACGCAGAAACATGAGGTAAGCGATCAGGGCTGTGGTCCCTATTGCAAAGGAAATCATCGCTGCGAAAACCGGGTCCTTCGTCCACAGCCGCAATTGAGAATTGATGCCGGCCTGGGCCGGTCCGCAAGCCCCGGCAAGCAAGGCCAAGATGAGATAGGCTAATTCCATGGTGTTAGCTCCGGGGCTGATTCCAGCTCTCTACAACGGAGGATTCTCGCTCTTTCGGGCGGGCGATTGGGGAGGCCGTTTTCCGCAAGGACGGCTGACTGAAAACAGGATAGCGCGTCCAAGTTTCTTAGACCGATATTTAAGGCAGAATAGCACGTTTTGATCAACAGTAATGTGGCGGCGCCGGTGTATAGAAGAAATTGGTAATAGGCGCCGGGGAACCACTTCCTATGAAAATAGCCGCCGGAGGGAAACTTCTCTCAAGAAGTTTCCCCCCCAGACCTTCAAGAACTTCCAAAGTGGCGACATAATGCCTAGTGATACCTGAACATGAGGGCGTAACGAACAATAGAAGGCATTTTCATCCTTTGTTGTGACACCGCAGGCCATGGGAGTTGTTGCAAAAGAGTTCCCTCCCGGTGAATGCTTACTAATGTCTTACCCACGCGTAATCAAATGGGCGCCGGCGTATAGGGGAATACTCCTTATGTCAGGATGTATTTTTTGATTTTTCATCCGGGGTAGCGATCCGGATTGGCGCTCAGGATTCCCTATATCCGGTTCATCCAAGGCTCAGCTTAAAAGGCGAATTCCTTGTGGGGCGCCGATTTGCTGATTCCGAACTTGCAAGATATAGTTGAAGCATATTACAATTGATATTAAAGTGCGCTTCATGCTTGAAGGTCCTTTAGCCGCGCAAGGCGCCCCGATCCCTGAAGGCCTCAATTTCCTCTCGTAGGGGAAGCGGAGTCGGCTGCAAAACGCTAAGAGCGTTGGGAAAAGGCGCTTATGAGGCCTGCCTTATGAAAGCGGCGCTGGAGGGAAACTTCCTGCAATCCTGCGAAACGGGGGACTCCGGACCTCTCCTCGAAAACGCCTAATTATTGCAACAGGATCGCGAACTCGACCCTAAAGTTCAGGCAGTTCTGGAACCTTTGCGCGATGGGCTTATTGGTCATGGACTGATGGTTGGTGATGCGATTCAAAATGCGCCAAGAGGGCAGGGTGAGCATTTACTCGGCTTAAGTCCGGGGGAATGAGCTTGTCGTCCGGCACGCAGACGGAATCACGGCGCCTGATCTGCTCCAAGAAAGCGCTTAAGCCGTAAGAAACGGATCATTGCAACAAAAGGAGAAACAAATGGGCAAAAAAATCCTGATCATTGACGACGAACCGGATATGGTCACTTTCCTGTCCACGTTGCTGGAAGACAACGGCTATGAAATTATCACTGCCGTAGATGGTGAGGACGGGCTGCAGAAGACCAAGGCGGAAAAGCCGGACCTAATTTCGTTGGACTTGCTGATGCCTAATAAGACAGGCATCAAGATGTACCGGGAATTGCGCAAAGACGATGAGATTAAGAGTATTCCGGTCATCATGGTCACAGGCTTCGGACGGGACGATGTCCCCAGCATGGACTTCAAACAGTGGATTCAGCAAAGGGCTATCAAGCCACCTGAGGCTTACATCGAGAAACCCGTGGACAAAGATGTTCTGCTGGCTGAGATAAAGAAAGTCATTGGTTAGGGGCCGTTTCAACACCTCGAAACCCAAAATCCTGAAAATGCCGTAATAGTTCACCGGGAAACCCCTTTTTTTCAGAAAGGGGTTTTCAGGACCCCACCCCAACAATTCCTAATCTATTGGTTCGTTAAATGATCGTAACCGCGCTTAGGGCGGATCCGTCGTCGCCCTGTGCCGACGATGGCTCACATGCGGCACGATGGCGCATTAGCCTATCGCGACAATAGTTGGAGTTTCCCGAATAAGTGACTGGAAGGCAAATCTCTTGCGCAAAAAAGTTTGATCCCGATGAACGGTTAGAAAATGCCCTCGCCAGATCAGCGCGAACTCGTTCCGCCAACTTTGTTGGGTCTCCTTCCAACAAGCCCTCCCCGGTTACGTGTTCGTGACTTGACGCCGGCGTCAAGTCACGAAGCCATTAGGCAGGCCCAGACGTCGGAAACAAGCAATGCACGCAGTAAAGACTCAGAGGCGAATCGGTAACTCTGGTTGGCCCGGACGGCTTCCGTTCGGAGTAGCGCGCGGCCCTCATGACTTTTCCAACCACCTTACAGTCCGAGCCCGCTTGAGGACCCGCCCTCTTAAAGGCCACGATTCTGAATCGGCTGATAGTCAAAGATCGGAGGTCATCAGAGAGATTCGTAAAACCAAGGGCCAGTCCAATCTCTCATCCCCACGCCAGGAGAAAGGCATAGGGAGTGGGGCCGTAATCCTTCACTCATGAGCGGCAATTTGAAGATTGCTTTCCCGCGGAACGCGGGATTTCACTCCTCGCAATGACATTTGAGCTTGTCTTTGCGAGCGAAGCGAAGCAATCTCCCTCGTGTAACTGAATGGTTTGTGAGAATGCGCTTCGCGACTCTCACAAACGTAATAGTTACGTGAGACGCCAGGAAACCGGCTCAGCCGCTTTCCCGCCGACCGCTTACCAAAAATTGAATCCACCCCTAGTCAATGAACAAATTTATTTATAGAATTGCCGAAAAAGCCGACGCATTTCACGTCGGACAGTCCTTTAGCGCGAGAAAAGGGAAATTCTAATGACCTCAAGGGTGATTAGCATTGCGGAGTACAGAAAGAGAAAAGCATCAGTGGGTTTTAAGGGCGTTGGCTTGTGCGCAATTTTCTGTCGTCAAGGCGACTGGGCGTTTGATTACGCTCTATCGCTGGCGCGAAGAAATAAGGCAAAACTAAATATATTTCATTTTTTGGAGTCTCCCTATTCCCTCCGCAGGGATGTCGTCTTCGTTGACGCGAATCGAACCGAGACAGCGCAGGTCACTCCTGATTTGATAGCGCGCAAAGACAAAGAGATGCGGGAAATGTTCGATGACCGTTTGGGGGATTATCTGAACGTCGGTTTTCGTCTCTGCGAGGGGAACGACGAATTTGAACTTAAGAAATGTTTCAGAAAAGGGGACTATGACGTCCTGGTTATCGGCTACAGAGCTGTGGGCGCAGCCTTTGGCGGAACCACAACAATAGAGCGTTTTGCCGCAGCATTTAAAGGCCCCGTGGTGCTGGTTGGTCCGGACTCTGCGGATTCCTTTTATTTGAATGAACCCGCAGTTCGGAGTCTATCGGACCTCAGGCTGCCCTACGGAACATGGAAGCGCATTGAGCCGGCGCCGTCCGCGCAACGATAGCCGGATAGAAATACAACTTCATCGGCTCCATGAGATCCAATGGTTGCAAGGCCACACTATGGGGTGGACGAAACCCTCCGTTTTTCCATCCAAGAAATTACCCTTTTTTGTGGCTCACCTGCTTGACCCAGCCCTTCTGGCCGGTTATAATCAACCCAAATAGGAATTATCGGCGGCCGCCAATTTGTAAACCGCAGCGCCGTCACCTAAGACCGACAATTGTGCTGCTCGTGGGATTTACTGAGCCCCGCAACGGTAGGCTTGGTCCTTGTTCAGATTTAGGCGTAGCCAGTGACATTAGGACCGCCTTGCGAGAGGCCCGCTTCCAATGCTTGACTTAGAGTGGGATTCCTGTAAGTGTTTAGAACCTACCCATATTGAAACAGGATTCCGAAACGACAAATCCGAGGTATACCGGCTGAAAAGCAAACCCGAGAACTAACCCTGAATAGGCAGTAGCTGTCAGTGTCAGCGCAAAATCGTCCACTTCACTGTTAACGCCGGAACCACTCACTCGTCCCGGGCGGTTGGCAGGGGAGCTTAACCTCGCCCAAGGAGGCCTCTCGAATGAACTATTTATTCAAAGTGAGATGCGCCATGTGCGGATTTCCAAACGAACTTAAAATAGGAAGAGTCTATAATCGATTGCTTTGCAAGCAATGCGGAGCGGAAATCGATACCGACGCTTCCATTACTTTGGATCTGCTCATGGATACCAAACCGGTAGCTTTGAAACGAGACACCGTAACAGTCGGCTTCAGGACCCGTGAACAAGAGGACAGCGCTAAATGCGAAATATGCGGGACCGAGGCGGATCTTGAGGCGGAGGATGTTCTTGAGGTAGGGAAGAAATACAAGTGTCGGCAATGCGGTAACGAATTTGACATAGTGGTCAGGAAAAAGAGCAAATGCGTTGGAGCCGAACCCGCCGGCTCCTGATCACGGGAAGAGAAGGTAATAGTCTTCAGTTCCGGGGACCAACGTCCATCCTTCAGAAACGAATTGATTGTAAATTGCCCCTTTAGCCAGCACTGCCCTTACTCGAACTCTTTCCAGCGACTTCATCGCTGACAACCTGGACGAGGCCGAAACCGCCAAAAATTCCGCCTCGTCAGGGACCCTGGCCATTATTTGAACCCGAGCCATTCTAGCCCAATAGGTTTCGCGGCATCCGAGAATAGCCACTCTTTCGCCGGGATTTATCCCTTTTTCCTTCAAAAAGTTTACGATCTTTTCAAAATTATTGTACATCGCCGCAAACGAAGGTTTACCCGCGCTCGACGTGAGGCCGCGGGCCGCTTGATCTATGGCCCCATAGATGAGAAAACCGAGCAGCACCGCGGCCAAAGCCACAGTGGCCATGTGCGCCGTCTTGGGCCAACCCTTGGAATCCACTTTGTAAACGGGATAGAGAAGAAAACCCAGCAAAGAAATGAACACGAACGGGGCCACATAGCGCATTTCCAGATGAACCAGGGCAAACAATCCGGTCCCGCATGCTCCGACAAATATCAATGTAAGAGGCAGCCATCTTTGTCTTGGATGCGGGAACGACACGCATCCACAGCGCCACAACACGGCGATCCACGTTCCCAGTGATAAGATGAAAAGGAGTGTGTGGCTAAGCAGCTCTCCGACATTCTTGTAAACCGCCTTGATCTGGTCCTTGTAATCCAATTTTGCCGAAAGCCCTAAAGACCAGTAAGCGATGTCAAAGCCCATGGCGTCCGTGCAAGGCAGGCTGTAATGATACGCCAAAACCGCGGGCCGCTGGAATAGGACTTCAGGCCCATGTATCGGCGCTCCCTGGGCGGCCACCTCCGAGGTGTACGCCATGCTTCCGATTTCTCCGAATGAAAATCGTCCGACCCTTTGGGACAGAGGAATAATCAGAGGAGCCGCTACCAGGAGAATTGAAAATCCCGCCACGAGCAGCCTGGGAAGGATCTTCCAAGACTTTTTAGAGACCAAGGCCGCTGCTAATAGGAAGACCGGGGACATTACAAAGATATAAGTCTTGGTCAAATACCCTACGCCGATCGCCAGCCCCAGCAAGCCATATTTATAATAAGGAACCGGGTCTGCCCAAATCCACACCAGTATGCTCGAAATAAACAGGACTACAGCAAATACGAAAATGTCCGGATTCATCAGCCGAACTTTGATCCATATGAGCATGGCAATTAGACATAACGCATAAATAAGCGTAGTTACAGCGCGAGCCGCTGTATCGTTTTGCGGCGGGAGATGCTTATTCTTTCTCAGGGCGGACAGCAATACCTCACAGGACACCATAGCCAATATCAGACCGACAATACCGCCAATTTTGAGTAACGGCAGCTCAAGAAAAGGATCGGGTTTCAGAATGATTTGTAATAGACCCAGGATCACCGGATACAAAGGGCTACAGGCTAGATTCACCAGCTTCGAGAGTTCGCCCGTCCGCAAACCTTCTCCCATCTCAATATAGATAAGTCCATCTGTATTAATGAAGAAGCGGTCCGCATAAACCAGCGACAAGCCTAAAAGGATGCCAATCGCCCAGAAAGCCGCCTGTATCCGTGTGTCAAATGTCTTGGCCAATATGCCCGCCTGCCGATTCGTTTGTGGGAAAACCGCCTTATTTTACACCCTGTAAAAGATCCTGACAATCAGAGGCCAAGCTCCCCGATTGACTTCGCGCTTATGAAGGCTTATTGTCCAGTATTAACTCGAGCACCCCCGTTTTTGAGGATAATTCCACTCTGGCATGACCGTTGCTTGACTATGAATCCACAGTCTTAGCGCCCGTCCAACGCCATGAAAACTATGGAGCGCTCTTGCAGTGTAAAGCGCCCCCTCGACCGCCCCTGTGCGCAGCGTCTGCGCCGCGCGGCGTTCGAAGTAGGGCATTCGGCTAATCAGCCATTTCGAGGGACCTAATGATCCAGACTAAGATTCTGCTTGTCGACGACGAAGAATTATTTGTAGCCGCGATGAGCCGGCGCCTCGCAAAGAGGAACATGAACGTGCACATCTCTTACTCCGGAGCCGAAGCGATAAAGAAATTGAACATGGATCCGGAAATCGAAGTTATAATTCTGGACGTAAAAATGCCTGGTATGAATGGCATAGAAACGTTAAAAGAAATAAAAAAGAATTTTCCGGTGATCGAAGTTATAATGCTTACAGGTCACGCCACCTTTGAATCAGCTATTCAGGGTATGAAACTCGGCGCTTTTGACTACCTATTAAAGCCATGTGATCTCGAAGAGCTACTTGTAAAAGTCGAAGAGGCTAAGAATAAGAGACGGAAGCACATGGAGAAAATTCTCGAAGCCGCCGGCCGCGATCTTCCAAGACGGCGAGGTTCTTCTTGACGGAGAATAAGAGGCGCGCAATCAGGGCCATGAGCTTCAAGGAGGGTTGAGATGTTGGTGAAAGATTGGATGCACAAGAAGGTGATCACACTGGATGTGAACGACACCATGCAACACGCCATAAACGTCTCCATGGAAAACCGCATCAGCATGATGCCGGTGCTGGAAGACGGAAAGCTAGTGGGGATCGTTACGGATCGTGATTTGAAACGGGCCTCTCCTTCAGACGCCACTCTTCTTGACATCCAACAAGTTCTCTACCATCTGTCCCGGCTCGAAGTCGGGGCGATTATGACACGTTACCCGATCACCATTCCCGTTGATCACACAATCGAAGAAGCTGCTGAAATCTTGATGAACAACAAGATTTCCGGGCGCCGGTTACGGACGCTGAAGGGAATATAGAGGGCATAATTACTAAGAATGATCTCTTCAAGGCCCTCATTTCCCTCACAGGGTTGACAAAACGGGGTGTGCAATTCGGCTTTATATTGCCCGACTCTCCCGGCTCAATCAAATCGGTAACCGACATCATACGAAGTTACGGAGCAAGGTTGGTCAGTATTCTAAGCACTTACGCAGGGGCTCCGGAAGGTTGCCGCTTCGTTTACATCCGGGCCTTTCAAATCGACAGGGAAAAAATGCCCGAGCTTGTTCGAGAGCTGAAGTCGGCGGCCAAAATGATATATTTGGTTGATCATCGCGAGAATCGGCGGGAGGTTTATTCATAAGCGTTCCGCCGGGCGCATCCCGGTCCTCATTTCCCAGCCGGCGGCCCATGATCCGGCCCTTGCCGCCTGACTAGTCGATTCCCGATGGAACTGACTCGGCTCGCCCAACCAAGCCGATGCGAAGAAGCCAAGCAAGCCTGAACCGTTCCGCAGGTTCCGGTTCTTAACGCAGGCGATCCGGCATAACTTTAGATGTCACGACGAAAGATGAACTTAGCATCAGCCGGTTGATGCGCTATGTGCGCAAAATGGCCGACTCGTTCCGTCAAAATGCAGAAGTCATTGAAGGGAGGAGCGGCGCCGCCTTTGACCGGATTGGAAAGGGTCCCTTGTCGGAAGTATTTTCAGGCGGACTAATGCGCTTCTTACGCTGCTGCGAATGGAGACTGCCTTGGGCGGCCAAACAAGCTTTTGTTAATCCGTGGCGCTGGGCCCCTTTTGCGGGACTACGTGGACGCTTTGTCCTGAGAAGCGACTGAGCGTCTCAATTATCCCGTTCAACCCCGCTCTGCTTTTCCTTTGAACCTTTAGGCGCCTTGAAGCAGCCTTTCAAGGAGTTGAAAGTCCCATGGCAAACATTCTGATTATAGAGGATGATGAGGACATACGCCGCGTTCTCAAGAAAATACTTGAAACGGCGGGTCACAAGGTCACCGTGGCTCCGAATGGTAAGGTGGGCATAGAATCATATAGAGAAGAACGGCATGAGATTATCATCACCGACATGATCATGCCCGACATGGAAGGTGTGGAGACCATCCTGCACATAAGGAGTGACTGCCCGGAGGCGAAAATAATCGCAATCTCCGGCGGAGGTCCATCGCGAAACGCGTCAACGTGCTTGACTATCGGTGAGCTTGCCGGCGCGATCAAGACACTGGCCAAGCCTTTCGGAAGTAAACAAATTATCGAAGCCGTTCGGGAATTGATTGATGAGCAAGAAGACGCTTGTGATGACTTGGCGACTAAAGATCCCACAAACAACCAAGACAAAATATTAGTTTGAAATTGCCCGATTAGTCGAATCGCCATCAGCAGGGCCGTTGATAACCTTCCAAATATCACACCTTTTGTATAGAGTGGACCGACCGCCGGTGCGCTTGACAATAGTAAAATGGATTCTCGCTTCTGCTCCGCAGGAGCTGAATTAAGATTCTACAGCGCTCTTAGTTTCAGTGAGATTGCTCTACTGTCAATCGTTCCAACTCACGGTACAGGAGAAGTTCCAGGCGTCATTCCTGCGGAGGCAGGAATCCAGCCGATCTGAATTCTTCATCGAAGCCGAAGCCCCTGGCCCCCTGCTTTCGCAGGAGGGAGGATTTGAGCGTGCGGTAGTGTTCTCCGAGAAATGGCGCGACCCCGCTTTCACTGTCTCTCCAGCGATAAAGAGAGTCCCCTCGGTTAGCCACGCGGCAGCCCATCATCTTCGACGCCACTCAGAGAAAATCAGTCTCATGATTCGCTGTGTCGGCCCCGCGGTCATGAGGATTATTGGAAACAAGAGGTTTTCTCAACCATTCCATAAGCTGTTTCCTTCCGGCGAACATTTGCCGTCTATACAATAAACAGATATTGGGCGTAGTAATCGTCTGAGGCAGCGCACTACGCCCCCTGTATCTCATTGAAACATGATCTCCGGTCAATACAGTCACTTATCCTGGATAAGTACGCGACCACACAAGGTAATTCCCTTGGGTGGAGCTGCCGCGCATACCAACGCTTTCGGTTGTGTCTTCTGAATCCGTTTCCGGAGCCGCGGCTGGACCTCACTCGATAACCCTGATTAATCTTAGGCGTTAGGGCGCCCGCTGCGAGCTCTCTGTTGAAGAAGACCAATTCTTCAGGAGTTTTATGAAACATCAATGAAGGCGCCTATGGAAAGTCTGCTGGAATATGGTACAATAAATTGGATTCATGGCGCCTGAAGCGTTACGGGTAGCTGTAATGCCCCCGATTATAAGCTGCGGGAATAAGCGGTACAAATTGGAGGGGGTTTACGGGATGCATTATAACATTGGGCTGCCCGTAAATTCATATTGTTACGTCAATAATCTGTGACCCGATATTCCTGTGTTTCAAAATGCTACAAATGGACTGGTTTCGTTAAAGATTAATTGGCCCTTCGACAGTGAGGTTTCACTGTCTTTGCCGGTTGTACTCGGGATTAGAAATTCCTGTGTTAGTAAAAAGAAAACCTGTCATATCCTTCGCTGAAAAGTTCTAGAAAAAAATATGAGAACATGATAAAAACAATCAAATAGCCTTTCCCATCGCAATGATTTCCCCATCAAAAATATCTCGGAAGGAGCAGCGAGATGAAATTCCTCATGTTATTGACGTACGTCAGCGGAATGGTATTCGTCGTAGCCTTTGGGGTGAAGCTCTTAAAATATGCAACCATGCCCATGCATGTTCGCTGGGAGATTTATCCTGTGCCTCATGAAGGCAAGGATTACGGCGGATCTTTCTACGAAGAAGTGGACCACTGGACCAAGGTGCGCCATAAGGATCATTGGGCTCAACTTGCGTTCATGGTTCCGGAAATCCTTTTTATCCGAGGCCTTTACCACGACAATAAGCCTCTGTGGTACGTGTCGTTTCCGTTCCACCTGGGCTTGTACCTTTGCATAGGCGGCCTCGCCCTTCTGGCTCTGAACGCTGTCCTGCAGTTGCTGGGCTTTGCCCCTAAGGGCGCTTTGGTAAGCCTGGTCCAGGCCATGACCATGGTTCTAGGTGTGGCGGGCTTCATTTCCGGGGCAATCGGATCTTTGGGGCTTATCGTCAGACGCCTCACAGATCCGGTGCTCAAAGAGAATTCCGCAGGTATCGATTTCATGAATTTGGTCTGGCTTGCGGCGATCTTTGTAACCGGATTTCTGGTATGGCTGCGTGACCCAGGGTTTGACACATCGGTCCAATACTTGATCAGCCTGCTTTCGTTCAAGGCCATGGCAAGTCCGGAAAAAATGACAGGGATGCATGTGCTCAACCTGCTCCTCTTCATAGGCTTTTGGGCATACTTTCCCTTCACGCACATGACTCACATGGTCTCCAAGTATTTCATGTGGGACAAGGTCAAATGGGATGACACCCAGAATATTGATAATCCCAGCATGGATGCCAAGATCAAGACGTATCTCGGGTACCCGGTAACCTGGTCCGCGCCGCATGTGGGAGCCGAGGGCGGAACCAAGACCTGGGGTGATGTTGCCACAAGCAATCCATGGTCCGGCGAAGCCAAGAAATAATCGGAGGAATTAAGATGAAACCCGAAGATATTAGCAGGAAAGCTGATCAGCTCGTGGAGATTAAGGTAGAAGATCTGCCGCCGTTGCCTCCGCCGTACGAGAACTATAAAGAGCCTGAGATTGCGCAACTCACAGAAGATCAAAAGGCCCGATGGGAACATTCCCTTGACGGCGTCAGCGCCATCAATATCCCGAGACCGGAGACCCCCGAAGAAGAAGAGAGACTGGTAGCGGCTTTCCTCGAAGGTTTCCGCAAGCTCCTCACGAAAGAAAACAACTGGGCGTTTCTGCAACCCCTGAGTCTAACGCTGGAATATTGCGCCAAATGTCAAACCTGCGCCCAGGCGTGTCCGGTTTTTGAGGCCAGCGGCGGCCAGGACATCTATCGTCCCACCTTTCGCGCCGACGTATTGAGGAAAATCGCCAAAAAGTCCTTCAGTACCGGCGGAAAGCTGCTGGCCGGTTTCCGGGGCCATGATATTGATCTCAATTGGGACACAGTGGCCAGATTGGCGGAGTTGGCGTACAGATGCACTCTATGCCGGCGCTGCACCCAGGTTTGCCCGATAGGCGTGGACAATGGCCTGGTCACCCACGAACTCAGGAAGATTTTCAGCCAGGAGATGGGCATCGCTCCCGCCGAGATCCATGAAAAAGGCTCCGTAAAGCACCTCAGGTTCGGCTCCAGCACAGGAATGGTCAAAGCCGCGGTCGAAGACATCATCGAGTATCTGGAAGACGATATAGAGGAAAAAACCGGCCTGAAGATCAAGATCCCCATTAACAAGAAAGGCGCGGATATTCTGCTGCTCCACAACGCCGGAGAATTCATGGCATGGCCGGAAAATCCCATGGCCTTCGCAATTCTTTTCGACAGAGCGGGCATCAATTACACCATTTCTACGGATCTGGTCGGCTACGACGCCGTAAACTACGGACTTTGGTATGATGACGTCCAATTTTCCAGAGTTGCCGTGAAGCATCTGGAAGTGGCTCGAGATCTTGGTGTAAAGAAAATCGTCATCGGTGAATGCGGTCACGCTCACAAAGCGCTGACGATCATCGCCGATCGGCTGCTCCCAGGCCGAAATGTTGATCCCGAGAGAAAGCGCATTTACGTTGCTTTGGGACATAGTTAAGAGCGGCAAAATCAAATTCGATCCAAGAAAGAACGATTTCCCCGTGACGCTCCACGACCCTTGTAACGTCGTAAGACTTATGGGAATTGTTAAGCCGCAACGCGACGTCTTGAACGCGATTTTTCCTCCGGGCCGCTTCCGGGAAATGACCCCCCACGGAGTGCACAATTACTGTTGCGGAGGCGGGTCAGGGTTTGCGATTATGGACTCGGGAAATTTTCCGTCCTGGCGCAGACTTGTTTCCGGCAGAAAGAAGCTGCAGCAATACTTGGAGGCTTTCAAGGATGAGCTGGATCCTTCGATCAGGAAGATGATTTGTTCCCCGTGTTCGAACTGCAAAGGCCAGACGAGGGACCTCCTGGATACGTATGAAGTCTGGGAAAAAACAGGGATCTGGTACACAGGGCTAGTGGAACTCATGGTCAACGCCATGGTCGAAGTCGAGAAACCATTCGTCGAATGGCCGGACGATAAAGAGGACGATGACTTTTAGTCGGTCGTTCCAAAAGTCCGGGGCTACATAGCGCACAGGCCGAGCAATAGAATGCTCGGCCTGTGCATTTTTATCTGTCATATCCAAGCCTTTTGTCCTATATTTCCAGAGAGTTTGTAGCAACAGGGAATGTGATGGACTGTATTTATTCCAAGGCGCTTTCACACACGTAAAACGGCGGGTCTCCGGCCCGCCTCCGCCTACAGGGGGGCAGCGTTAGTGCTGCGCCTTCCCCATCTTCGTGGTTTGTTTGAAGGCGAAATGGAATCATTCCAAAGGCGGCAATTCCACATGATCGAACTAATGTTTTTGCCCTTGCTAGTGGCTCTGATATGTGTCGCGTCTGCCGGAGCCTTGGCTTCGGCGGCTGTAAAACTCACTCTCAAAACCGTTTGGAAAGACTCATTCGATTTCTCTAGCCGGTCCCTCGTCGTGTCTACCCTTTTGGAGTTCTTCATAATGGGATGCACAGGCTTCATTGCCTTCATGGGCTTGGAAAGATTCCTTTCAGAAGGCCCTGGACATCCCTGGCGGATCATTCTGGCTTTTGCGACTCTTTCCACTTGCATTCATGTCCCGTTTGCGATCTTTGTCAACATGACTTTGCTTGTCCCACCATCAACCGATGTCAAAGAAGAACTCCCGGATCAGGGGGTGCTCGTCAGGGCAGCCTTGCTTGGCCTGTCGACGCCCGTTGTGGCCAATATCCTTATAGTCTTACTTTATCTGCAAATTCGCTGAGGGTGGTCCGCCATGGACAACGGCGCAAAGGCAAGGCTCCTAATTCTGGATGACGAACAAGATATGCTTAAGCTGCTCAAGCGAAGCCTCGCGGCAGACCTCGGTTGCGAGATTGACACAGCGGCAAAGGCGCTCGATGCGTTGGCTCTCTCGGAAGCCTCCGATTACGATGTGATACTGGCCGACATACGGATGCCCGGGATGAGCGGTATCGAATTTCTGGACCGGATTCGGCATCGTCAACGGGATATTACAGTAATAATGATGACGGCTTATGGGTCCATTGATCTGGCTGTGGAGTCAATAAAAAAAGGAGCATATGATTTCATAACCAAACCATTTGAGCATGATAAACTGCTGCATCTCCTGGAAAAGGCTCTCGAACGTAGCCGCTTGGTAAAGGAGAACACCCTATTGCAGCAGAAGGTTCGCGAACACGACTTATTTCAGGAAATGGTCGGAGCGAGCCTGAAGATGACCAAAATCTTCGAGACGATCAGGCTCATCAGCAAAACCGATGTAACCGTGCTTATCACGGGGGAATCCGGCACGGGAAAGGATGTCGCCGCCAGGGCCATTCACAATATGAGCGACAGAAGGAACAGGCCTTATTTGGCCGTGAATTGCCCGAATCTCCCGGAGAACATCCTTGAAAGCGAGTTGTTTGGTTACAAGAAAGGAGCCTTTACCCACGCCGGTCAGGATAAAAAGGGACTATTCTGGGAGGCCCAGGGAGGCACCATTTACCTGGATGAAATCGGGGACATCTCGCTCACTTTGCAGACGAAGTTGCTAAGAGTGCTTCAGGAAAAGGAAATCAGGCCCCTCGGAGAAACGAAAAACATAAAAGTTGATGTTCGGATAATCGCCTCCACAAATCAGGATCTTGCCTTGCGAATAAAGGAAAATGTATTCAGGGAGGATTTGTTCTACAGACTGAACGTCCTGTCCTTGCATATGCCCCCTCTCCGTGAAAGGAGGGACGATATTCCTCTCTTGGTCAGCCATTATCTCAATAAGTTTTTGTACGGAATACGGGAGGAAGACCAAGACCATTTCGCCCGAACTCATGCGCAAATTCATGAATCACCCTTGGCGTGGAAACGTCCGTGAACTACAAAATACGGTCAGTAGGGCAGTCCTCCTGTCGCCATCCGAAGAAATTCAACCCGAAGACATCGAGTGGGACAAGGAATCCTCTTCTGAGTGTTTGGTTGCCGAGGATATTGAGCGCCTTCAGTATAAGGAGGCCAAAGCGGCCGTATTGGAGAGGTTCCACCTGGAGTATCTCGGGAGCTTGCTTACCCGCAACAGCAGCAACGTCACCAGGGCGGCTAAAGAGTGTGGTATGGAACGCCAAGCCCTTCAGCAAATAATGCGTCGTTATGGAATTAAATCCAAGGACTTCGCCCAGGACGAGCCCGCGTAACCGCAATAATTTTTTTGCACTGCAAGTTTCTGTTTCCACCAAAAAATCTCCTGCTAGCGGCTACATAGCCGCACGCCACTGTTTTCGCATCAAATCAATTGCGCGCGCCTATAGGATCGTAATCCCATTTCAGAAGTAGCTTCTCATCAAAGACCAGTGTAACCAGCCGATTATCTAGGCTCCTCTGGAGGCGCTGGGATGGCACGGTCCTTGCCTAGTAGTAAAGCGAATTCAGGCTGATGATGAACGGGATTAACGACCGGCATGGCGCTGAAGCTATGGTTCGGCGCCCGTGGGACGAAACTGTCTCAAAACTCCCGAATTATCGCGAATCGTGGCACTGTGATCGTAGGGGCGGGGTTTATCCCCGCCCGTCTAACTGGTTTGTGAATAACGGGCAGGGATAAACCCCGCCCCTACAAACGTTTTGCGATATTATAACGAGGATCGGCAAAATAATCCTCATGCAGTGTATCGTGTTTCAGGCAAAGATCGTGCTACGAATTACGGGGCGCCCGTATTTTGAGACAATTTCGGACTCCATGCCCTCCCGGTAATTGATATGAACTCGAAATGGCTGTAGAAAGCGGCCGTAAGAGCGATTGTGAGGTAACTTGGCAAGGATTCTCGTCCTGGATCAGGAAGATGATTCCCGGATGTTGCTGAAGCGGCTCCTGGAAAGAAACGGTCATGATGTGACCGCTTGCGCGAACAGCGCGGATCTTCTGGTACGGGCTGCAACCTCGAAACCGGACCTGGTGATACTGACTACGAGCTTCAGAGTCAGCGCTCGGCTGGCCGCAGAGTTGAAGGCGCACAACACCACCGTGAGAGTGATGACCATCACGGACTTTTTCCGCGAAGATTCTCATCCTGCCCTATTGGATGACTTTTTGATCAAACCCGTGGATATAGAGGCGATAGAGAAAAAGGTGAACGCATTATTGGATGGCGGCGAGGCGTAGTCCTCGCGGCGTCCTTTATGAATATGAGACGAACAATCAGTTAGCGGAGGTTCATATGAATACGAAAAGTTGGGTGGCTATCGGTCTTCTCATGGTCACAATAGTCTCAGCCGTGTTAATTGCAACGGCGCCGGCTCAAGCGGGCAAACTTGAAGAAGCCATTGCGAAGACCCCCCAAGGGACGGAAACCGGCATGATTAATCCATCCGCCCCAGCGGGGTTTATGGGCATCTCCGGGGCTCCCCATCCATTTTTTCTTTGGGGAGTGCTTTGGGGAGTGTGGGTAGGTTGGATTTTTTCGTCAGTAGGGGCGTTTGGCGGAATAATGGCGGGTGTAGGCCACATATCGGTCTTTGGATTGGGAGATTACGCCGCGACGTTCAAGAAGACGAACCCCGCGTTGGGTAAGATGCTGACCGATTCCATCAGGACCAGCAATCAATATCTGGTAGGTTTGTCTGGGATGATATCGGCCGTGACCTATTACCGTATGGGCAGGCTGGTTCTTCCGTTGGCGTTGTCGCTAGGCCTTGGAGCTGCTTTGGGGGCCATCCTGATACCCTATCTGACTGCGGGCCAGGTTGATCTGAAGGCCTATGTCGGTTACTTCGGTATAACAGTGTTGATCATCGGTGGGTTTCTTTTCTATGAGACGACCCCCAGGGGCCAAAGAAGCAAGAAAGCGGCCAAGGAAGCTGCGGCAGCTTTCGAGCGCGAACACATGTCCAAGGGACCGGTGGTTAATTCCGAACACGCGCAAGGCGTCAGAGTCCTCGGTTTCAGCTTGAGCAAAGTGGATTTCAGCTTTTATGGAGTTCAATTCTCCTTTAATCCCATTGTGCCGGCAATCGGCGGGTTCGTGATTTCCGCCATTTCCTCTTTCATCGGAGTCGGCGGCGGGTTCCTGTATGTTCCTTTCTTGACCTCAATAGCGGGCCTCCCTATGTACATCGTGGCCGGAACCTCCGCACTTGCGGTGGTCATAAGCATGGTCGTGTCCATAGGCGGGTATATGATCCAAGGAACTCCCATAGACTTCTCTTTTGTGGGTGTGGAGATGATCGGTGTTTTTTTAGGCTCCATCCTGGGTCCTATTACATCTAGGAAAATCCCGGACATCTGGTTGAAGAGGATCTTTGTGGTTTTAGCAATTTACGTGGGTCTGGGATACGTTTTGAAGGGCTTCTTCGCTATGAGACTTCCCGGACTATGATTGCGCGCGTTTGAAACTACATAGGTTTTGTGCGATAATAGGACCACAATGAAAGCGCGATATTGCCAGGAACGCACTCGGGAATTCTGCTTTCGCTCTTGGAGCACACAGCGATCCTGGATGAAACAAGAGAAGTTCCTGCGATCCGATATTTTGACCGTCTTCTAACGCTCCAACCACCCGACGGACGATTGCGCGTCCAGGCCTCATCGGTCCAGGGGAAATGTTTGGCGCAGACGAAGAGTGAACCGCGGGCAGCAAAGCGTCTGCCCGCCATTTTTCAAGATTGAATCGCCGCTAATGCACCCTTACCTGATCCCCATAGACGCCGTTTTAATCAGCTTGTACAGACTGACGGGAGTCGGTTTGCCGGATTTTTTTATAGGCACGTTTTTATTGGCGTTTATCGCTGTGGTAGTAGGCGAGCTCACCATTTCGGCGCTTTTTTTGATAAATCGAGAACACATCGAAAAAATAAATGACGAAGTGATTCGCTACCAGAATCTCTCCATGGACGCTCTGGCGGCAGGGAACAAAGAGGCGTACAAGGCGGCCAATAAATTGGCGAATGACGCCTTCGGGAAATCCTTTTTTCTGCAAATAGCGCTGTCCGCGGGTTTTGTCTGGCCGGCTCTGTTCGCTGTGATCTGGATGAGTTACAGATTTTCGGGAATTCAGTTTGAGATCCTTTTTACCAATCTGACCGTAAATTACATCTGCCCGTTTGTAGCCATGTTTGCAGCAGCGTATTTGGTTTTCAAGAAGGTCAAATACAAAATTCCATACTTCAAGCGAATCAAATCCATACTGGACGATTACGGAAGAATTGCCCGTAGCATGAAAGGCCCCAAGGACCATTTCACGACAAAGTCCAACGGCGGATCATCCGCCTGAGAATGGCTGAGGACCCCGTGAAGTGTCTCAGGTGAAAGCCTCTTGCCTGACGACGCCTCAGGCTTCCTATCAAGAACCGCCCTCTGGAGGCGGCGCGGATAAGCAGTAGCGTTCATTGAGGCGTGATAAGCGCGCAAGATGACTTTCATGCTTTATAGTGGCTTTTGGACCGTGGGCGTTGAGGCCACATTACATTGAACAAGAATCCTTTCCTACTCGAAGGAGCCTTATATGGAGACGACCAAGTACAGCTTATGTGAAATGTGCACGGCACGGTGCCCGATAGAAGTCACCCTGGACGAGAATTCGGTAAAAAGCATTTTCGGCAATCCCAATGTTGGTTCAATCGGTACCAGACTTTGCGCCAAGGGAGCCGCCGCGAAATGGCTCCTCAATGATCCCCAGAAGCCCACCGGGCCGAAAATACGAGTTGGGTCCAGAGGGAGCGGTCAATGGGAAGACGCAACCTGGGAAGAGGCCTATTCTGTACATTGCCGAGAAACTTCGAGGCATCAAAGAAAAATACGGGCCGGAGAGCATTCTCGTGGGATGGCGCGGCAGCTTGAATAACGAATTCGTTAAATCCTTTGCTCGGGGCCTCGGCACTCCCAACGATTTCACCCATAACAGTGTTTGCCCGCTCTCCTTACATACAGCCTGCCAAGCGACTTTGGGAGTTGGACGGAAAGCAATAGGTTTTGACATTGAGAACGCCGAATACGTTGTCCTCTACGGCCGGAACGTCTACGAGTCGTTGACCGTGGCTGAAGTCAATCAGCTCATGACAGCTACTGACAACGGAGTCAAAATCGTAACGATTGACCCTCGCGCTTCCAAGACCGCTGTGAGATCGCACTATTGGGCAAAGATCAGGCCCGGCACGGACTTGGCGTTCAACCTGGGGCTTATGCGCGAGATAATCAAAAACAGGCTTTACGACGAAAAATTCGTAAACCGGTGGGTCCAGGATTTTGACGCCCTGGAAAAATACGTGGAGCCTTACACCGCCGAGTGGGCGGAAAAGGAATCGGACGTGTCGGCTGCAACCATTAAGAAGCTGGCAAGGGAATTCGGCGAAGCGAGACCCAAGGTCATATTCCATATCGGATGGTTTTCGGCTCGATACGCGCATGAATTCTATATGCGCCGTTCCATCTTATTTCTGAACGCCTTAATGGGGAATTTTGAAGCTCAAGGCGGTCTGTTTTTCAAGAAGGG
Organism: uncultured delta proteobacterium; assembly: GCA_963747865.1. GTDB lineage: Bacteria > Desulfobacterota > Desulfomonilia > Desulfomonilales > Desulfomonilaceae > JBBSBY01. The sequence continues at coordinate 96,689 of CAVVHK010000028.1, read as the reverse complement.
ATTAGGGGATACCGGCCGCAAGGGCTTAAAGGAGCTTCCATCCACAATCGAGGCTCCCAAAGGTGACAGGTTCGACTGTGTGGGACCGGGAAAGAAGTTCCCGATAGTCGAGAAATCACAGGGAGTTGCCCATATGCTAACCGAAGCGCTGGAAACCCAAAAACCGTATCCGGTGAAAGCGCTGATGATTTACAGATTTGATCCCCTCTACTCCCTCCCGGATACAAACCGGCTGACAAAAGCTCTGGACAATCTTGAGCTCATTATCGATATAGACGTCAATTGGAGTGACACCGCTTGGTATTCCGACGTAATTCTGCCGGAGAGCCACTTTCTGGAAAGAAGCGACCCAATCCAGGAGCGCAAAGGCTTAAAGCCTATTTTGGCTTTGCGAAAACAGCTTGTGGCTCCCAAATTCGATACCAGGCCGGCTTGGCGGATCTTCAAAGAGCTGGCGGAACGGCTAGGCTTTGGGGACAAATTCTTCTACAAGGACATCGACGATTACAATAGCTGGAAACTATCGGAAACCGGAATCGATCTATCGGAATTTCAAAAAAAGGGCGTTGTAAATCTGGCAAAGGACAAAATATATTATGATCGCGCCGATGGCCTGAAGTTCAAGACGCCGTCAAAGAAGATTGAAGTAATATCCTCGATTATGGAACAAAATGGACTCGATTCCCTGCCGCCTTACGAACACGTTCAAGTGCCGGACGGCAAATTGCGGCTGATTGTGGGCCGCAATCCCCTGTATACTCAAGGTTCGATGAGCAATAACAAGTATGTGAAAGAGGTTTTGCCGGACCACCCCCTGTGGATAAATAGAGGAGTGGCGGCAAGACTCGGTTTGAAGGACGGCGACGCTATCAGAGTAACCAGCGACACCGGTTCCGGAGTTACCACGGTGTTCACCACGGACGGTATACATCCTGAAGCGGCTTTCATTCCGCACGCCTTTGGGAAAAAAGCTCAGGGGCAGAAACTAGCCTTCGGCGTAGGCCTTGCGGACTCGCAGCTCCAAAATCTCGCCACCGACTATGTCGGGGGAGGGGCCGCGATGCAGGAGTGTTTCATCGCTGTTACAAAGGTCTGAGCCGGCATTTTATCGGGCTTTGGCATAGCAACGCCCGGCCCCTTCAAATGCGGAGCATACAGTGAAACTTGCCAAAGAACTATTAGACTCAACCATCAATGGAGGAGAAAATGACGGCGATTCCACAGCCGGAGCAAAATGATCAAGCAGGAAGCGATCGCCTTTATCTATACCATGATTCGGAAAGATGCATCGGATGCTATAGCTGCGAACTCCACTGCAAAATGAAGAACAACCTTCCCGTGGGCCCCAGGCTTTGCCGACTCATGGAAATCGGTCCAAAAGTAAGAAACAATTCGGTAAAAATGGATTTCCACTTCTTGCCGTGCTTCCATTGCGAAAATCCGGTATGCCTACAGGTTTGTCCAACAGGCGCTATCCAGAAGCGGGCCAAGGACGGCATCGTATTCGTCGAGAAATCCTTGTGCATTGGCTGTAAATGCTGCATAGCCGCCTGCCCGTGGGGAGTCCCCCAATGGAACCCGGAAACGGGCAAGGCCGTGAAATGCGATTACTGCATGGACAGAATTGACAAGGGCTTAAAACCGGCTTGTGTTACGGGATGCCTTACGCAATGCCTTCACTTCGGTCCGGTGGACCAGGCGTCAAATCTGTTGAGAAAGCGTTTCGCTGAATCGATGGAAGTCACGGGTAAAGCTACGGGCAAGGTCACACAGATTCTGTAGATTTCTGTAAACAGGGTCCGGGAAGGAACTTTCTTGCAAAGAAAGTTCCTTCCCGGACCCTTATAAGCGCTAACTTAAGGAGTCGTTATGACCAAGGCCGTCATTCCCGCGCAAGCGGGAATCCAGTGTTTTCAATACGTTCTGGACCCCCGCTTTCGCGGGGCGACGTAATTCCGCCGCTGTTAACTATTTGAAATCACGTCCGACAAGGTCAGAAGCTAGCGCCTATGGGGATCGAGGGAGGGTGAAACTATGCGCAATCACGAACTTTAGAACGTTATGTTAGCGCCTAGCTCCCGGACCCCCCTTCAAAAAACTCTAACAATTGGGGTAACATTCAAGCCTCCTGCCATTCCGGCCTCGAACGTCTGAATCAGTCATGTTGTATTAACCTTTCATTTCCAGCTATTATAATCGTTTTTAAATCTAGTGCCTTATCATTTATCGTTGCCTAATTTGAATAATTATGATTAATTGCTGAATGGGAACATCCCTGATGTCTTCACTGAGGCGCCGCTGTTCGCTTGGCAGCGGTAAGCTTCCGAGCGCTATGTAAAATGCCCGAAGGGCACAGGATACGATAACCAATCGTCTATTGGAGGCGCAAATGCAGTTTCCATGGCAGGTCATTCAGTATATGCAGGATTTCTTTCAACTGAATTTTCTTTTTTCCGGACTGGAGGTCTCTTCCTCTACCATAATTGCCGCGCGTATCGTGGTTTTCATTCTGTCGCTGATTTCTCTGAGTTGGTTCGGATACAGGATAACCATAAAGCTTTTGGAATGTATTCAAGAATTCTTGAAGAGCATAGCTCCGATTCCAAAGTCTTTCTTCATCTTTCTTTTCTTGGCCGTGCCACTGTCTTCCGACAGTATGGGAGCCAAATGGATAGGATACATACTCCTGATTCTAGGGTTAATTGGGGCGATTATGGCTATTACATTGCTACTGGTGATCTGGAAATATGGAGTCGATCACGCCCTGAAGCTCATCAACTTTATGAGAAAGCCCGCGCAGAATAGTTCGAGCATAGACCGGTCGCCTCAGAGCGAGCATTTCTCACGGGTCTAGGTATTAAGAGTTTTTGGAGAGAAACTTCTTTCAAGAAGTTTCTCTCTGGAGATATTTTGATAGGAATGATTCCGACTAAAACGGGGCCTTACGGAGGATGCTTTGCTCTCTTGACGGACCAACCGAGACAATGCTCACGGGAACGCCGGTAAGGTGTTCGATGGTCTCGACATAGTCGCGAGCGTTCTTAGGCAGGTCATCGAAGGACCGACACAAAGACAGGTCCTCATCCCATCCTTTGAGCTCACGATATTTGGGAGTAACCCTTTCAAGGTCTTGAACATTTCCCGGGACTCGATCTATAACTTGGCCGTCAAGCTCATAACCCGTGCAAATCCGAATAGGCGATGTCCCTGTAAGCACATCCATTTTTGTCAAAGCGATGCCGGTTAGGCCGTTCAACCTCACGCTGTGGTTCACAACCACTATATCCAGCCATCCACACCGCCTCGGGCGGCCGGTGGTTGCGCCGTACTCGCCGCCTATGGACCGGATTGTCTCTCCTAATTCGTTGTCCAGCTCGGTAGGGAATCCCCCTGCGCCCACTCTTGTCGAATAGGCCTTTACGACTCCCCATACTCCCCCTATGCGCCTGGGGCTGACTCCGGAGCCGCAGCACACATTGCCGGCCACGACGTTGGAAGATGTGACGTACGGATAAGTTCCGTGGTCTATATCCAGTAGTGTGCCCTGAGCGCCCTCAAAGAGCACTCTGGATCCTTCGGAGATTCTGTTGTTAAGAATATGGGTGGCGTCGGCGATGTGGGGAGCTAATTGCCTCCCGTATTCCAGATACTCGTCGATTATTTGCTCAGGATCTACCTTTGGTAAATTGAACCTGTGTTCAATCAGGCAATTCTTCTCCTCCACCGCGGCTGGTACACGCTCTTTGAACAGATCGGGCCGCAAAAGGTCGCCGACGCGAATTCCCATCCGGGAGGCTTTGTCCTCGTACGCCGGCCCGATTCCTCTGCCGGTGGTGCCGATCTTGCTTTTGCCCAGGACCTGCTCTCGACCATGGTCGATAATTCTGTGATACGGCATTATTACGTGGGCTCGATCGGAAACGATTAGCTGTTGATCTTTGAGGAAGTGCCCTCTTTGCCTCAAGGCGTTCTTCTCCTGCAGGAGCACGGCAGGATCCACCACCAAACCATTTGCAATAATGTTCAGGGTATCTGGATACAATATCCCGGACGGGATGAGATGAACGATAATTTCCTCTCCACTCACTTTCAAGGTGTGGCCGGCGTTGTTTCCGCCTTGAAAGCGGACAACCACATCAGCCCGTCCCGTGAGCAGATCGACTATTTTTCCTTTGCCTTCGTCACCCCATTGGGTTCCCACTATGACAAGAGTGCTCAAACTTAATGCCTTTCTGATTCTTGGTTAAGCTGACTGAGCAGCTTGATATGAAATCAGGACCGTTTAAACCGGAGTCATGAATCCAGGATAACTTGCGAGACACTGAGGATTCCCGTAATGGCTCTAATTTTATTCAGGGTGCGCTCATCAGCCGGAGAATCAAGATTAATTATCGACATTGCGCTTCCTCCGACACAGTCACGCGACAAGTTCATTTGAGCGATATTAATTTCGCTCTGAGCCAGCGCTGACGACATTCCGGCTATCATTCCGGGCATATCCTTATTCGTGACAATCAGCATAGGACCCGCCGGGACCGCTTCGGTAACAAACTTTCCTATCCCGATGATTCGAGGCTCATAGCCTATCCTGCGGATAAAGGCCCCTTGCACACTTAGGATGGCGCCGTCCTGCAACTTGGTACGCACCTCCAGTGACGGTCCATGCGTGGTAACTTCTTTGAGAGTCGTTTCGGACACTTGGATTCCGCGGTCTTCAGCGATGGCGGCCGCGTTCACAAAGTTCACATGGCTCCCCTCGAAAGCCGACAACAGACCCACAAGCGCGGCATTTGCCACGGGCCGCAAGTCGGTAATGACTTCCCCGCTATATTCCAGTTCCATCTCCGTGATCGCGGTTTGGGACAGTTGGCCGAGAAAATGCCCCAGTCTGCGGGACAAATCCAGATAGCGGGAGATTTTGGGCCTGATACCGTCATCTATAGTCGGAACATTTACGGCGTTTCTAATGATCCCTTTTTCCAGAAAATCCGTTATTTGTTTAATAACCGCTACAGCGACACCTATTTGCGCTTCCTGGGTTGACGATCCCAGGTGAGGAGTCACTATTACACTAGGATGCATTACCAGCGGGTCATCCGCGGTCAAGGAACCCTCGGTTACGTCCAACGCCGCCGCGCTTACTCTCCCGCTGTTTAAGGCTTCCAGAAGGGCTTTTTCGTCCACAATTCCACTTCGAGCGCAATTAATTATGATCACGCCCTTTTTCGTCTTGTTCAATTCAGTGGCGCCGATCAGCCCCCGTGTCGTTTTGTTCAGGGGCACGTGGACCGTCAATATGTCGGAAGAGGCCAGCAATTCATCGAAGGAGACGAGATTCACTCCCATTTGGGCCGCGGCCCGGGCCGTAACCGCTGGATCGTACCCGAAAACGTTCATCTTAAAGCCGCTGGATGCGCGTTTGGCCACCATACTGCCTATCTTCCCCAAGCCGATGATTCCAAGGGTCCTACCCGCCATTTCTCTGCCCTGGAATTTCTTCTTCTCCCAGAGGCCTTTCTTCATGGAGATTGCCGCCTGAGGAATATGGCGATGAACCGCCGCTATCATGCTGATCGTGTGCTCCGCCGTCGCAACCGCATTGACGCCGGGGGTGTTCATAACGACCACCCCCCGTCGAGTCGCTTCTGCGACGTCCACATTGTCAAGGCCTGCGCCCGCGCGCGCGATGACTTTAAGGTTTTCGGCCTTTCGGATGGCGTCAGTGGTAACGCCTGTATTGCTATGGACTATTAAGGCATGGTAATCACACAATATTTCTGACAGTTCCTCAGGGCGGATATCAGGCTTTACATCGACCTGAAAGCCTGTCTTTCCCGCCAGGAGGTCAATGCCGTTCTGATGCACGGCGCCGCAGATTAATATCTTGTGTTTCAGTCCCATCCTGTCCTTCGCTATGTGGGGCCGAGGTTGATAGATCAGCCGTTCTTCGCTGAAAAGCTCTTCATGAAACTTATAAGGTCCTTCACGGCGTTAAGGCCCACGGCATTGTAAATGGAGGCCCTGCAGCCGCCAACGGACCTGTGGCCTTTGAGCCCGCCCAAAGATTGCTTGGTCGCCTCAGCGACGAACTTCTTTTCCAGATCCTCGCTCGGTAGGCGGAAGGTCACATTCATGATGGACCTGCTGCCGGGATCGGCCGTGCCCTTGTAGAAATCCGTGCCGTCCATATAAGTGTAAAGAAGCTCGGCCTTTTCCCTGTTCCTCTTCTCCATGGCGGCGAGTCCGCCTACGGTTTCTTCAATCCATTTAAGAACCAGGCCGACCATATGTATGGAGGCGCTCGGCGGCGTATTGTAGAGCGAATTCTTTTCCGCGTGCGTCGTGTAACGGAGCATGGTAGGGATATCTTTGGGGCATCTCGCCAGCATATCGTCTCTGATTATCGCCAACGTAACTCCGGCGGGGCCGAGATTCTTCTGAGCGCCGGCGTAGATCAACCCGAACGGCGCCACATCGAAAGGCCGGCACAAAATGTCCGAGGACATATCCGCTATCAACGGGGCTCCCCCTGTCTTTGGAAAATCAAAGTACTGAGTGCCTTCAATCGTGTTATTAGAGGTGATGTGGAGATACGCGGCGTCGGAATTCACTGAATACTTCTTCGGGATATAGCTGAAATTCTTGTCCTCGCTGGACGCGATCACTTTGTATGACTTTTTTAGGATTTCTACTTCCTTAATGGCCTTTTTTGACCAGGTCCCGGTATTTATGTAATCAGCGGAAGCTCCGTCGGGGAGCAGATTCATGGGAACCATGAAGAATTGAGAGCTGGCTCCACCCTGAAGGAAAAGGACTTTATATTCGTCGCCCAAATTCAGCAGTCGTTTCAAGCGGGCGATCGTGTCGTTGAGCACCCCCTCGAACAATGCGGATCTGTGGCTGATTTCGCTTATGGACATTCCGGAGCCTTTGAAATCCAAAAACTCCTCTTGCGCTTCTTCCAACACTTCTATCGGCAAAGCCGCCGGGCCTGCATTGAAATTATGAATTCGAGCGGCCATAATTTGGAACCTCCTGGTAGCATACTAAGGGCGGGACACACGAGCCTTAAAGTTTAACTCATGCGGGCAGGGAATTTCAATACAAATTCGGAAATTAAAACCCATTGAATATACAGGAAATCATGATTATGGTAAACACAATAAGTCGGCCTTGGTAAACCATTAAGTTTAACGGTGGGCTTGCCGGCCTCATATTTGGATGACGCCGGTCCAAAAGCCTGTTGGCCCGAATAGGCCGGGCTACGGGATCGAACGGTCATTCTCCTGACATCACGATTGCAGGGAACTTTTTTTTGTGCGATTATCAAAAGAGGAATGGCGCTCAAGAGGCCAGGCTGTTGTCGCTTTGAATCGGCCGGAGATTGGGGAGCTCCCATTGTCTTTTGGCCCAACATTGGTCGACGCCAAATTCGGGGGTGTCAAGAATGGATAATCTAATAGAGACTATTTCCGGTTTTTTTCTCACCCCGGCTGCTGGGCGAGCCGTCGGATCGGAATCCGACCAGCTCTGGAACCTGATCAGAAGCCTTTTACCTCTAGCCATAATCGTGTTTTTCTGGCTCTTGGGCCGGAGAGCGAAAACAAAGACAGCGCAGCAATCGCAGCCCACTCAGAAAACTGGGGGCGCCTCTAGTTATGAGTTGTTCAAGAAAACGGAGCCTGTTCCTCAGCAACGGCCGCCGGGAATGACTCCGATGGGAGGCGTAGACGTGGATATGGACTCACAGATTGGCGACATCCCTACAGTGCAGGAGCAACCAAGCCCATATGGGGGCCAAGCCTACGGAGCGCCCACACCTGCGACCCCAAAGCCGATAAAGCCCAGGTGGTGGGGATGACCAACCGTAGAATAAAGAAATTACTCTTTTCAATATGCGTTATCTGTTGCCTGTGCTGTCTATCGGGATTCGGCGCTTATGGAGTGGAGGACGCCAAGTCCAAGAAGGACACGGGAGAATTCTCATGGGAAATGCCCGGCCGGGTGTCCATTTATGACCTCCAGTTCGGTCCGGCGGTTTACAAAGATAATCAGTGGCAGTTTCAGGGGAGCGGGCGCACATTTAACGCCGGGATGTACGGCGAGCGGCTCACTCTGATGATCAAATTTTCATATACTTCTTCCAGACCGGAAACGCCGCTCAAATTCATGGTGAAATTACCGGACTCCAGGCAATACGAAGAAACTGTACAATTGCCGGACCGCAAGGGCAATTACACTTATCAGCTTTCTTTGCATCGCCCTGAAGACTTCATCGGGACCGGCTATGTCTATTTGTATTACGGGTTTAGCATTGTAGACGTAATCGATTTTACCATCATGCCCGGCTCGCCTCAGTTTGGGTAGAGAGATCAACCAGAATTGCCTACGAAGATAGGGATCGAGTGCCCGAACAGTTTGTATCCCTCATTATCCCGAATTTTATAATCCGATATGGGAGCCAAATCCAAGAAGGAACGAATAGACGCAATCCTAGTGATGAGAGGCTTGGTCGAATCACGTGAGAAGGCCAGGGCTCTGATTATGTCGGGGAAAGTGGCTATAGATGGAGTTGTGATTGATAAACCCGGCAGAGAGATCCCAATAGACTCCCCCTTGGACGTTCGCGAGCCCATGCCTTACGTGAGCCGAGGAGGATTAAAGCTTGCGGCAGGCCTCGACTCCTTTGGCATCGATCCTACGGGTTTGACGATTTTGGATGCCGGCGCTTCTACCGGGGGCTTCACTCACTGCCTGCTCCTGCGTGGGGCTACAAGGGTGATAGCGGTGGATGTGGGTTATGGGCAGTTCCACTGGAGTCTGAGAAATGACCCTCGAGTTGTGCTGATTGAACGAACCAACTTCAGATACCTGAATCCGTCGGATGTTCCTTACGCAATAGACGCCGCTGTCGCCGACCTGTCCTTTATTTCCCTCAGACTGATCCTGCCGAAGCTGAAGGAGTTCGTCGCGTCCTCCGGCTGGGTGGTCGCTCTTGTCAAACCCCAGTTCGAGGTAGGCAGAGCCGATGTTCAGAAAGGGGTGGTGCGAGACCCGAATAAGATCAGATCAGCGGTTGATGGTATAAAGGCCTTTGCGGAAGAGCACGGATTTTTGGCGCTAGGGGAAAGAGAGAGTCCCATTACGGGACCCAAAGGCAACAGAGAATTTCTGGTTCATCTCAAAGTCCGCTGACGGGCGCTCTCCAATGAACGGCTATCGATCGTCGTAACTATTCACTTATGAGCGGCCAAGCTGAGATTGCTTTGTCGTTTCACTCCTGGCAAAGACACGTTGGCCTGTCATTGCGAGCGAAGCGAAGCAATCTTCCCCACGTAACCGAATGGATACCGATCGTCTTCGTTTGGCTTGCCCCTTGTCCTTTTTTTTATTATTCTTTCTCGCCGCAAGCACATCTAAGTGGAGAAATAATAATGGGCCTGATGTCACGGTCAGCTTCAATAATGAGATATCGCACAAAAGGGGAGATCGAGGGATCCTTTTGGGATGGCGTTGAGTCAGGGGTCCGAAGCGGCGCATTCAAGCCGGTAGAGGCCCCCGGTGACGAGACGGGAATAGGCTGGACGTCCCTGGAAGATTTTACGGATGTCGAATTCAAGGGATCTTCGTACGTGCGTGGGAACTATGTGGCTCTAAGCCTGCGCGTGGACACCGTCCGAGTGCCGTCCCGAGTGCTAGAAATGGAGTTCAAGAAAGAAAGCCGAAAGCTTATGGATCAAATGGGAACCAGAAGGCTTTCGTCAGGACAACGCCGCGAGCTGAAGGAGCGTCTGAAGGAGTCCCTGAAACAGAAAGTATTTCCGTCGATTCAGACCTTCGACCTCATCTGGGACACAACCAAATCTCTTGTTTATTTCGGCTCTCATTCCGTTAAAGCCCGGGAACGAATGGAGGGACATTTCAAGAAATGTTTCGGCCTTTCATTGCTTCCCTTGCTCGCCTACGTGCGCGGAGCCGAACTGCTGAACACTAATGCGGAAAAAGAAGCTCTGGAGCAGCTCAAACCATGTTCGATGATTCCGTGATATCCTCTTGCGGTGGGACCATGATCCACCCGGCGGATCGCATATCGACCTGAAAAAACCCGGATGCCACGTGCGCTCCTCTGGCGCTTGATCGGATCTTGGGTGACGATTATAAGAGGAACCATTATGGACTTCTTGGACATACTTAGAGAGAAAGCTTTTCTGGGTCGGGAATTCTTGACCTGGCTGTGGTTCAAAGCCGACCAGACCGGCGGAAGCATAGAAACCCAGGATGGGAAAGCCGTGGAGGTGTTCTTCCTCGATAGGATGACCCTTGATTTGTTGGATACTGAGACGCCTCAAACCGTCACATTGAAAGGCGAGCAATCGGAGCTTCGCGAGGGATTAGCCGCTCTGAGGGAAGGCAAGAAGATAGAGGAAGCGCGCGTTTCGCTGAGAACAGGCGAGAACGACTTCACCATGACAATCAAAGGAACTTGGTTTTCTTTTGGCGGATTCAAAACCCCGCCGATTCTGCCTTCCAGCGAGTCCCCTGAAGATGAAGATCCTGAAGGAGCGTTTTTGGAGAAAGTCTACCTCGTGGAAGAAGGTATGGATCTGGTGGATGCCCTGTTTTCCAAGTTCCTCAAGCTGCGGCTCTCTTCGGACTGGGACCTCGAACTCGCTCAATTGAGGCGCTGGATTCAGGATCAGCTCGGAGATTGACCGAATCCGGCGCTTATCGGCATCCGTCATGACCGCGGGAGGCCAAAACTATCTGTGAAAATGCCTTCGATTGTTTGTTACGCTCGAATCTTCGGTAATGACGACTCGTTGTGTCGCCATATAGGAAGTTCTTGAAGGTCCGGACCCCGCGTTTCGCGGGGTTTCAAGAAGTTTCCCTCCAGACTCATTTTCACAGGAAATCAGCGCGGCTCAGGGAGTCTTCCTGAAATACGCAAAGAAATCTTTCGGATAGCTTCCTTTCAAATACCTTTCGAGAGTGCTCCTGTCCTGATGCGGAGACAAAGGGGCCTTTTTTACTACCTTGCCTGCCACTCCGTCGGTAAAATACAGAATGCCCACACAATTGCCGGGATTGGCGTCTCCGTGGAGGGCTCTGACGCAACCCGCAAGCGCGAGAGCTTTCGCCAGATCAGCAGTGCTGATATGATGCCCGATTGCAAAGACCAAATTGCCGTCCGGACGTATACCGAACGCGCTACGATTGGCAAGATACCAGAGATCCCCCGAGGTGAAATTGAGCTGCTGAGATGGCTTCTCTTCCGGAGATAGAGAGGGGGCCGCAACCGTCGGGCGATCCTCATTGAGCAAGGAACCAAGTCCTATTTCAGCGGAAATCGGCTGCCCTCTTTTCATAATCGACGTTACAACCTTACCTTCGTTTACAATCAAATGCTTCAACTGACGGGCATCCTGAATATCTGTCACCGGAAGGGAATCATTCCATTCAAGTATGTTCACCGATCCATTTTTGTAGACCACTATAGTAGCCACACCCGGTTCCATCTTCTTGAGGATTTCTCCCCGGAAAATTATTCCCCCTTTTCCGGCATGCTTCGTTTGCCAAAGGGCGTTGGTTACCGCCAAAATCTGCTGAAGCTTTGAATCCGCAACCGCGGATGAATTCTCTTTTCTGTAAGGTTCCGCAGAACCGAGATGGAGTTCCGCTGATATGTATTTCATGTTGAGCGCCAGCATGTGCGCTATCGCGTTAGGGAATCGGTCGCTGGGGCGGTAAAATGTGTGATAAACAAGAGGAACAGAGTCATGGCCTCCGGAAAGGTCCTCTTTTACCCAGATTCCTTCTCCGGGCATTTTCGGTTCCTTATACAATGGAGGAATGTCACGCACGACGAAGTCTTGCGCGCCGGTTTCCACAGAGGTCCCCCCAGAGTTCGGCTGCGCCGGCGCTGAATTGGCGAATTTTACCGGTTGACCTTTGTGAACGCTTTCGGATCCACTTGCCAAGGCTCCTGAACAAAACAATACCGGAATCAAGATTACAAGATATACGTATGGCACGGTCCACTCCCACCACAAAATTGTCGACCGCTAACCGCTCCCCACATCCATGAGTCGAAATGATTCTTATTCCAGGACCACAGGGAGCCTTTAAGCGGTTCTTTCGGATTCGATGCGTCCCGGGCGCGCAAATCCTTATTACCCACTCGGGGTCTTGCTCCGCAACGTTGTATTATACAGTCTTGAGTAAGAAACATCCAATCGTGTAGGCGAAGCAAAGCACGTCTCGGTTGCGGATGAACGGACACCATAATGTGTATTCATTCGACCGCGCAACCTTGGATACTTTCCAATATCCCCCCACAGAGTGCCGTCCCCACAAGTGACCTTGATTTAGCCCTTTTCTGTGACCATTATCGTATCAGATGGGGCCGCAGCGGATGTCACTGTTCAATATTTCACATGGGGAGTTTTGAAGCGTTCAATTTCCGAAGACGGTCCGAGCCGGGCAACAAACCGGAATTTCATCCTGGATGACTCGATTCACGCGGTCAAAGGAGGGATTAAATTGACAAACATAGAAAGTGAAGAAGAAGCGGAAGAGTTCGTCAAGCACGCTGACGCTCAAATAGATATGTTGAACAACCGACTCAGAGACCTAGGGCCTGAACTAAAGCAACAATGCGAGGACGAAATCAGTAATCTGATTCTCAGTCGAGAGGCGGTGAGAAGAGGATTGTTACGGGTTACCGATTACGGAGAGTCTTGCTCATCCTGCCCCATCGCCGAAGGTTGAAACGCAGGCGACTCCGGAGTTCGGAGAGGCCGGAACTATGCTCTATGATCGGAGGCGGACGAACGGCGCCGGATCTGGGCTCATCGCCAAGGACATTATCCAGCCCATATGGCGCCGAAACGTCATTCGGTTGCGGGGGTGGACGCGACGAATCCCTTATTATTGCTTTTGTAGTTTTAACTTAAACATGCTAGTAATTCCGTTTCGATCGGCGCCTTTTAAATATAAGAATCGTAATTTCGGGCATGCGGGAGCGCTTGATGGAGACGCACGAGAGTCAAGACGATTTTTGTTTCACGCTATTGCAGAGTCTGCCCTTCGCCGTGTTCGTGCTCAACGGCTCAAACGGCATAAAGATGACGAACCGCTCGGCCCAAGAATTGATACGCGATCTAAATCCTGATGTATCCTCGACCGACACAAGTTCGGGTTCCGGAACGCTTGCCCCGGCGGATCAACAACATGGGAAACTTCTCTTGCCCTGGTCGAATCAACATCTGCTCAACTTCCGGACTTCCTCGGACATAGAGCACGAATACGAAACGCGTTTTGATGGCGACTATGCAAATCGGCTTTTTGAATCCACTTTCTCCAAAATAGATTCCATGTCCTGTGGCGATGTGGTGATAACAGTAAGAGATGTGTCACAGAGTCGGGGCCACGAAACAGCCGAGCTTTCCTGGAACAAGCTTTGGCGAGACACCTTTGACGCAGTGCCCGATTTGATAACGATTCTCGATACCGACCATAGAATCTTAATGGCGAACAAGGCCATGGCTCAAAAGCTCGGGCTGTCCGTCGGAGAAATCGAAGGCCGATTCTGCTACAGACTCGTTCATAAGTCCGACAGCCCCCCCGGTTTCTGCCCGCACGTAAGGTTGATGGCGCAAGGCGTCGAGTCCTCAACTGAGGTGAGCGGATCTGATCTAGGAGGGATCTACAACGTTACTTGTTCACCGATTTATGGAACAGACGGAAGACTCTACGGTTCGGCGCACGTGGCCAGGGAGCTGACGGAACTTAAGAAAGCCGAAGAAGCTCTGGTGCACAACGAACGGTTGAACGCAGTGGCCGAACTCGCCACGGGAGTCGCGCATAACTTCAATAACCTGCTTCAGATAATATTAGGCAATGCCGCACTGGCGTTGGCGGGGCTCGAAACGGGGGATTACGGTGAAGTTCAATCCTGTGTGGAAGAAATCCTAAACGGCTCCCATTACGGCGCGGAGACGGTAAAAAAGCTTCAAAGCTTTGTCAGACTCAGAAATGACACCGAAGTCGCTCAAACGCACGTGTTCGATTTGTCCAACACTATCCGTCAAGCCATAGAAATCAGCAGGGTATGGTGGAAGGCGACCGCTGAAAAGAAAGGCGCTTCCATTGCGCTTATCCACAATTTGCAGCCCGATTGCAATATCAAGGGACACGAATACGAGTTGTTCGAAGTGGTTCTCAACTTGATTAAGAACACGGTAGAGGCTTTGCCCGCTGGTGGCAATATTCAAATAGAGTCCAAGATGGAAAACGGCTTGGTGGAGTTCTTTGTGAAAGACAATGGGGTGGGGATAAGCGAGGAACATCGTCAGAGAATTTTGGAACCGTTTTTCACCACAAAAGGTTTTCAAAACACCGGCATGGGGCTTTCCAGTAGTTACGGAATCATAAGCGCCCACAAGGGCCGGATGTCGGTTGACAGCAAGGAGGGTGAGGGCTCTATTTTCAGGATCACCCTCCCGCTTGCGACATCCGAACCCGGCCTTCGAACGGAACGGGATCTACATGACGGCGATTCGGCTCTCAGAATACTGGTAGTGGATGACATGATTCCCATCGTGAACATGCTTGGCCAAGGCTTCAGAAAATGCGGCCATAGAGTCAAAACGGCAGGGTCAGGCGAAGAAGCGCTTCAAATCATAGCGCAAATTGACGTGGACGCTATCGTGTGCGACCTCGGCATGCCACAAATGAACGGCTGGGAGGTGGGACGCCAAGTGAAGCTGTTTTATGAGAATTACGACCTGCCGAAGCCAATTTTTGTGATCCTGACCGGATGGGGCGGCCAATTGAGTGATGAGGCGCAGCTCAGGGAATCGGGAGTGGACGCTATCCTGGAAAAACCCGCGGAAGCCGGTGAAATTCTCACCACTATTTATGGGGTGAGAAACAGACTCAGCCCGACCGCTTAAAGGGCCACTGCGCAAGGCGCCCGGGGTCTGAGGTCCCGAGGAAGTGTCAAAGTTAGACAGAGCTTTTCTAGCTCCAGCGCCGGCGTGGACCGCTACATTGGCCGAATGAGCGGCCAAGGACATAATCAACAATAAAAAAAGAGGGCCGCAAAGAGCCCTCTTTTTCGTACGTAAGATCCACGGTTATTTCTTTTTGCCGGCCATGAAGTCTTTCCAGAGCTTGGCGCCGGGCTCCTGCGGGGAACCGCTATCGGTCCACCATTGGACGAAATCCTTATACGTGTTCAAAAACTCGGGCCAGGTTCCGGCTCCGCCTCGGCTTTTCCTCCAGGAAGGATAGAGGTCGTCGTTGGCAAGCTGGAATTCTTCTTCGGTGAACTCGGGAAAGTCTTCCTTGAACAGCTTGAAGCGCTCTTCGTCAGTCAGTTCCTTAGCCGGCTTCTCCTCGACGGGAGGGGTGGATACCACAGCGGGCGCGGGTTCGGACTCTTTTTCGGCGTAGGCCGGAGCATTTGCTTTGGCCGTGCCGGGACGAGGCATGGGTTCGGGAGCCACGGACGGGGAATTCATCATTCCCGGCATTTGCATCGGGACAGATTTTACGCCGGGAGGTTCCATCATCGAGAGCTGCGGGCCGGGTCCCGGAATCTGTGCTGTTACCCAGCCTTGAGACGAATCGAATTCCTGAATTGAGCCAAACAGCTTGTCGATCCTATACGCTTTTCCCAATCCTAACGGGCTCAAATAGTGATAGCGATTCTGCAGGCCAACGACCAACAGTCCGCATGTGACTATACCCAGGAAGATCCATGAATGCAGGGTCGTCCAGCCGCCTGCAGGTTTTGCGCGGTTGGATTCGGGACGTCGCACTCCTTCATCTTCAACGATCATCCCAATGCCTCCTGTTGTTTGTCTGCGGGCGGAAATCCGACTCCGCTTAAGATGTTATATTAACACATGTAGAAAGATTTGTAAATATCCTGAGATATTAGTTTTAGGTAGCGCACTCTTCCATTCGCCGGAGTCCGGGCTGGTTCCGTCGCGCGATAGAGATAAGTAGCGGTTTGGGAAGTTCTTGCACGAAAGTCTGGAGGGACATGTTCATAGGAAGACCGAAAACCCCCTTCGCGTTCGGTGGGGGTTTTTCAGTATTCGCATCGTGATCGTTGAACGGGTTTGTCGAATGCGTTACTCGGGCGCTGATTCCAGACTATTTGCCGTCCGGCCAAAAAAACTTCTTGCAGTAATAAGCAAATGTGATAGGTAACGATTACTTCTCAACATACCCTTTCGTTCTAGTGAAAAGCCCTGAAAGGGGCGGCTGAACTCAGCCGTTTTCGGGCTTTTCGTTTTTGTGGAGATAGTGTAAAAGACAAAGAGGGGCGCCGAAGCAGAGGGTGACTTACCCGTTATGTTAGGACATTCAATCAACTTGGGATGGTAAGCCCCTTAACTGTTGGACATTCAGTTATTCCGGCGCCCATACAAAACCGGTTCACTTAGAAGATCATTCCCAACTCGGCAAAGCCGCCGTAGAAAGTGGCGTCCAGCCTCAAATCAGTGCGGTCTTCAGTCAGACTTAGATACCTGTAGCCGCCTCGAGCGTAACCCCATCTGTTCATGCCCAAGGGCACACTGTATCTCAAGCTTGTCTGGGCATCCACGCCGAAAGCTCCGTCCAGGAAACTCACTCCACCTCGGCAGTCCGATGACAGAGTGGATCCGTTGCACATGGTCCGTATACATCTCTGAATTTCAATCCCTCCGGCTACCATGTTCCGGGTCCTATCCACAGTGCTTTGCGCTGTGTGGCAAGTTCCATTAGACACACATTGCTTCTGATCGTTGTAGATCCAACTCGCATATATCGAAACTTGAGCTCCGCAATTCACGATGGGCTGATACATAAGCCCCGCTTTCTGATAAAGAAAATCCCATTTAGTCTTAAGGTGTGTACCCGCCCCGTAAAGCAAACCACCGATGTATGCGGGCTTCGTCAGCACGCCGTCTCCCTTCATGTGAATGGGCATGACGGAGTAGAATAGCGCCCAGTGCGGTCTGAACTGACACCTCGCCGAATACTCCAGCAGAGTATTATTGATCGGAAGCCCCAGATCCCCAGTGGCGTCCAGATCAGTGCCTGGAAAACCATTTACCGTGGCCTGCGTGCGCACCACACCCGAAAATGTGGCCCAAAACACTTGGGTGGCCAACTCGATCTGTCCCTGACGCCTAATAGGCAACGTGCATCCCGGGGCTTTCATAGGCATGCATGCGGGCGGCGGACACAATTGCGGACCACATTTGACTATGGGTTTTTCAAATCCAGCGGGGTAAGAAAAGCTGGTCCTCGGCGCATGCCTTGCGGTAGCTTGCCGATAAGACACTTGCCCGCCAAGATTTGGGTTCAGAGACGGAGAATGCAGAATAGTATTTGAGGATAATGAATCTTGGTTAATCACTACGTCTATGTAATCGGAATTTAGAGCAGCGCAGTGATTAGTGGCAACGCATATAAAGAATAAGCATACCAGTAGCATATAAGGGCTTTTTCTCATAGCACCCTTCCTCCCAGCTCGAACTAACTGGCATTGCTTTAAATCCTATGGCGTATCCGTGTCAAGATAAAATTATCCACATTTCATACATTTTTTCCTTTTTTGTAGTGTGTCACTTTTAGTTTGATAGTATATATCGTTATTCAATCATGTTAACAGAATAACTTAATGTAAAGGGACTACAAAAAGCAATATCATATGATAACTAAACGATATATACGCAAACTACCTCGTAATAGCTCCTCGGATATCTCGCAATCAAGCCTAACTTACTTTAACAGCAGCGCGCTTCCGGTTATATCAATCTGAAATCATATGATAATAACGTAAGCAAGTGTAGAAGCCAAATTGGCTATACAGTCCGCCACGCAAGACTTGACTCCCTCCGCTCGAACATTAGCCGCCGCAAGATTATCGGAGGCCGCATGGCATTCCTCGGGGTTTTCACCCGCTTCGCTAGGGCGCCTTCCGAAGGAAGCTTCCAGCAAAGGATTTCCGTCCGGGCCCGCCTTCAATGGCCCCAAACGCGGCAATAGCATGGAGCGCCCGTTGCGCGTACAAGGCCGTAGCTACCCGGTCAAGGGGCTTGCTCCGGCCTTTGCGCCCGATAGGCGGGGAGCGATGGATACGGACTCTCTCCTCTCGCCGCCCCTGCTACGGGTCAATCCAGTTTCGAATATTGAAGCTCTGACCAGCGCTTTACTCATGGGCGGAGCATACCGTGGCGCTTCGTCGCTTCACTCCCCGCAGGGATAGATCAACCTCTCATTGCGAGAGAAGCAATCTCCGCACATAAGCGCACGCGACCCGCGCCAATCAGTGCGATACGGTTAGCCGCGAGCGGGGCTCGAATGACTCCGGGTCCATCGATGCCCCGAGGCATACTTTGCATTTAGCGCGGCCAAAGTACGGCATGTCCGTCCCTTCGCTGTAAATGGGGCTTTCGCTTGACGCTATAGCCGTTACGGCGAGGAGCCGAGTCGGATCAGCTTCGGTTCGGCGGGCACAACGATAGTTAGTTCGATGCCAAGCTGGGCGGCTTTCCGAACCCGAAGCATGAAACCTACGCACGCGCCGTAATGTATTAGTATGAAAAATTGAGATGAATCAGGTGGATATAAGGAGTACTTCTCAACATACTCTTCCTCCCGTTCAATCTTTCTGCCATGAGTTATTTCCTCAATCGCCAAGTCTTGTCAATATAAAATTTACTTCAAACCGGCTAGTTATAAAAAAAAGATGATGTGTTGATTAACCAAAGCAGTAGGCTTGTTGAGATATAATAAGACTAACACTTGATTATTATGGGTGAATATAAATGGTAATCCAGTCGCGAGCTCGAAAACCGCCTGCAATATTAAGTCGCTTTTAGAAGTACGCGCTGTACGCGCGTACGACCTGAAACTCTGCAGCCCAACCTGTTTCTCGTGCCCCACATCCGGCCTGACGCGTACCTCGGCCCAAGGCTTCAACGGCGGGGAGCCTGCATACGCGCCCCAGGTCGATGACCACCGCAGAGCCGGCTGACGACACGAAAGACGGCCATGGCGAGGTCGCGTCAGCCGTGATATTATGAATTACCGAGGGCCGAAGCGTCTGTGGCCCTCTAGAGGAGGCGTTTATGTTGAAGAGCTATGAGGCGGTCTATGACCACGGCGAGCTGAAATGGGTCGGGGATCAGCCGCCTGACGGAAGGCTGAAGGTCATTGTTACGGTTGTTGAAGAAGAGTCAGAGCAGGTAGCTCTGCTTGATTTTCTGGAGCGTACCAGAGGATGTGTCAGCCCTCCCAAATCGAATCACGAAATTGACTCGGACGTCCGATCGATGCCTGATGAATGGGAACGGGACCGGTGAAATTATATCAAGCAACAGCAAGTGCTTTTCTGTTTTACGGGGCTAACCCGCGCCCCAAATTGATAAAAGCCTCATAAGAGTCTTACATGGACCCCACAAACTCGCCGCCTAAATTGCTTATCTTCACTCGCTACCCCACTCCCGGAAAAGTCAAGACCAGGCTTATTCCAGCCTTGGGCGCAGCCGGCGCCGCAATGCTGCACAAGCGCCTTACCGAGCACGTGGTTACGGAAGCTCGAAAACTGGCCGAGCGAAGCGACTTGACGGTGGAAATCGTGTATGCCGACTCTGAAGCCGAGCCTATGCAAAACTGGCTCGGGGAGGGCCTGGTCTATTCAAAGCAAGCGGACGGCGATCTCGGTGACCGCATGGGAATCGCCTTTGAGCGCGCATTCGATCTTGGCGCACGAAAAGTGATACTCATCGGGTCGGACTTACCCGATTTGTCGGAAGACCTCCTGGACCGAGCCTTTGCAAGGCTCGCCCAGGCGGACGTCACGCTTGGCCCCGCGACGGATGGAGGCTATTATCTGATAGGGTTGAAAGAACCGTTTCCTGATTTGTTCGCCGGATTACAATGGAGCACGTCCCGCGTGCTGGAGCTTACTCTGCGTAAAATAGCCGCCAAGGGAAAAACGTATAACCTAGCGCCAACGTTGAACGATATTGATGTTCCGGAAGATCTGCGAAGGTTTAAGGAACTTGCTAGCGATGGAGTGTCATGCCTTCTGAGTCGGCTCCTTCAATCTCCGTGATAATTCCCGCTCTCAATGAAGCTTCGACAATTTCTCGGACTCTGGATCGAGTCGTTATTCCGGGAGTGGAAGTAATAGTGGTCGATGGCGGCAGCTCAGACAAGACCATAGACGTAGTCGCTCAATTCGAGGCCACGGTTCTGCAGACTCCAAAGGGCCGCGGACTGCAAATGAATTACGGAGCTAAATCCGCGAAAGCCGAGGTTCTGCTTTTCCTGCATGCGGACACTTTATTGCCGTCGGGATGGGCGGAACTGGTTCATGACACCCTGGCTGTTTCCGGAAACATGGCGGGGGCCTTCAAATTCGGCCTGGGAGCGGGTCCGTGGTCTTACAGAGTGATTGAGAGCCTCACGAATTTCCGTTCGGTTTTCATGGAGGCCCCATACGGCGACCAGGGGCTCTTTCTAAAAAAAGAAACCTTCGAACGCCTTGGTGGCTTTAAAGAATGGCCGATTATGGAGGATTTCGAACTGACCGGCAGGTTAAGACGACTAGGAAAGATAGTGACAGTGGACAGGCCTGCCATAACCTCTTCGAGGAGATGGTCTTCAGTCGGCGTGTTGAAAACCACGCTTATTAATCAATTGGTGATTTTGGGTTATCATACGGGCGTCCCTTTGCATCTGCTGGAAAGAATTTACAGGGGGCACGGCAAATCCTAAAATTTTTGTAAGCGGCGCCCGGATGAACTTTTTTGTGCAAAAAGAGGTTTCCCGGTAAACTATCGCTCCGTATCTTCAAGTTGAATTAAAACGTGTCCCGGTGAGATTGAAATGAGAGTCTTGGTAACGGGCGCCACAGGGTTTGTCGGCAGCCACATGGTGGAGCTGCTTCACCGCATGGGGTGGGAAGTTGTTTGCCCTGTGCGAAACCCATTGGCCCTACGAAATCTGGAGGGATTGAGCTGTCGGACGCCTACCTTTTCCGAACTCGATTCCATGATGGTAGAAGGCTACGAATTCGATTACGCTTTTCATATGGCCGGGGCTACCAGGGGCTTGGCCTACGAAGATTACAGGAAGGCCAATGTGGAACTGACGCGCCGATTGCTTGATTTGCTGCTGCAATCAGGCGCGGCCAAGCGATTGAAGCGGTTCGTGCTGGTCAGCTCACAGGCCGCGGCCGGTCCTTCTCCGGACGACGGCTCCGCAATCTCCGAAGACGCTGAACCTCGCCCTGTCAGCCATTACGGCATGTCCAAACTGGAGGCGGAGCGTGTGGTATTGACCTATTCCGACAGACTGCCTATCACCATAGCTCGTCCTTGCGCGGTGTTCGGCCCAAGGGACGTTGATGTGTTGGGGGCGTTCAAAAGCGCTCAGATGAGGTTCATTCCTTATTTGGCCGGTCCGCCGCGTCTGGTGAGCCTCATTTACGTCAAAGATCTCGTGGAGGGAATCCTGGCCGCTTGCCTTTCGCCGCGAGCCGTTGGCGGCGCTTACTTCCTGGCCAACGCCGACCCCGTTCGCTGGATCGATTTCGTGTCCTTGATCGCTTCCTGTGTAGGGAAATCCGCTCTGAAATTCCCGATCCCCTTGCCTCTCATGGCCGTGGTGGCCAAGGCGGGAGACATTTTGGGAGCAATCACCGGAAAGCCTCAGTTGCTGCGCTCGGAAAAGTTTGCCGAGATGAAACAAATGGCCTGGGTGTGCTCCACGGAAAGAGCGAAGATTGAATTGCAATGGGAGGCGACAACTGCGCTTGAGACCTCGGTTAAAGAAACAGCGGACTGGTACAAACAGCAGGGCTGGATATGAGTACGGGTTTGAGGGAAGCGCCTCTTACGCGGTAGAGGCGTGGCGCAACAGTTGCCTCGTTCCCGGGCTCCAGCCTGGGAACGAGTGTCCGGAGACTCCGCCTCCGACATCGAATTCACAAAACGACGCTCCAACTTGTGTATGGAGTAAATACGAATCCACCAGCTAACCTAGAGCCCGTGTCAAAATAAACCTTTCAAACCTAAAAGTTAATCACGGGGCCTGAGGCGCTTTCCGTCATCCCCGTGAAAGCGGGGATCCAGGCCTTTCAATATCCTCTGGGCCCGGATCGAGTCCGGGGCGACGGTGTGTGACCAGATTTGGCGTATCTATTTTGTGACAGTCCTTTACGAAACACTGCAATTAGCTAATTCTCTCCCCGGCGATTCTCCCTAAAGATTCTAGGCCTTGCAACCGAGTCCACGATATTTCTCCGAAGCCTCCCGAGCCAGTTGATCCATCAGAGTGTTTTCCTCGTGGTTAGCGTGTCCCCGCACCCATTTCCATTCCACTTCATGTTGACTGATCGCGGAATCCAAACGTATCCACAAATCCTGGTTTTTCACAGGGGTCTTTTGGGCTGTTTTCCATCCCCTTTTCTTCCAATTGGCCATCCACTCGGTGATTCCCCTCATCAAGTATTGGGAATCGGTGGTGATCACAATCTTGCAGGGACGTTGGAGCGTTTCCAGCGCCTCTATAGCCGCCATCATCTCCATCCTGTTATTGGTGGTCATGGGAGCGCCGCCACTCAAGGTCTTGGTATGTTTGTCATATCGCAGGAGCGCAGCCCATCCTCCCGGTCCGGGATTTCCCTTGCATGCCCCATCGGTAAATATTTCAACAATCTTGGTCATGAGTCCTCCCGGTTAACCCCTTAGAACTTTTACGTGAAGTTTCCTCTGCCTCGGACCGTCGAACTCGCAGAAGAAAATTCCCTGCCAGGTTCCCAACAGGGGCGAACCGTTCACCACGATCAGGTGGACGGAACTCCCCATAAGGCTTGTCTTGATGTGGGCGTCGGAGTTGCCTTCCGCATGCCTGTACCCATCCTGGTAAGGGACAAGTTTGGACAGTTTCTCTTTGATATCGTCAACCACTGACGGGTCGGCGGCCTCGTTGATTGTTAGTCCCGCCGTTGTGTGCGGCACGTAAGCTATCGCAATGCCGTCCTTTACTCCGGAATTTACTATAGCTTCGCGAATCCTGGACGTTATATCAATAAATTGAATTCTGGCGCTGGTTTTCACTTGGAACGTGTCCATGTTTACCTCGAATGGTTCTAGTCAAGAATTTCGTAATCATTCATAATTATGACGCCGCCTTCTCCTCGCATGGTCATACTTCGGGTTTGTCAAACATGAGGGTCTGCAAAGAAAAAGGCCGGCGCCCGGAAAACAGGTGGAAACGGTCACCATAATAAGAGTTTTTGGGAAGGGGCTCGGGGAGGGACTTTCTGCAAAAAGTCCCTCCCCGACAACTCTTCCTAAAGCTCCTGGGTCTTGCCGGCGCCTTTATTCAAGAATCTCCGAATGATCTTCAGTCTCGCCCGACACCTGGAATTTTCTCATAAACTTGCGGTCGATATAATCCTTGATCATAAACGCGGCTTTGCCGTTCCACGCCCAGGATTTCCTCACGAAGATCCCGGTTCCGTCCCCTAGATTGAAGACCAGCAGGTACGTGTCTTGAGGCTGAAACGTGTCCATCGGCCCGGATTCCAAGGCGGCCATCAGGTTGTGATAAAGAACGGGATTTTGACGGACAGCGTACAACTCCCACTTTGTCTATCGGTTTGTCCCTGAATGAAATACAGTCGCCGCCGCCGAAGATTTCCCCGTGGGCGACGGACTGGAGCTTTTCATTGACCAACAAGCCCTTGTCCGGCCCCACCGGCAGGCCTGAATCCGCGAATAGGGCTGATGGCGTGACGCCCACAGCCGCAAAAAGGTAATCATAACTCAAGGTCGAGCCATCTCTCATCACGGCTTTCCCGTCTTCTGTTCGTTCAAAATACGCGTTATCAAGCACCTTTATGTTTCGCTTGATCAGGGATCTCAGCGCCAATGCGCGCACTTTTTCATTGAAGGCCGGTAAGATTCTCTTACCCGCTATCAATGTAATGTCCGCTTGGCCGTTATTCCTGGCGACCAAACGCTGGACATTACCTGTTAGCTCTATCCCTGCCGGGCCTCCGCCAACAACCAGAATCCTCGGGGAACTCCCGGTTATGGCTTTGAGGATTTCCTTCTGGGCTTTCAGAAGGTTTGATATGGGTTTAACGGGAAAAACGCTATTTGAGTGTTCGCGCAAGCCTCCAGGCACGGGCACGGAGCTCCCTGTATTGAAAGATACGACATCGTATGGGATGTCTTCTCCGGATTCCAAATAAAGAATTTTCTTGTGCGGATCAACCTTGTTTACTTTTCCTACCACAAAGGAACCGCCTCTGTCTTCAACCATTTTCTTAATATGAAAACGAACCTCCCGGGGCGCATATATCTGAGACAGCATCCCCGGACCCATTCCGGAATAATAATGATGTGTTACCGGACTGATTAACGTGACGGAGTGGCCTCTGTCCACGTAATCCTTGGCCTTCATCAATACAGTCAAATGCGCATGCCCGCCGCCGACCAGAACCAAATGTTTGCCCATGATACTCTCGGAATCGGTTGCTCTTTTGATCAGTAGATTATACGACAACGCGAAATTAATACAGCGCCGTTGGAGGGGAAGTTCTAAAATGGCGACGCGAGGGGTCCTTGTTCCCGAACAGGCCGTGGGCGAAGGTCTAATGAAGGCATTTTCATTGTTAGTTGTGGCCGGCAGGAGCACAGTAGGGATGTAACTCCTCAAAAAGTCCGAGTCAGACGTTCGTCGGTGAGCGAAAGATCTGCTTGCTCCAGAGCGCTTTTCCGCGTCTTTGACTCCTTGCTGCTTAAGTTGAACCCAAAATTCTTGACATCTTTGGGGCCACGGACGAATACTGGCGCAGTCATCCAGGATCAGGAGAATCCCGCACGCAAAACCTCAGTAAAGGCCAGGGGGAGATTCATTATGCGCAAGCCGGGAATCGGCATAATCGTAACCGGGTTGTTGATCGTGGTCGCGCTCTTTTGTTCGACTGCCTACGCAGACCATAGCGATAAATTGATAGAGGCTGCAAGGAATGGTGATCTGGTCCAGGTCAAGAGCCTGCTGGAGAACGGAGCCGACGTCAATGCACACGGCCGTGGAATGTCGGCCCTGGGATGGGCGTCTTGGGAGGGGCATTCCGACATAGTGAAGCTGCTTCTCGACGCAGGCGCGGATGTCAACGCCGACAAGAACTATTCCACTCCTTTAGTCGATGCGGCACGGAAGGGGTACCTGGAAATTGCGAGGCTGCTCCTGGACAAAGGAGCCGAGATCGACCCGAACCCCCAGCGTTTACCAAGCGTTGACGCCCTTTGTGCGGCGGCTGAAGCAGGGCATTTAGAAATCGTGAAGCTCATCCTGGACAAGCGCCCTGACGTCATCTTAAAACAAACCAGCGGAAAGAAAGCATTGTGGGCGGCTGCGGATAAGGGGCATCTTGACATCGTCAATCTGCTGCTGTCCCGAGGCGTCCCAATGACGCTCAAGGTTGCGGCCGCTCTGGGAAATGTTGAGGAGGCTAAGAGGTTACTGACCGAGAGCAAGGACGTTAAGAGACGACGGGATCACCACCATGATGGCGAGAACGGTAATGAAGCCCTAGTGGCAGCAGCCGCAAAAGGCCACGTGAAAGCGGTCCGGTTGCTTCTGGACAATGGGGTGGATGTTAACGCCGAGGCGCTGGAGAGTAGCGGTGGGCCCCGAGACACTCCGTTGCTTGTGGCAGCCGGCGGCGGCCACAAGGCCATTGTCGAACTCCTCCTCGCCAGAGGAGCGGACATTGACGCCGCGTTCATATTGACTCCACTTGCGGCAGCCTCCCAAGGTGGCTACGTTGAAATTGTTAAGCTACTGCTGACGCACGGGGCGGATATGAACGCAGGCGCAGCGTCTATCTTGAGCGACCCACTGATCCTAGCGGCCTCAGCCGGCCAATCGGAGGTCATGAAGTTGCTTATCGACAATGGAGCCGACGTCAACCGCTGGAGTTGTGATTGCCGGAACAGCAACGATTGCTGTCTCACTGCGCTGACCGTCACGGCCGGCAAAGGTGATCTGGAAATGGTCAAGCTCCTGGTGAAAAAAGGGGCGGTCCTTACAGGAGAGGACGGCCAAGGGGAGTTGACGATGTTTGATGCCGCCGGTGGAGGCCACCTGCATATCGTCAAGTATCTATTGAACAATGGGGTCTCGGCTACAAGAGCCACCCGGGAGGGCCTCACTCCGTTAGTCGCCGCAGCGGCTAACGGCCACGCCGATGTGGTGGAGTTTTTTCTGGAAAGAGGCGCCGCCACTAAAGACCAAGACGCTGCCCGCATGACGGCCCTGCTGCGAGCCACAGAGAAAGGACACACGAAGGTTGCGAAACTGTTGGAAGAGCGGGGAGTCAAACTGAACGTGAGCCATTTGGCGTCCAAGAAGGACGCGGAAGGAGTCAGGGATCTCCTTGAGCAAGGGGCCAACGTTAACGCGAGAGACTCCCGTGGACAAACTGCTCTCATGCACGCCGCATCGGCCCGCAACATGGAGCTTGTTAATTTGCTGTTGAAATATAAGGCCGACGTGAACGCCGCCGACGACGACGGATGGACGGCCCTTGTCGAGGGGACACGGACGGACGACGTGTATATGGTTAGGCTCCTAATTGAAGCCGGCGCCGATGTCAATGTGTCGTATGGCCATGAGGGCAATACGCCCTTAACCGACGCTTGCATGGAACATCAATTGGAAATGGTTGAGGCCCTTCTGGAAGGAGGCGCTGACGTCAACATCTTGGGGAGGCACGGTGGAGCGCCATTGTATTTCGCTGTTGAGCCTTCCTTCCGTAACGACAAAATGGTCCCGGAACTGGTGAAACTACTTATCGAACATGGAGCGGACGTCAACAGACGATGCCCGAATGGTGAGCCACTGCTCAATTTGGCCCTGTCCACCGGTCAGGATTGGATCGCCAAGCTCTTGATCGAAAAGGGAGCGGATGTGCATACCAGGGACGAACTGGGCCAAACGCCGCTTATTGCGGCCATAAGTGGAAAAACCAAATACTCGTATCATTCGGGAGTAGCTTCTCAGAAACAGGACATCCTCGACGAAGCCAAATTGCTCCTATACAAAGGATCGGACGTAAACGCCGCGGACAAGGAGGGGAGAACCGCCCTAATGGCGGCTATTCTGGCCGGCAGGGACTTGGAACTGATCAATTTGCTGCTGGACAGGGGCGCGGACCTGAATATGCAAGATAAAGAACGCAAGACCGCTTTGGAATTTGCCGCTTCAAACCGTAAGTGGGAAGCGGTAAGAACGCTGATCACGAAAGGGGCTGATTTCCGTCCAAAGTGCGACCGCTGCTGGAACCTTCTATATCGGGTCGCCGAGGGCGGTTCCGACCTGGACATGGCTAAGACGCTCCTAGATAGGGGCGCCGACATCAACATTAAGTATGGCCAGGGCGATACACCGCTGATGGCCGCTGTCAAGAACCGGGGCACAATGGAAATGGTTAAGCTCCTACTGGATAGAGGGGCGGACCCAAACGCTGTAGCGGACGACGGCCGCACCGCTCTGGAGAACGCTGTCCGATACGGCACTCCGGAAAAAGTAAGTATGCTCCTGGAGCGCGGCGCCGTGATGACTCTTGACGTGGCCGCTCTCATGGGCGATCTGCAACAGATCAAGCGTCTCATAAAGGAAGGCGCCGATCTCAACTTGCAGGCAGGATCGCTCGGCAATCTACCTTTAGAGTCGGCTGCCGAGCGCGGTCATTTGGACGTGGTGAAGCTTCTTCTGGATAGCGGAGCGGATATCAACGGCAGGGGCAGATATGGCAGGACTGCTTTGTGGAACGCCCGGAGCCATGGACAAAAGGCAGTCGTTAAGTTCCTTACGTCCCGAGGCGCCACGGAATAGTTGGGTGGCATGGCTTCCCCTTTAAGCCTGGTAATACATTCTGCTCAATAGCTCACCGCCATTTCTTTGTCTGGTTTGGGAGCGGATTTTTAACTCGCCGTAAGTGCGGCATGTCCTCCTGAAAAGCGGTTTCGGCGGTTCGAAGTTTGAACTCCTCCTCGTTATTCGAAAAGCCGTGAGACATGCCGGATCATTACGTGAGTGTCCCGGACTCATTGAGAAGTTGCGTAGCGATAACTTAACTGATCTATAATTATGCGTTTTTTAAAAAGAGTCCGGGAAACCACTGTTTGCAACAAGGGGATTCCCGATGAACTATTACGTCTCCCAAACGTTTATCCACGGAGGAGGTTTCGGAGATTGCTTCCGTGCGGGGGTTATCTATGCTACAATTTATCATGCTCCAATATGATTGAATTTGATTTTGCCCATTGCTCGGATACTTGTAATTGTTAACGTGATATTATTTTTTACTTAATTTGTCCGGGGGCATGCGCTCATGCTGCGAGCGTCTTGCAATGAATTAAATAAGATATGTCGTGTAGCCGATCTCGGCCTCACAAACGTGCCTCGGGCTGAAGACCTTATGAATGGAATGTCTAAGCTCAGAGCCGACAATAAAACTGACGACGCGCTTATTTTCACAACTCATCCGAAGACTGTTTCTCTGGGATTGAAGGATCGCGGCCGCTCAGCTCCCAAGGATTTGCTTGTTCCAACTGAGGTCCTGGAAGAAGAGGGCATCCAGCTTACCCGCTCGGTCAGGGGAGGAGGAATTACCTTCCATTGGCCGGGGCAATTGGCCTGCTATCCGATAATCCAGCTCCGGGACCATGAACGGGATATTCCCGCTTATATGAGTAAGCTCGAAGAGGTCGGTATTCTCACTTTCCGGAGGTTTAACATAGAAGCGCAGCGGAAGCGCGACACTGCGGCGCATGTTGGTCTATGGCTGGACGACCGGAAGATAATGTCAATGGGTGTCCGAGTCGGGCGCTGGGTTACGAGCTTCGGATTCGCCATAAACGTCCAGGGCGATATTTCTCAAGCCCGTTACGTCCGCCCTTGCGGAATCAGCGGAGCTCGGCTCACCACCATGGAAGAAGCGTTGGGATTCGCTCCCTCACGCATATCCATAGTTAATGCTGTTACAGACAACTTTGCTAAAGTGTTTGACCGAACAATAGATAGTTCATCTTGCCCTGTTTTCCGACATTTCTCTTTTTCATGGGGATCTCCGTTTCAAAACTCTTGAAGATAGGATTAGCAGTATGAGTGAAAAAGACTTAATCCAGGTGATGGATCCAGAAGGCAAAGTGGATGAACCTGCGGTGAAGGAGATTTCAGAAGACGATATGCTCAAGATGTATCGTCTGATGGTCTTTACCAGGTTGTGGAATTCAAAGGCCTTGAGCCTCCAAAGGCAAGGCCGATTGGGGACTCTGGCTTCCGTTCGGGGTCAAGAGGCGGCCAATGTGGGAATGGGAATGGCTTTGAACCCTGAAGACTGGTTCGTTCCCGCGTTCCGTGAATATGGGGCCATGTTTGCACGGGGCGCGGACCCGGTAAAGCTGTTTCAGTATTGGGGCGGTGATGAGCGTGGCGCAAGGCCGCCCGACAAATCAAAGACATTGCCTGTGTGTATAACCGTAGGGTCGCACCTGTGCCATGCGGTGGGCCTAGCCTACGGAGCCAAACTGCGTGGCGACAAGGTTGCGGTAATGTCAAGTTCGGGCGACGGGTCCACTTCCCAGGGTGATTTCCACGAAGCTCTCAATTTTGCCGCCGTATACAAACTGCCTGTAGTGTTTGCAATACAAAATAACCATTGGGCCATTTCCGTGCCGTTGCACAAACAGACGGCCTCTGAGACTCTGGCGGTCAAAGCCGTGGCCTATGCGATGGAGGGCGTCAGAGTGGACGGAAACGATGTGTTTGCCGTTTACCTGGCGCTGAAATCGCAATTAAAGAAAGCCAGGGATGATTTCAAACCGTCTCTC
Source organism: uncultured delta proteobacterium (assembly GCA_963747865.1). Taxonomy (GTDB): domain Bacteria; phylum Desulfobacterota; class Desulfomonilia; order Desulfomonilales; family Desulfomonilaceae; genus JBBSBY01. Next base: position 66,762 of record CAVVHK010000028.1, on the reverse strand, counting down.
GTGGAACTTGTAACTTATCGCATGGACGATCATACAACCTCCGATGACGCCAGCCGTTACCGGACGGAAGAAATGATGGCTCCATGGCGGGCCAAAGATCCCATTGACAGATTGAGAAAATACCTCACAGCCGCACACGGATGGGACGAAAAAGCGGAAACCGATTTGCAGGCCGAGCTCACTGCTCAGGTGGAGAAATCCGTCCGGGACTTCGAGGCTGTTCCTCACCCGGACCCTGCGGACATGTTCGATCACGTGTACGCTGAAACACCGTGGCATCTGAAAGAGCAAAAGGATCATCTGCTTCGGTTACTTGGAGAATCCACGAGGTGAAATATGGCAAGATTATCCATGGTTGAGGCTATTAACGCCACCCTGCACGAAATGATGGCCAAAGATGACCGAATAGTGGTCCTCGGCGAAGACGTGGCCAAGGACGGCGGAGTGTTCAGAGTTACCGTCGGGCTCTCGGAGAAATTCGGGGACATGCGTGTAGTGGACACCCCTCTTGCGGAGAGCTGCATTGTGGGTATGTCCATAGGAATGGCCATTTATGGTCTCCGGCCCATCCCGGAAATACAATTTGAAGGATTCCTATTCAAGGCCTACGATCATCTCTACAGCCACGCGTCTAGAATACGCAAAAGATCCCAGGGGTTCTTCGGTGTGCCGATGGTCCTTCGAGCGCCCTACGGCGCTGGAGTCCGGGCCCTCGAACATCATTCGGACGCTCCGGAAGCCATCCTGTGTCATGTTCCCGGCTTAAAGGTTGTCATACCGTCCACCCCATCCGAAGCCAAGGGGTTGCTGACGTCCTCCATTGAAGACCCCGACACGGTGATTTTCTTTGAGCCGAAGCGTTTGTACAGGCTCTTCAAAGAAGAAGTTCCCGATGGAGAATATCGGATTCCGATCGGCAAAGCCCGGGTCGCGAAAGAAGGCAAAGATATAACATTGATTACCTACGGCGGAATGGTTTCCGTCTGCGAAAGAGCGGCTCAGCACGTGGCCAATGAAGGCGTCGAGGCCGAAGTATTGGATTTGCGTACCGTTTGGCCGTTTGACATTGAAGCGATTACCTCGTCTGTCAAGAAAACCGGCAGGCTGGTAATCGTCCATGAGGCCCCGAGGTCTTTCGGCGTCGGAGCGGAGATTGCGGCGCAGGTCGGCGAAAGATGTTTGCTGTCTCTTCTCGCGCCGATAAAGAGAGTCACCGGTTATGATATTACCCCGCCTCTGTCCAAGCTCGAAGAATACAATTATCCGGATTCCGAGCGTGTGGTAAGGGCAATTCATGAAACCATGGAATTCTAGAATTGATAAAGGAGGAAGTTGGGCATGAAACAAGTCTTCAGACTTCCCGATGTCGGAGAAGGAATTGCCCAGGCGGAAATAGTGGAATATCTGGTCAAGGTCGGCGATGAAGTCAAGGCTGATCAGTTTGTGGTGCGCGTAGAAACCGACAAGGCAGTGGTGGAGCTACCTGCTCCCGTTTCAGGGATCGTGGTTGAAATTCCCCATTCCCCTGGAGACACGGTTAACGTGGGCGATTCCCTATTGGTGATAGAAACGGAAGCAAAGGCCGGCGAAGAAGACGCTGAGCCATCGAAATCGTCGAAGCCGACCCCAATAAAACAGGAAACGGCGCCTTCCTCCGAGGCCCCGCCGTCCGAAGCGAAGATTCCTTCTCCTCGCGCCACAGGGGCTCCGAGTGCCGCTCCCGGTCAAGTTTTGGCGACCCCTCACACTCGAAAAGTCGCCCGCGAATTGGGAGTGGATATTACCAAGCTCAAGGGCACCGGTTCACACGGAAGAATCACCGACGAAGATATCCGCAACGCTTCTAAAGGGCCGACTCCTTCTGCCGCCAAAGCCCCTACAGCGGCGGCGGTTCAGGCTCCAGCTACGACAGGGTTTGATTTTGAAAAGTACGGGCCTACCCGTCGCGTGCCCCTTAAAGGGATTAGAAAACGCACTGCTGAAGTTATGGTCAGGTCCGTTTCCACGATTCCCCACGTTACGCATTTCGACGAAGCTGATGTAACCGAGTTACTTGACGTGGTTCAACGGGAAAAATCCCTCGCGGAGAGCCGCCACACCAAACTCACGGTTTTGTCTTTTGTCGCGAAAGCTGTCGCCTCTTCTCTAAAGCTCCACCCGTCTCTCAACGCGTCCTTGGATGAAGAAACCGGGGAATTGGTTTTCAAGGAATACTACAACCTAGGATTCGCCACCGACACGGAAGCAGGGCTCATGGTTCCTGTGGTCCGTGATGTGGATGAGAAATCGATCTTACAGATTGCGGCGACATTGCAGGAATTAAGCGCCAAAGCGCGGGAACGGTCAATCGACCTGGAGGACATGCGAGGCGGAACTTTCACTATCACCAATGTGGGAGCGCTTGGCGGCAAATGGGCGACTCCCATTATTGTGCATCCGCAAGTGGCTATACTTTGCACACTTAAAGCCGAACCCCGGCCTGTGGTCAAAGACGGGCAGGTGGTGGTGAGAACTATTATGCCAATGACTCTGTCCTTTGATCATAGGGTGCTCGACGGGGCCGACGCAGCGCGTTTCGTGACCGCCATTATCGACCTTCTCGAAGACCCCATGCGAATGCTGGTGGACATGAGCTGAAATTTCAGGAGGAATCAAAATGGTTGTCGGTGATTTCGCTCAAGGAACCCAGGTTGCAGTCATCGGCGGCGGGCCCGGTGGGTATGTGGCCGCTATCAGGGCGGCTCAATTGGGCCTGGAAGTGACACTGGTGGAGCGTGAACTTGTTGGCGGAGTATGCCTCAACGTGGGTTGCATACCGTCAAAAGCTTTCATATACGTTGGAGATCTGAAAAACCATATTGAAAATGCGGACAAGATCGGTTTGATAGTCGGCGCCATCAAAGTGGATCTTCCTAAGTTGGTCACCTGGAAGAACGAAATAGTTGAAAAGTTGAGAAACGGCGTGATCTCCCTGCTCTCGCAGCACAAAGTGCAGGTAGTCCAGGGAACCGCGGTATTGACCGGAGATAGATCCTTCAGCGTGGACGGGCCGGAAGGTCATCACAGATTCGAATTCGAGAATTGCATTCTGGCCACGGGATCGAGCGCCGCTCAGCTCCCCGGTATGCCTAAGGACGGCGAACTGATAATCGATTCAACGGACGCGCTGGACCCGAAGACGATTCCTGAGCGCCTGGTGGTAATCGGCGCGGGCTCAATCGGGCTCGAACTCGGAATCTTTTACGCCAAAATGGGCTCGGACGTGACCATCTTGGACACCGTAGATCGCCTTCTGCCTCAGGTGGATGCGGACATCAGCAGGGTCATGGACAAGGCCCTGAAGAAAATGGGCGTGAAGCTAATCCTTGGAGTCAAGGTTCAAGGAGTGGAGCGCAACGGGTCGTCGGCACGGGTAAAGTACGTTTCCGCTCAGGGAGAAGAATCCGCGCCGGCGGATCGTGTTCTCGTGGCTATAGGGCGAAGGCCCAATACCGCGGGCATAGGCCTTGAAAAAGCGGGAGTAAAGCTGGATTCCCGCGGGCTCGTGGAAGTTGATTCCAGGATGCAGACTTCGGTTCCGGGAATTTACGCCGTCGGGGACATCGTACCCGGCCAAATGTTAGCTCACAAAGCTATGTTCCAGGGAAAAATAGCCGCCGAAGTTATCGCGGGAAAACCTGCGGCCTATGAAGGGGTCGAAGTTCCAGGCGTCATATTCAGCGATCCTGAAATCGCCACAGTCGGACTCACGGAACAGGAAGCCAAAGCTAGAGGAATCGCAGTAAAGATCGGCGTTTTTCCGTTCAAGGCCCTCGGAAGAACCCTCACCATGGGCGAAGAAGGGCTCGGGTTTCTCCAAAGTTGTATCCGATGCGGAAAGTGGAATTGTGCTCGGCGTCCACATCGTGGGCCCGCACGCTTCGGACCTCATTTCCGAAGGCAGCCTTGCCGTTGCGTCCGCTTCACACATTGACGACCTGACATTAACCATCCATCCTCATCCGACGCTACCGGAAAGTCTCGAAGAAGCCGCGGAGGAAGTGGAACACCGAGCTATACACATTTTCACGGGGGTGGGAAAGAAGTAACGGCGCCACAAGGAGCCTTGTGGAAAAAATTCTTGAAACCCAGCGAAACGCGGGGTCATAGTCTCCATTCAAAACCTATCGATTTGGCGCCGGCCTTCTTGTAGGGTGCTGTGAGCTCAGCGAACCGCATCCTACGAAGAACCGTGAGCGAACTTGCGTTGTGGCCCCCAGAGCCGGCGCCACGGATACTTCTACTGCCCATTGCTCTGAATCGGCAAAACTATAGTGAACTTGCTTCCCGACGAAGGGCCGCTCTCCACCACGATCTTGCCATTGTGGTCCTGCACAATGCCGTAGCTAACGGACAAACCTAATCCCGTGCCTTCCCCCACCGGTTTGGTGGAGAAAAAGGGGTCGAATATTTTGCGCATGTTCTCTGGAGATATCCCGCACCCTGTATCGGCGAAACTTATTCTGACCTCATCCGCGTCTTTGGATGTCGCCACTTGGATAGACCCTTCTCCCTTTATGGACTGCTTCGCGTTCATCAGCAAATTCATGAATACCTGTTTAAGCTTTTCTCCGTCCGCGGTGACCTCGGGCATTTCGGCCTCCAAATCCGTGGTCAGAGTGATCTTGTCCAGCTCGAACTGATGGCTCAGAAGAGATAGCACTTCAGATACCAAGTCGTTCAGGTTGATGCGAGATTTCCTTGTGCAAGAGCCGCGCGCAAACTTCAGTAGATCTTCAACAATAGCTTTGCAGTTCCTAGCGTGTTTTTCAATTGTCTTGAGGTCCTCATGGATTTGGCTGCCCGCTTTATGGTCTCTGAGTAGGAGCTGAGTGTACCCAAGCATGACCCCCAGTGGGTTGTTGATCTCATGAGCTATTCCAGTGGAGATCTGCCCGAGTGACGCCAGCTTGTCCGCTTGTTGCAACTGGCGTTCCATCTGCACGCGTGTAGTGATGTCCTTGGCTATGCCTTCATAACTTACTATATTGCCTGCAGCGTCTCTGCGGAGCGTAGCGCTCAACAGAATATGCGACTCCGTACCGTTTTTCGATTTCAACTTGCATTCTTTGTCCTTCACGTAGCCCCATCTAAGTAACCGGTCCATCAATTGCGAATAATCTTCGGGATCACTGAACAAGGATCGCAGATCCACAGCGCCTATCAGTTCGTCTCTGCTCGTGAAGCCCAAGGTATCGAGGCCCGCATGATTGATGTCGACAAACTTGGCTTCCGAATCCAGAATAAAGACCATATCCATGGAACCTTCGAAAATGCGCTGATACTTCTCTTCTGTGGCCCCAAGTTGATGTGTGCGGCGTTTTACGAGGACCTCGAGGTCCCGGTTTAATCGCAGGACCTCAAGACTGGCCTTCTCCAACGCCTTTTTGTCATTAAGGATGGAGGTATTGATCTGGTGGACACGGTGGAAGAACAGAGTTATTGAAGCGAGAACGGCAAAAGCCAGGGTGTTCACGGAGCCGCTGTACGGGCGCAAAGTCAGCCACAAGTCCTTCATGTCCAGCATGAACAGGAATTTTTTTGCAATATGGCCCACTCCCCGGGACAAAGCAAAACCCGCCAATCCTATGCAAAACCATACGAGATATGTAGAGATCACGTCATATTTGCGAATGCGCCTCAAGCGCATGGCGTAGGTGACCGAAAGGAAGGAGAATATGATCATCATCCCGGACCCGATCACGTCCGTGAACCAAATGGGGGCTAATGAATATGTGTCATCCATTTGTCCGGCGGTCCTCTCTCAGAGCCTCTTCATAAAGCGATTTGACCCCCAGGAACAGGCATATTATCGCCGGCACGCTTATGAAGTGATCAAGCTTGAGAACGTAGTAGTGCGCCACCCACGGGCTGACACTCATAGATATACGCTGTCGCCAATCGGGTTCCCCCACAAGGACCGCATTCGGGATCTGTTCCTCGACCCAGTGTCCGACAGTCGTGGCCAAGGACCATACGCACAGAAGAATGCAAGCGGTCTGTATCAAGCGCCATCCTCGATCTTTGACGAATCCTTCAGCTTCGAGCCAGTACACGAAGAAGCTCATAGCCGCAACGAGGAACACATGGGCCATTTGATGAGCGTAGAGGCCTTCGGGAGCCGAATGGGACTGAAACGCCGGCGAATAATCCGGGCAGGCAAGCAAAACTAAGTTGAGCGCCAATATGATCTTGGCCTTTGATCTCATTTCCTGTATTATCTCCTCGAAAAAAGGGTTTCCTTCTGCAACTTGGTTGGACAAACTGAGCAATCCTTAATAATATATCACAGGCAGGCATAATTCAGACAGGGGGGTACGGATTGACTTTCCCATCGGAGATTGCTTAGCTTCGGTCTCAAGGTCACGTAATCACGTCATCGGGGGAAGCGAAACTACGTAGCGAACCGGGATGCGCCGCACGTGAATTAAGTGTTACTTGAGGCGCCTCGTTCCGGGCGCGGCCGGAATATCCGACATTTGCTCGATAATTTAACATGTAATGATAATAAATTAAAGTAAAATGAGTTAGTTAGGCGCTTGACAATCTATGAAACTATAATATAGTTAGTACATGCAACGAGGCTAAGCAAGCTTTCACTTACGAGCGGGAGAATGCTTGATCACGCGCAATGAAATGTTCGCAGATCTTTGCAAGGGGTCAAACGACGAAGTAATACTAAAAGTTGCCGCCCATGAGCGAATGGGCGCCGGCAAACGAAGATACTTCTTGCGCCATTATTATTTATTGCTAAACTCGTAGCCCTCCAAGGCGTATTGCGGTGGTCTAGCGCAGTACGAGCCATGGGGTTGGAAACCCAGATATAAGGCTGGAACAGAGAGTTACGGCTAAGCCGCCCGTTTGAGTGCGCCGCCCATTATGGGCGCAGAGGTTCTTACGGGAGCCCCCCGGAGGGAAACTGCCGGCAGACAGTCTCCATTCGGTCCGCGAGTCGAGAGCCGTTATGGCGAGAGCGACCACCAATCAAGTTGTTTGATCGTAAGGTCGATCGGAAGCATGTCCAACATAGAGCGAACAAGTTTCTCATTTGTTACGGCGCAAACGAAGAGCTTGTGGAACGCTAGAGCGCTTCGGCGCTACAAGAATTCTAAGAAGTGAAAACAACTGAGTTCCCTCAGAGGGCGTCGGACGGTTTTCACTTCGTGGTCCTGGCCGGAGTCGGAGTACGCTAGGCATAAAAGGTATTCCCCAACGGCGCAAGAGGACCGGTCCGATTGCACATGGACCAGGATGCGGAACTTACAGCCCGAATTCGGGCCAGGCGAAAATTTCAAAGCCCCTTATCAACCTCGTGCGGCGATGACCTGGTAAGGGTAGAGTCACTTGAACACGGTCACGCCGGCCATCGAGAGCCCGATTGAGGTCTGCGCTCAAAACGCTCAATGGGCTCAAATGCTTGGGAAAAACCAAACATGGGAGCCTGCCGGACCGGCGCCGTAGCCCAACTTAGAGTGATTTTCCAAGTCGCCGCGGAGACGACATATTCTTATGATGAAAGTAGTAAGCGCCGCCTTTGTGAGAGCTGCCGTAAGTGTGAAGGACTATCCACCCGGCCACTTGAAGGAAGTGGCCTTCGCGGGTAGGTCGAACGTAGGAAAGTCCTCCATGATTAATACGCTCCTGGGGCGGCATAATCTTGTCAAGACATCTAAAACACCCGGACACACGCGGAAGTTGAACTTCTTCTTGATTAACGACGACTTAATCTTCGTGGATTTTCCGGGGTACGGTTTTGCTAAAGTGCCGTTGAGAGTTAGAGAAAGTTGGGCGGGGATTGTCGATACCTATCTGTGCGAGAGAACGCAACTGGCCGGAGTTGTGGCCATAGTGGACGCGAGGCATTTTCCCACTGATTCCGACGTGCAATTACTACAGTATTTGAAAAGCAAACAAATTTCTGTAATAATCGCAGCGACTAAGGCGGATAAATTGAACAACTCGCAGCTTGCCTCTCTGCCGTCTCGCATAAGAAACGTGGTGGAAGACGTTTTTCCGATAATTGCTTTCTCATCACTTACGGGAATGGGCAAAACTGAACTGTGGAGAGAAATCAAAAACCTGATACGGTGACGGCGTTCGAACTCTTGGACCGGGTTGCTGGAATCCCAAAACGGAATCCGCTCTCCTGAGATCTCAGGCATTGCGGACTCAAAGGCGCCTCCAGCAGCCGTTTCCGGTCACGCCAGCCGATCAGAATCAAATTGAAAAAGAGAATTTCTGATGTTAAAGAAAATGTTGATTAATGCCAGCCATCCCGAGGAATGCAGGGTAGCGGTGGTCAGCGACGGGATGCTGGATGAACTGGACGTTCAAGTCAGAACCCATGAAGCTACCCTCGGAAACATCTACAAAGGCGTCATCAGCCGCATAGAGCCTTCCCTTCAAGCCGTGTTTGTCGAATACGGATCGCCCAAGAACGGTTTCTTGTCCATAAACGATGTCCATCCCTCCTATTTTCCGGATTCATTTGAAGGATCCAGACGTCGCCCTCGAATTCAAGACGTCTTCAAGAAAGACGATCATGTGCTCGTGCAGGTGAACAAAGAAGAAAGGGCGAATAAAGGAGCCAGTCTCACCACTAACATTTCTTTGGCGGGCAGATACTTGGTTCTAATGCCCGGCACAGATCTGTACGGTGTGTCGAGAAAAATAGAAAATGAGGAAGAACGCAAAAAATTAAAGGAAATCGGAAGGCAACTCAAGATGCCGCCGAACATGGGATTCATCATCCGGACAGCCGGCATGGGCAAGACAAAAACCGAGCTGACCCGGGATCTCACCTATCTGTTGAAGTTATGGGAATCCATTGAGGGTAATGTCTCCAGCCTCGACGCTCCCGCATTGCTCTATAAAGAGCATGATTTGGTTATCCGTTCTATTCGCGAGCACTTTGCGCCTGACATCAACGAAATCCTGGTGGATGAAAAGGATGTTTTCAAGAGGGTGAAGGATTTTTTCCATCAGGTCATGCCTAAGCAGGAGACCCTGGTTAAATTTTACCAGGAAAAAAGGCCGCTCTTCAATAAATACCAACTCGAGGAGCAAATAGAATGCGTCTATCGTCGCAAGATAAAGCTTAAATCGGGCGGCCACATTGTAATCGAGCCGACTGAGGCCCTGGTGTCCATCGATGTCAACTCGGGCAGCGCGACAAAGGAAAAAGGTGTTGAGGAGACAGCGTTCAGAGTGAACATGGAGGCTGCCCCGGAGATAGCCCGACAGCTTCGTTTGAGGGATCTGGGCGGTATCATCGCCATAGACTTTATCGATATGACCATCAAGAATCACAACCAAGATGTTGAAAGAGCCCTCAAGGCGGTCCTTAAGGATGATCGGGCCAAGACCAAAGTCTTGAGAGTGTCATCTTTAGGGGTCCTCGAACTGTCCAGGCAGCGCCTCAAATCCAGCCTCGGGACCGGAGAATATCTTGACTGTCCACACTGCGACGGCCAGGGAAAGATCCGTTCCCCGGAGACCTCAGCCCTCTCAATATTCAGGCGCATCAAGTCGCTCATCCTAAAGAACGATGTAACCGAAGTCAGGGCTACTGTACCGGCAAAAACCGCGGAATATCTTCTTAACAACATGCGGACTCAATTGGTGGAATTGGAGACGGCCCATTCCGCTAGAGTAAATATATCCATGCGGCAAAATATGCCGGATAAGGATGTTGAAATCGAGGCGGTGCGTGGCGAGGAGACTGCCGTCGAACACCCCGCGCAGGAAGCCGCGCCCGCTCCAGGGCCAGTTGTGGAGCCCATCGTGGTCGAACCCGCCGCACTCGAAGCAAGTGAGCCTACAAGGGCGCCGGAAGAGCCAAAGCCCAAGAGATCCAGGCCCAAACGGCGGGGCAAGAAAAGGGAAACACCTCCCGTTGCGGAACTTCCGATTTTGACCGAAACCCGAGCGCCTGCCGAGGAAACGGATTGGGAGCCCTTGGAAAGCCCCGAAATACCTGAAGTCCAATTCGATGAAGAGAAATCTGAGGATTTCCCCTTGGTAGCCGAGTCCTCCGAAGAAATCGCCGCCGCCGCTCAAGAGGACCAAGACCTGTCCGCAGCGCAAGTTCAAGAGCAACCGGTAATTGAGCCTGTCCAAGGCGGTCCCGTCGTTCGGGCCGATGAAAAGGAAACTGCGACTGAGACAGACTCCTGGGACACTCCTCCGTGGGAGCCGGAAATGGTTTCCCTAGCGGACTCCGGCGATGGCGCCGGGGGTGACGAGTCCCTGCCGGAGCCTGCTCCAGAGTCCTTGGAAGTTGAAGCAGCCTCGTGGGTTGAATCGGCGCAGCAGGTTGAAACCGCACAGGAGTCTGAGGCCGTCGAAGCCGAAATAGAAGCCAAATCTCCGGAGCAGGCTCAGCTCAGCCCCATAACCACCGAACCCGAAGAGCCAATGGAGAGAGCGGATACGAGCGAACCAAGCGGTACAGCGGCAAAGGTGGAGGGTGAACAAGCAGCCGCGGAGGCTGAACGAAGCGAGGACCACAAAGAAGCTGGGGACGATGGGAGCGCCGCTCCTAAAAAGCTGTTGTTGCAAAACTATCTGCCTTTCTCCTGATCCACGTTAGGACCGGTTTTGCCCGTATATTTTGAAGAGGAAACGGAAAGTCTTGTCGCAATTTCCGGAACCCCGTTCAAAAACCGAACATGATGAAGTTATCAGGGAATATCCGCCCGCTCCGCTGGTCGGGGTAGGCGGATTAGTAGTTGATGGGGCTCGAATTTTGCTCATCAAACGCAAGACCCCTCCAGACCAAGGCGAATGGAGCATTCCGGGCGGACTGGTCCACGTTGGCGAAACCCTCAAGGAGGCTGCCGCCAGAGAAATCCTCGAGGAAACAGGGCTGGAGGTAAATGTGGGCCATTTGGTGAAATTGCTGGAGCGCATTTTTACTGACTCCTCGGGATCTGTAAAATACCATTATGTCATAGCCGATTACTATTGCCGGGTGCTTGGTGGAGACCTTAAGGCCGGTTCAGACGCGCTTGAAGCGGCATGGGTCGAGAGCGCCGACTTGACCGCATTTGACTTAGCCGAGGTTACGCTTCAAGTTGTGGAAAAAGCCCTGAATTATCAAGAGGGCTTGCAGATAGGTCCTGTCCGCCCATAAGAGGCGATCAAGATTAGAGGATTTCTCATCATGGAAAAGATTGTCGGCGCATCGGATTCTTTTTGCGCTGAGCCGCTCAACCCCCTTTCGGAAATGATGGTGTTGGCTACTCGAGGGAACACAAAAAACCTCATTGTAGCGGTTGTCGAAACTAGGGGGCCGGTGGATGAGCAAGCTCTGAGACTAGCTGCGAAGCGGGCTTCATCGACCCATCCACAATTCCTAAGTCGCATTCGAGAAGCCAGAGACGGCTTAGGGCTCTATTTTGTTCGAGAGCATGATCCAAGCCTGGAAATTCCTTTCAAAATCGCTGAAGCCATCGGTCATGACGCATCGGTGTCAGGTCTGGATTTGTATTTAAAGCATTTTGAACCTGACCTTGATCGAACCTGGGATTTGTTCACAGAGCCGCCTGTGGAGTTCCATTGCCTCAGGCTGGCTAAAGACCATTACGTGTTCGGTCCGGTGTTGCACCACTCCATTGCGGATGGCGCCCGGGCTTCGGAATTCGGCAGAGAGTATCTCGCTCATTATCATGAAATAATCACAGGCGCCGTTCCCGGCTGGGCCGGCTCGCCTTTCGCGACGTCAAGCGCTCTGAAAAGGACGGTGGCTCTTAAAAAAGAGATCAAGAAGAATTATATTTCAGACGCGCGAAAAGCCGTCCTTCAACTCTTGGAAAAACCTGTTTTGCCTGTGGGGAGCGGCCCAGCCGGTGACTTGAAGCAACACCAGGTCAAAAGGGTCCTTTCCAGGGAACAGACGGAACTGTTGGGCAAAATTTCCATTCAGAGCGGCGCTTCTCTCGTGGATTTGGTCGTGGCAGGCTCAAACATGGCCATTGACCGATGGAATGCTCCGAGAGGAGTCCCTGAAGGGCTCATCGCCACTTCCGTGTCCGTCAACATGAGAGGCCGTTTTCAGGGTTTTCACCGCCAGAACAACAGCGGTTTGATATTCTTCAAATCATTTGCCGAGGAACGTCGGGATCTGGGGGCTTTTACCAAGAAAATAGCCTTAAACCGGATCAGACAATTTCGGAATCAAATGGATTTCAAGTTCTTTCAGGACGTTTCCCGCATGACCTCCCTGATGCGCATGGCGCCTTTTCGGCTACGGAGAAATGTTACCAACTTTGTGGCGAATCTTCATCGGTTTTCAATCGCCGTGACTTTGCTGGGGGTCATGTGGCCGGAAATTAAGAACGGAAAGCCCACAGCGAACTCCTGCCTGACCCACGTCGGAGACGCAGAAATTTCAGAGGTCCACGGGATAGGGTACAAGCTGCTTTCAAGCACACCTCTGCTCGTGATCGTGTATTTCTACAAGGGCATGCTCAACTTTGTCCTGGCCTCTTCGGCCTCCCTGTTCACGCGGCAAGAGGCGGATCAGTTCCTGGATTTGCTGCTCGACGCCCTATTTTTGAGCGCTGAAGCTAAACTCGCTAACAGGATGGTTTCCGGCTCCGGTCGCCGGTGATTATTGGGAGCTGGTCGTAGGAAAGTGTCCCCGGAGGCAGTCTTCGGCCAAGAAGTTTCCCTCCTGTCCGCCGTTCAGGGACTCCCGATATGGCGCCGCAACGATTGCGACCTTCCCCCCCGTAAAGGCCGGCGCTGAAAACCTAAGTGGTCTATGGCACAAATACGGTTAGGTATTTATAGGATGTGGTGAGAGTAGCGAACCGCATCGATCGTGAGAAGACGTGAACGATGCGGTTCCCGTTTGCCGCCGCATCCTATGTAACTGCCCGCTTGACCGCGGCCTTAATCAGGAATGCCTGGCCGTATTTCCGCCATGGCGTACTAAGCGCGGCAGGGACAGCCTTTCTACACGGAGACCTCACTGTCCGTCATGCCTAGAGAAGCAGAAATCCAGCCTTTTTCGGAGTTATCCGGACCCCTGCTTTCGCAGAGGCGACGGTCCGGCCAGTGGCATTAACACGGCATCTTCTTTATTCAGTCTCGGGACGAAGCGTTCATCTCAAGTTCGATCCTTTGCTCTGGAATCCAGCCTTTCCTCCACGATCTCCACCATCTCTTGTCGCAAATGCTCCAGTGTGCTGAAATTATCGGGGTCAATGATTGCAAGCCGTTCCGCAAGCGCATCGTCGTGCAATGCGTAATGAGACCAAATCGCAAAATCATTGTTAAATTGTGGATCATCGAACATAGGCCGTAAGAGCCCTCCCCAGAAATGGTAATAAATGCTTCCGGGATGAGCTTGTATCAAGCCTTCCCGAAGCTCCCTCAAATTCTGGGCTTTCTTTCCTGTCGCAATGGCGACAACGGAACAGTCCTTGACCAAAAACGGCTGTATATATTGAGTTTGCGATTCCATTGTCGCTTCCTTCCTCACAGTCAACGATGCGCAGCAATAGATTCCCCTTAGAACCCACCTCGTGCGCCTCTAAATGTACGAACAGCGCGACCGAAAAATGTTCCAGAGCCGCGCCCACCATGAGAGTAGAGCCTGCGTCGAGGCGCTCATTGGTAATCGCGTTGCGCCAGTCCTCAGGCGCGCTTTCCGGTAGGATTATCGCTGTGTCTTCCCAGACTGCGGGACCGAGAGGCGATTCGCCCTCTTTGACAAGAGACGTAAAGAATCTCGGGGCTATGGTCAGGCTCCAATTGCTGAGGTGCTTTCTCGCGAAGGCCACCACGTGGCGGCTAAACTTCCCTGCGGTCTCGAGCGGGATATACCTGCCTTTGCCGAACAGGGGGGCATTGGCGTTGCGGGTATGAAGCCCGCGGGCCACGAGAAAAATCTTGATCCTGCCATCTTCCTTGGTGGCAAGGAGATCATGGGCTAGGTCCAACACATCGGAATCGGCCTTGCGTCTTAAATCTTCGAGCAAGGCAGTCCTAAGCTCAAAATTTGCCGGCCTGCGATTGTCCGGATCGACCAGATTCAAGTCCCAAAGCTCGGTTCCCTGGTAGAAATCCGGGATTCCAGGCGAGGTAATCTTGATCAAAGTTTGTGACAGACTGTTGAAAATGCCGTAATGAGCGATTTTTCGCTGGAACGGCAAGAATTCCGATAAGAAGTGGTTGTCCTCGGAAGGATATAGAAGCGCTTCCAAGAAAGATAAATAGGCTTCCTCATATCGTGCGTCGGGTTTAATCCATTCGGTGTGGATTTTTGCTTCTCTGACGGCTTTAATGATGTAGTTCTTCGTCCGCTCCACGAAATCGGGGTACTCGGACTCACCGAATGGAAAAGCGCCCAGGAGCGTCTGGTACAGGAAATATTCGTCGTTCCGATCCGGGACGTTTGCGCCCTTGATCTTACTTTTTTTGCTCTTGTTAATTCTGTTCCAGAGTTTTATCTTTTCTTCCCATTCTTCCGGGATTTCCGACAGCACGTTAATCCTGGCTCTAATGTCTTCTCCTCTTTTCGTGTCGTGAGTCGATGTGGCGCTTAGCGAGTGGGGCCAGGACCTTCGCCTTCGCTTGTTGAAACGATGAAACTTTTTGACGGAGCATCCGAAGTTGTCGGGTCTTCCGCCCACTTCATTCAGAGAGATCAACCTGTTGTAGACGTAAAGCGTTGTGTCTTCGAACCCTTTGGCCATCACCGGCCCCGTCATTTGCTGAAACCTCATAGTCACTTTAAGCCAGTCGGCCTTTCGCTCTTCATCGAGGTACGCGGGAAATTCCATCAAGAGAAAACGTTTGATGAACATCAGCTCGTGCAACAGCCCCGGATTGGCCGTTACGGCCCTGTCAACAGCGGCGTTGATATACTGCCGGTCATTGTCGGCGGGTATCTCATCATTTATGTATGTTCTGTACACGGGGAACGCCGCCAGAACCTCCGTCAAGGCTCTTCTCAGGCCGAACAGGGTCGCGTCCGCGCCGTGCCGGTCTCTACTGGACAACGTCTTCACTAATTGGACAAGGTTGTTGACGTCTCCAGCCATGTGCTCGATAATAATAAGTTGTTTCTTGTCCACCAGAAGGTCTTCGAACTTCGACCTCGACCCGGTGAACTCCGAGTAAATTCTTTTGAAAGCCCTTTCATGCTTTCCGACGCAAAACAAACCGTTCACGTGAGCGGCAAAATCGTATCCGGTAGAGCCCTGAATCGGCCATGAACCGGGCAGATCCTCGTCCGATCCAAGTATCTTCTCGACGATGATGTATGCGTCAGAGGCTTTTTCTCTGACTTGTTCAAGGTACTTGGCCGGATCGGTACAACCCGTCAACGTGATCGATCCGAAGACCGACGATTTTCCCTGCCTCCAGCAAATCAAACACCAGGCTATGGGTGTGGTTGAGCACATGCTCGTCTTCCACTCTCAGAGATATGAGTTCGTTGATATTGAAAAACCGGCGATAGTTTATTTCCTTGGTTGCAATCTTCCAAAAGGATAACCGAAAGAGTTGCTTGGACAGCAGGTCGTCGAGTAACGCAAAACTGTCAGGGTTACCCTTTTCTCCATTAAAGCTGAGCAGATTCCGGCTGACGAACGTCATGAAATCGGGGTTCGCCCTGTACAGGTCCCACAGCATTCGTTTTACGAATTTGACCTGATGGTGGTAATCCTCGTTAACCTCTTCCGAAGCTAACGATTTCAACACGTAGAGCACTCCGAGCGTCTTGATGAAATCCGGGTGATCTTCACCCATAGTCGTCTTCAAGCGCGCCAAGTCATGCGAGAAAAAATATGTGTAGGAATCCATGCTTACCGGAAAAGCCATATCGTAATATCGGTACTGTTAGGCCTTCACGGTCGTAATGAAGCGTTATCTCTCCGTCCTCCAGGGATTCTCCGTAAAAACGGCCTAGAAATGGCGCCAGCACTCTGCCTTTGATGTTTTCGTATACATGTTCCCAATCAATGTCAAAGAAGGCAAAGTATTCGGATCGTTGTCCGTTCTCCAGCACGTCTCGGAGAATTTCGTTTTGGTAGTCAAAGGCCATGTGATTAGGCACGACGTCCTGTATCCACGCCAGCCCGTGCTTTTGAGCTTCGTTCAAAAGACGCTGAAAATCGTCCTCGGCGCCCAATGCGGGGTTGAGCTGATTCGGGTCCACGAGGTCGTAGCCATGGCGGCTGCCGATTCGAGCTCTGAATATGGGAGAGGCGTAAATATGGGAGATCCCGAGGTCCGCAAGATAACGGACCACTTTATGCGCCTCCTTGAAACCGAAAGACGGGGTGAATTGAATCCTGTAGGTTGCGGTTGGGATCAGCATAGGTAAACACTCCTTGCGCCGGTGATATCAAGCGTTTTCGCGAGGCGGCTGATAGAAATGTCCATGTATGCAAACATATCTTTCCATGGGTTCAGATCTCCTCATATCGCGCAAAAAATAACACAGCATAAGCCTTGAGCGCCAAAGAGACCTCTCCGGATGAGTCGAATTCCTGTGGAACGTCGCTCCCCGGCCCGCCCCATTGCGACTCTGCCGAATCGAGCAGCTTCAGCCATGCGCCCTCACTGAATGGGAAAGTGAGAGAGGTTTCGGTTTGTCCGAAGTGAAAAATGGTCAGAGTCTCCGCCGCGGCGCCACGACGTTTGGCCAGCAACACCTTTTCACCCTCCCAACAGATGGTTTCCGGTCTTTCACCCTCGTCTTGTTCGAGGGAATCCAATTCCTTGCGCAGGGCTATGAGTTTTCTGTAAAAGCTATATATAGTTCGGTGAGGCCCATGGTTGAGCAGATCATGGTCCAATTTGGCCATCAGAAATGTGGATTCGTCTTGTGGATCAGGCGGGACGCCCGACCAACTAAAATATTTAAACTCCTGAAGGCGTCCCTGCCTGACGGCTTCGATGAGATCCGGGTCGGAGTGACTCACAAAATATGGGAACGGAGCGGTCTCACCATATTCTTCGCCCATGAACAAAAGAGGAATATGCGACGACAACAGCACGGCAGCCGCAGCCTGCTTCAGCGCCTCCATCGGCGCCAAGCGGCTCAAGCGCTCACTCAGAGCTCGATTACCCACCTGGTCGTGGTTTTGTCCAAAGACCACGAACCGACGAGGGGGGATGTCCGAGGAAGTGTTTCCATGCCTTCTCTTCCTATATGACGAATATTGTCCTGAGTATACAAAGCCTTCCTGGAGGGCTTTGCTCATATGACTCAATTGACCGAAATCCTCGTAATAGCCGGATCGCTCGTTGGTGAGCAACGTGTGAAGGGCGTGGTGGAAATCGTCATTCCATTGGGCGTCCAATCCGTAACCTCCAAGACGCCTCGAACGGATCAGTCTGGAGTTATTAAGATCGCTTTCCGCAATGACCTGAATGCGCCTATTAAGCTTTTCAGCGCGCTTGCCCACAGCTATGGCCAGCTCTTCCAGGAAGTGCAGCGCCGAAAAATCATAGATTCCGTGGACGGCGTCCACTCGGAGCGCGTCAATATGGAATTCGGTAACCCAATAAAGTGCGTTTTCGATAAAAAAGCGTCGGACGTGATCACTATGTGGGCCGTCAAAGTTGATCGCCGGTCCCCAGGGAGTTTTGTACCGGTCGGTAAAGTACGGCCCAAACTCCCACAAGTAATTGCCTTCCGGGCCAAGGTGGTTGTACACGACATCCAGCACAACGCCGACATTCTGCAAATGACAGGCGTTAATCAATCTCTTCAGGGCTTTAGGGCCTCCATAAGAATTTTGCACGGCATAAGGGTAGACGCCGTCATAGCCCCAGTTGCGACTCCCGGGAAACTGCGCCACAGGCATCAGCTCAATGGCGGTGATTCCAAGGTCTTTGAAATAATTGAGAAATGGAATAATGGCCTCGAAGCTGCCCGATCGCGTAAAAGTCCCCACATGAAGCTCATAAATGATGAGCTCGGAGAGCGGTATCCCATTCCAAGACACATCTTCCCAAAGGAAGTATGAATCCGTTACCGAAGACGGACCGTGGACGCCCTCGGGCTGGAATCTTGAAGCAGGGTCGGGGTGTTGCTTCCGGCCGTCTAGATTGTAGAAGTATAGATCGCCGGGATTCACCTCGGAAAGAGTGCCGGTATGGTAGCCATCGGAATTTGCGGTAAGGATTGCCGCGCGATCATGCGGAGAAACGAGGTGGACTGAAATTTGTTGCGCCATGGGGGCCCAAACGCAAAATGAGCATAGACCTTCGCCGAGATACGTCGCGCCGAGAGGGATATGAGATTTGGCTTTCATTTAACCTCCCGATTGAAGGGGTTTCTTTTGTCGGTCGTGTGAAAGTCTAGCTCTGGATTCTTAAGAACTCTTAATACGGAATCTCTGATTCCCCAAATAAAAAAGGGAAGGCCTTAGTCCTTCCCTTCTGTCCACAATAACGGTTCCTATTTTACTGTTTCAGGTGAAACGGCTCGTCTATGGCGAGATTTTCCTCCGGGAATACCCTCTGTTCCATATTGCCGAACACTATGCGGAGCACTTCATCCATATGGTCAACCGGAATTATCTCCAATCCTTTTCGAATGAGCTTCGGAATTTCTCGTAAGCTTGTTTCATTCTCACTGGGGATGATAACTCGCTTGATCAAACCGCGTTTGGCGGCCAAGAGTTTCTCCTTGAGTCCCCCGATAGGCAGCACGTTGCCCCTGAGGGTAATCTCGCCGGTCATAGCCAAATCGTTGGGGAAGGGTTTCTTCGTCAACGCGGATATAATCGCCGAGCACATGGTGATACCCGCGGAAGGACCATCCTTCGGAGTAGCGCCTTCAGGCACGTGAATATGAATATCCACTTTATTGTAGAAGTCCGTCTTGAGTCCTAAACCCCAGGCCCTGGATCTGACATAACTCATGGCGGCTTGAGCGGACTCTTGCATGACTTCACCCAGCTTGCCCGTTACGGTCAGTTTTCCGGAGCCGGGCATAATGGCCACTTCCACAATCAACAATTCACCGCCCACCTCAGTCCATGCCAGACCTGTGGCAATCCCGACCTTCTCCTTTTCTTCCTTGACGCCGTGCCGGAATTTAGGAATACCCAGGAACTTTGAGATCAGGTTCGCCTCAATCTCGACTTGACCCGTTGTCGTCCCTGCAACTACGTCTTTCGCAACCTTACGGAACACCTTTGAAATCTGGCGCTCGAGATTACGCACACCGGCTTCCCGCGTATGACGCCTTATTATTCTCAGGAGCGCTCTTCGACTGATAGCCACTTGTTCAGATGTCAGACCGTTTGCTTCCACCTGCTTGGGAACCAGGAATCGTTCGGCTATGCGCAGCTTTTCGGGCTCGGTATAGCCGGCGAGACGAATGATTTCCATTCGGTCCTGCAACGGGGCCGGAATGCCGTGTAGTGTGTTGGCGGTGGTAATAAACATTACTTGGGACAAATCGTAATCGACATCCAGGTAATGGTCGTTGAATGTATGGTTTTGTTCCGGATCAAGCACTTCCAGAAGGGCCGCTGAAGGATCCCCCCTGAAATCCATGCTCATCTTGTCCACTTCATCCAGCAGCATGACGGGGTTTATGGTCTCGACCTTTTTCATGCTTTGGATGATCTTACCGGGCAGCGCCCCTATATATGTTCTTCTGTGGCCGCGGATTTCAGCCTCGTCCCGCACTCCGCCCAGAGAGATACGAACAAACTGTCGTCCGGTGGCTCTGGCTATGGACTTAGCCAGGGAGGTCTTGCCTACGCCAGGCGGTCCCACGAGACACAGGATTGGACCCTTGGCCCTTGACACCAACTTCTGAACGGCAAGGTATTCAATGATCCTTTCTTTTACTTCCTTGAGGCCGTAATGGTCCTCGTCCAGAATGCGCTGAGCCTCGGCGATATTGAGATCGCCATCCGAGAGTTCAGTCCACGGCAGCACCAGAAACCAATCGATGTAATTTCGCACTACCGTAGCTTCAGCGGACATGGGGGACATCATCTTGAGCTTGCGGATCTCCTTGCGGACCTTGGCCTCAGCCTCCTGAGGCAGCTTTTTCTTGGTCAACTGGTCTTCGAGTTCCGCTATTTCATTTTTGAAGTCGTCTTTTTCGCCCATCTCCTTTTGGATGGCCCGCATCTGTTCGCTTAGGTAATACTCCTTCTGGCTCTTCTCCATCTGTTTCTTGACCCGGTCTCGGATCTTCTTCTCTATTTCCGCAATCTCTATTTCGCTCTGCATGAGCTCCAATAGCTTTTCGATGCGTTCCCTTACCGAAGATCGCTCAAGCAGGTCTTGCTTGTCTTCGATTTTAAAAGCAAGTTGTCCAGCAATGGTGTCCGCCAGGCGCACCGGATCGGTCAATCCTCTGACCGAAGACACGAACTCCTGGGGCACCTTCTTATTGTGCGTGAGATAGCTTTCAAATACCCCTTTTATGCCTCGCACCAACGCTTGGATCTCTATTTCGCGCTCGCGGAGCTCATCGGAAATCACTTCAATCTCAACTTTGAAATATCTATCGTTCTCGATGAACTGCTGTATCTTGCCTCGACGCCTGCCTTCCACAAAAACCTTGATGGTATTGTCCGGCAATTTTAGCATCTGGATTATCTGTCCAATTGTGCCTATCCTGAAAATATCCTCTTCCTGCGGATTAGTCTGCTGGGCATTTCTCTGAGATGCTAAGAAAATCATCTTGTCGGATTTCATCGCCGACTCAAGCGCTTTGATAGAGCGATCCCTGCCCACGAAAAGAGGGACTACCATGTGGGGAAAAACCACAATGTCCCGGAGCGGTAGAAGCGGTAACAATACAGGAGTATTTGAAGGAGGATCATCCTTCTTCGCGAAAAACATTTTTCATTTCCTCACAATTGGGTGGATTGAAACGGGAAGCCTTCAACAATTAGACGGCTTCCCGAATCCAAGTGTTAGGTTGATTGGCACAACCTGAGTTTAGGTGAGCAGGCGATTAGGATGCGGATTCAGCTTCTTTTTCGAAAACCAAAATACAAGAGGCGCTATCGTAAATGACGTCCTCGTTGACTATGACTTCCTGAAGATTCTTGAACTCGGGCAATTCATACATGATATCGAGCATAGAGGCTTCCAGAATTGAACGAAGCCCCCGAGCCCCGGTCTTGCGCTGCAGCGCCTCGTGAGCGACGGCGCGTAAAGCTTCATCCGTGAACCGCAACTTCACATGCTCAAACCCGAATAGTTTCTTGTATTGTTTTACCAAGGCATTTTTGGGCTCCAGAAGAATGCGAACCAACGCATCCTCGTCGAGCTCGTGAAGGCTTGCAACTACTGGAAGGCGACCTACAAATTCCGGGATTAGTCCGTAGTGAATCAAGTCTTCCGGCTGAGAGCTTTCCAAAATATTGCCTATCTCAAGGTTTCTGGGGCCGCCGATTTCAGCGTTAAACCCCATTGATTTCATGTTCATTCTCTGGTGTACAATTTTGTCAAGGCCCACAAAAGCCCCACCACATATGAACAAGATGTTTGTCGTATCAACCTGCAAGAATTCCTGTTGGGGATGCTTCCGGCCTCCTTTTGGCGGCACGTTCGCCATCGTGCCTTCGACTATCTTCAATAGGGCCTGTTGAACGCCTTCCCCTGAGACGTCACGCGTTATGCTCGGATTTTCGGTCTTGCGAGAAATTTTATCAATTTCGTCTATGTACACGATTCCGCGGCAAGCCCTGGAAATGTCGTAGTCCGCGTTCTGAAGCAACGTAAGTATAATATTCTCAACGTCCTCGCCTACGTAACCGGCTTCTGTAAGCGTGGTAGCGTCGGCAATGGCAAAGGGGACGTTCAGAATCCGGGCCAGGGTCTGCGCAAGTAGAGTCTTGCCGGACCCGGTAGGCCCTATGAGCAGAATATTGCTTTTTTGGAGTTCGACTCCATCGAGATCAACCTTTGATTCTATGCGCTTATAATGATTGTGGACCGCAACGGAAAGAATCTTTTTCGCCTGCTCTTGGCCTATTACGTACTCGTCCAGCGCTTTTTTTAGCTCCGAAGGATTGGGTACCTTGGAGCGGGCTCTGCCCAATTCTTCCTTCTCGTATTCCTCGGCAATAATTTCGTTGCAGAGCTCTATACACTCATCGCAGATGTATACCGTCGGCCCCGCTATGAGCTTACGGACCTCGTCCTGGCTCTTCCCACAGAAAGAACAGTACAGAGATGAAAAATTACCTTTTCTGCCCGCCATAAATTCCTCCTTCAGACTCGGTCCTCGCAGGCAGACCGCTTAGATTCCTTTTTCGCAGCCACAATGAAGTGGTCGGCGACGCTGTTTTACTTCTTTTGTTCCCCACCGGAGAGTTCACGACGGCTGATAACCTTGTCCACTATCCCATACTTGGTCGCCTCTTCCCCACTCATGAAATAGTCTCTCTCGGTATCGGCCTCTATCCTATCAAGAGGTTGACCTGTATGCTTCACCAATATGTTATTCAGTTCGCTGCGCATACGCAAAATTTCCCGCGCGTGGATCTCGATATCCGTGGCCTGCCCCTGGAAGCCGCCCATGGGCTGATGAATCAGAATTCGAGCGTGGGGAAGCGCAAAACGTTTGTCCTTCGTGCCTGCCGTCAGGAGCAACGCCCCCATGCTAGCCGCCTGCCCGATGCAAATAGTTTGGATATCAGGCTTAATGTCACTGCATTGTGTCATAAATGGCCAGCCCGGCCGTCACTACTCCACCAGGGGAGTTGATATAAAAATTAATATCCTTATCGGGCTCTTCGCTCTCAAGGAACAAGAGTTGGGCGATCACCAGGTTGGCCACCACGTCGTCAATGGCCGTGCCCAGAAAAATGATCCGTTCTCTGAGCAACCTGGAATAAATGTCGTAAGATCTTTCTCCTCTAGCAGTCTGTTCAACTACAATCGGTACCAGCATTAGCCTACTCTTTCCCGGCTTCTTCAGTTGATGTTTCAGCCGGCGGTTCTTCCTCCACAATGTTGCCGTTGTCTTCTATGAATTTATAAATCTTGTCCTGGAGCAAGGACGACTTCATCTCATCCAACATATTATTGCGTTCCAACTGCTCCCTCAAAAAGTCTCCTGTCATCCCGAGCTGCTTTGCACGGTCTTCCACACCGGAATTAAGCTCTTCGTCATTTATCTCGATGTTTTCCTGCTCCCCAATGGCTTTCAGGATTAACCCGGCTTTGACGGTCCTGGTCGCCGCCGGCTTCATTTGACTCCTCTGAGCTTCCGTCGGGGCAGGAATCCGCTTTGGATCGATTCCCTGAGCGGCCAGGCTTTGTAACGACCGGTCCAGGAATCTGTCGACCTGTTGTTCCACCATCGAGTCCGGCGCTTCAAATTCATTTTTCTCCAGAAGAGCGTCTATTATTTGATTTTCGGATTCGCGGCGTGCCTGCTCCGCCTGCATTTCTCGTATGTCTTTTCTGATCTCTTCTTTCAGGGCTTCCAGATTTTCAAATGCGCCCAAGTCCTTGGCAAAATCGTCATCGATATTCGCGAAGATTCGCTCTTTGGCCTCTTTTAATAGAATATTGAACTTACATGTTTTACCTGCAATAGCCTTCTTCGGAAAATCCGCAGGTAGATCCATAGAAAATTCTCTTGACTCTTCCAGCTTGATCCCTTCAATGGCCGCGTCAAAGCCCGGGATATAAAAATCCCGCCCGACTTCCATGTGATAATCGGTGACTGTGAGCGAGGGGACGACTTCTCCCTCCGCTTCGGCGCGAATGTCCGCGACTATGTGGTCGCCCTTCGTAATGCCTCGATCACTGATCGGACTCAACCGGGCGTTGCGCTCCTGCAAGGCCTTGAGCCGTTCATCAACCAGGCTTTCTTCGACTCCGCGTATATATTTCTTGATCGTAATTCCCTTATAGTCCTTGGCCTCGATTTCTGGGGGGACTTCGATTTCAGCGGTGTACTTGAAGGGCTTCCCGGGCTCAAATTCTTCAGGGTCGATCTTTATTACCGACACGGGAACGATCTTTTGTTCGTCGAGGGCCGGTTGAAAAGTCTCTTCGATGATCTTGCGAGAAGCTTCTTCCAAGACTTGGTTCTTGAAGTAGCTACGAATGATGTCCAGAGGCACTTTACCTTTTCGAAAGCCTTTAAGCTGAACAGTCTTCTTCAAATCCCGATATTGGGAGTCAATTACACTTGTGACCGTGTCTTCGGGGACTTCAAGCGTAATCTTTTTCTTAACCTGACTCAAATCCTCAACCTGTATGCTAGTCATAGCTCCTCTTTCACTCTAACGAAATGGCAACCATTCGAGTTCCACCGAAGATAACGAAAATCCACGGCCCTCCCTCAGAGATCTGTCTTAACATTAATTACATTATAGGGCAAGCGGGCTCAAAAGGGAAGTCGCCCAACTCGCAAGCCCTTCATTTTTCCTTGAAAATTCAACATGGTTTTGATAAACAAGATTGGTTTTGCTTAGATACGAGTCCCCATAATTGCCGACGTGAATAATGAGATCGCTATCGCCTTCTATGGTATAATGTGCTCATGCATGCCGTATTGCCGTGAATCGTGAGGTTGTCCCATGGGAAAGAAATTGACGATGGTCTACTGGAAGTCCGACAGATTCTGGCTGGGAAAGCTGTTGGAGTACCCCGAAATAATGACCCAGGGCGAGACCCCTGAAGAATTGGAAGAAAATCTGAGGGACGCCTACAAAATGATGGTGATGGATGATGTTCCGGACACGTATGAAGTGAAAGAAATCGTATTGTGAAAAGGAGCGACCTGATCAGACGCCTTGAGCAGGCGGGCTGCGTCCTGCATCGCCGCGGCGGACGACATGATATTTACCTGAACCCGGCCACCGGACTAAAACAGCCGGTTCCGAGGCATGCCGAAATAGATGATACGCTTGCAAAGCACATTTGGAAACGCCTGGGACCGGGGAATAAGTGGAAAGTCTTTTGACCCGGTGAAGCCGCTTTCGTCAACCCTCAGTTTCAATCCGTACCCTTAGCGCTTTGTCCCATAGGTACGATTATATATTTCAAGGACCGGCGTCAGGAGCGTCTCCGATTCCTTTGCGGTTGCCCCGGCGTTGACCTTACGGGCATTTTGTTTGTAGAATAAACCCCGTCGCGGCAGGGACTTATCAAAGCCTGCGCCGGCCGCGATTCCCGAGGAGCGTGGGGTCTTTCTCGAGAGTATACTTCCGATTCAAAAACCTTTGCATGAGGATAATTGTTTGAATTCCACCATCGCTTCCCAAGCTCCGATTATAAGCGTGGTAGTCCCATTGTACAAGGAAGAGAAAAATGTTCGACCTTTAGTCGAACGGCTCAGCGCTGTCTTTAAAAGACTCGGCTACGCCTGGGAACTGGTCTTCGCATTGGACCCAAGCCCGGATCGTACTCGAGAGGCCATTATTCAGCTCATGAACGACGGTTACCCCATCAGGTTGCTCACGTTTTCCCGCCGGATCGGTAAACCTCTTTCTTTGCTTGCCGGCCTTGATTACGCCCTTGGCGACGCCAGCGTGGTAATAGACGCCGACCTTCAGGACCCCCCGGAATTGATAGACGAAATGGCCCGCAAATGGAAAGACGGCTATGAAGTTGTCATAGCCAGACGCATTTCCAGAAAAGGCGAAAACTACCTTTACCTCAAATGCGCTCAATTGTTCTACTGGATCTTGGAAAACATCGCAGAAGTAAACGTTCCTAGGGATACCGGGGATTTTAGACTGCTCGACTCAAGGGTAGTCAAACAGATATGCAAGTTCAGGGAACGCCATGCCTTCCTGCGAGGATTGACCGCGGCAGCAGGCTTCAAGACGGCGATCATAGACTATGACCGGGACCCTCGATTGTCGGGCAAGACCCAGATTCCGCTACGTGGCGCAATCAATATTGCCCTGGACGGAATTGTGCCTTTTTCACGGACGCCCGTCAGGCTGATCTTCATCACCGGTTTAATTATTTTGCTTGCAGGCGCCGTTTCGCTGATGACGGGCTGTGTGTACTCGGGGTTGTTCGGTCTCCCCGGCAATTGGCTGATCTGGTTTTCGCTTATCGTCTCCACAATCCTATCAGGGATTACGGTCACAAGTGTAGGCGTTTTGGGCGAGTATCTGGTCCGGACCTACGAAGAGACACGAGATCGACCGCTCTACATAATCGACGACATTCAGGAAGCAGCGAGTCTTAGCCGAAAAGTTTCCGAGGCGACTCGGCCTTCGCTTCAACAGTGACCGTTCGCTGTGGACCGGATGACTCCTCTCCTCCATCCCCTCTCCAAGCTTGGAGAGGGACGTGCCGCTCCCCCTTCCTCGGTTTTGGGGAGGGGGATTACAACTGTGTAGCCTGTATGTCGAGCATCGACAGACTGCCTCTAATAGCAATCGCACTAAACCTTTCAGACCTATCCTTCGGCGGAGGCGCCAAATGAAAGCGCTCGTAACAGGAGGCGCCGGTTTTATCGGCAGCCACATAGTAGACGCATTGGTGGCCCGCGGGGCTGATGTTGTGGTGTATGACAATATCACCACGGGTTTTAAAAGACACCTTGAAGGCGCATTTCAGAGCGGCCGCGTTTCCCTGGTTGAGGCGGACATCTTGAATCAAGAGGCCCTTGTCGCCGCAATGGAGGGGGTCACACAGGTCTTCCACCTTGCGGCCAACGCTGACGTCCGCGGTGGCAAGGAGAACACGCTGGTGGATCTGGAGCAAAACATCATAGGCTCCCACTGCGTAATGGAAGCAATGAGGCGAACAGGGGCCTCGACTATTGTATTCACAAGCTCTGCCACGGTTTACGGCGAACCGGACCAATTTCCCACTCCGGAGTCTTACGCCCCTCTTCAGACATCCCTCTACGGGGCGTCGAAGCTGGCTGCGGAGGCGATGATCCAGGCTTACTGTGAATACTTCGGGATGAGGAGCTTCACCTTTCGTTTTGTCTCATGGATCGGTGAACGATATTCCCACGGCGTTGTCTTCGATTTCATGAATAAACTTAGTCGCAACCCGTCAGAGCTGGAGATTCTAGGCGACGGAAACCAGAAGAAGTCTTACCTACATGTCGAAGACGGTATAAACGCAATATTTCTGGCCCTTGACAAGATGTCGGGGTCCAAGAATGTGTTGAACTTGGGACACGAGCAGTACATGAACGTTAAGGATCTTGCGTCAATCGTATGCGAAGAGATGGGGCTGAAGGACGTTCAATTCAAGTGCCTGGGCGGCGTAAGAGGGTGGCTTGGAGACAGCCCATTTGTCCATCTGGACATTTCTCGAATAAAAGAAACCGGATTCGCTCCGGCTGTTCCTATATCGGATGGCATCCGCCGGACCGTACGGTATTTGCTGGATAACACATGGCTTCTGGATTCAAGAGACTAAAATCCGTTGCGAATTATAGATCGTTACATCATTGCGGAATTCCTAAAAGTATTTTCCATTTGCTTGATGGGGTTCATTCTGGTTTTTTTTCTCGTCGAAATCACCGACAAGATCAAATACTACTTTGAATACAACCCCTCCGGGTTCTTGATGGCCAAGTA
This sequence comes from uncultured delta proteobacterium, assembly GCA_963747865.1. Classification (GTDB taxonomy): domain Bacteria; phylum Desulfobacterota; class Desulfomonilia; order Desulfomonilales; family Desulfomonilaceae; genus JBBSBY01. The sequence goes on along the minus strand of CAVVHK010000028.1, from coordinate 39,202 downwards.
TTTCCTCGTGAAACTGCCTGGTTATCTGTTTTTTGCCATCCCTTTGTCCATTCTCATGGGTGGCATGCTCTCATTGCTTATGATGGCCAGAAACTCCGAAATCATCGCCATGCAGGCCAATGGCATTGACGCTTTGGCAATAGCGCGACCTGTATTAATGGTAGGATTGAGCGCCGGCGTGCTTATGTTCTTTGCAAATGAAACGGTGATACCGTGGTCAAACCATTATAGTGAATACATTCAGAATGTTGAGATAGCCAAGAAGCCTGACACCACTTATTTCAGGCATGACGAGATATGGATGAAAACAGCGGACTCGGTGGCGCATATCAAGAAATTCGACAAAGCCAAGCAAGCGCTTGAGGGCGTAACCATTCTCCGATGGGACAAAGATTACGGTTTTGTTGAGCGCCTTTTCGTCGATAAAGCCAAGTGGTGGAAGGACCACTGGATTTTCTATGGGGTAAATAGAACGATCCGAAACGGCTCGGGCGCCTTCAGTGTGGAAACCATCCCATCGATGGACGGCTTTCTGCAACGGCCACCGAACGCCTTCGACAAAGTGGAAAGATCGGCAAAGGAGATGAACCTACTCCAACTGGGCGCGTATATCGAAAAGATTAGTGAAGAAGGTCAGAATCCATCCGCGTATCTAGTGGACTGGCACGACAAAATAGCGTTCCCCATGGTTTGCTTTATCATGGCCTGTCTGAGCGTCCCTTTTGCAGTAAAGGTGAGTCCCAGAGGCGGCGGCATAGCCGTAGGCCTCGGCCTTTCGCTGGTGGTGGCCTTCAGCTACTGGATAACCCACACCCTATTCATCGCGCTTGGTCACGGAGGATATATCCCTCCCGTCGCTTCAGCCTGGGGAGCGAACGTTATATTTGGATTCCTAGCCATGTTCCTGCTGCTAAAGGCGGGGACATGAGATTGGCCGGAAGGAGAGTTTGCTTTGTTCCCCGGCTGGAGCCTGGGAACGAGGCCAACATGCCGTTACGCCGTTCGTGGGGCCTATGAGCCCAGCGACGGGGCAAAGCCCTGAGGGATTTCATCTAAGGACGGTTGGGATCATTTAATCAACCCATAGACTAGGAGTTTTTGGGGAAGGGTCCGGGAAACCACTTTTTGCAAAAAGGGGTTTCCCGGCAAGCTATTGCGAAGTTTCCTTCCGGAAAAGTCTTCACGCTCCGGGACGGCCTATGGCGGGCATTTGGCGCAAATTGATTTGAAAAGAGTGGTGCTCAGATATCTGTCGCCTCGATCCGGTAGGATGCATACAATGGCGCCGCTCTCCATATCTTTGGCTGCTTGAATAGCTCCGTACACGGCTGCCCCGGAACTCATGCCCACAAAAATCCCCTGGGTCAAAGCGAGCCATCGGGCCGTATCATAGGCCTCTTGATCGTTAACGCGAGTGATCTTATCAATCTTCTTTGGATCATAAATTTTAGGAACTATAGCCTCATTCATGTTCTTAAGGCCCTGTATCGCATGGCCTTCTACTGGTTCTATCCCGATTATCTGAATATTCGGGTCGTATTCCTTCAGTCTTTTTGAAACCCCCATCAGAGTGCCGGTCGTCCCCATTCCTGCGACAAAGGCGGTGACTTTGCCGTTGGTTTGTTCCCAAATCTCGACGCCCGTGCTCATGTAGTGGGCTTCGATGTTGTAAGGGTTCTCAAACTGGTTCGGCATGAAGTATTTTTCCGGATCGGATTCATAAATCTGGTGAGCCCTTCTAATGGCTCCGTCAGTGGCCTGATCCGGGGGCGTGATATCGAGGTCCGCTCCATAGGCTCGCAGGGTGTTCCGGCGCTCCTGGCTCACGCACTCCGGGAGGGTCAACAGGCATCTGTACCCCTTGCATGCGGCCACCATTGACAACCCGATCCCCGTATTTCCCGAAGTAGGCTCGAGGATTATCTTATCTTTGGTGAGCAACCCTTCTTCTTCGGCCTTTTGAATCATGTAGTAGGCGATTCGATCCTTAATGGAGCCGCCCGGGTTGTTACCCTCCATCTTGCCGAATATTTCCACCCCATTAGGGCCGTCGGGATTTTCGATTCGGACAAGAGGGGTGTTTCCGATTAGTTTCAGAATTGCCATTCACGTTCCTCGGAATTTTTTACGAATTCAACCATATACCAGGTTTTTTTCGGACTAAGCAAACATTATGTGAGAATGTTGCACTTGAAAAGCGATTTTAATATGTTGTATAATAACGTTAATTATTTGGGTGATGTTCTAACCATAATCTACGGAGCACAAAAATGGAAGGCTTTTCACCGATAGACGTAAGTTCAATTATCTCAAAGGCTGAGACCGTCGATCCAGACGAAGTCTCAACATCAGAGCCTGTGGTGATAGAGCCGCAAAACGTCCAAGCCGTGGCGCCGCCCGCAGCGGAGCGCCAATCCTCACCTTCAGGGACCGACATACATGGTGAGCCGTTATATAAGTTATTCGACAAAGTCATCAGCGTCCAACAGCGCCGGGACCATCTGCGCCGACAACTGGACTCCATAGACCATATACTTCTATCAGCTCGATCCGTGGGCGCTCTCGCGGAGAAATTCACCGAAGCGTTGGTGAACGAATTGGATCTTGAAGCGGCGGCAATTCTCCTTGCTGAAGATCAAGCTATCGCCTCGTATTACAAGGACGCTCCGATCGACGGGATGGGCTTCGTATCTTGCGACAAACTCAATTTGCCCGAAAACGGAATTCAAATCATTAACGATCTCGACTTCAATTATACTACAAATCTATTCGGACACAACTCACCCAAGATCTCTTCCGCGGTTATTGTCCCGTTAACATCCGGAGAGAAGCCTTTGGGCCTGTTGTGCCTGGGAAGCAACGATCCAAACCGTTACAGGAGCGGGATGGACACGGAGTTGATTTCGAGCCTCGCCGCAAAACTCTCCTTGGCCGTGTCGAACGCCTGGGCTCACGAAAGCGCTTCGCGTAACGCGTTATTGACTCAGATCGAAGGCGTGTACACGGAAGGGTTTTTCATGGAGTTCCTTTACAAAGAATTCAGTCAAGCCTGGCGGAAGCAAGCAGGGTTCTCTTTGATCGCTGTTGGGTGGTCTCCTGATGACCAGGAATCGTCTGAGGCGCTCATGGAATTGATAGCAAATAACGTCAGATGCGCCGATGTATGCGCCCGAGGCGAAACGGCGCCTTTTTGGATTCTGCTGCCCGACACGGAAGTCGAAGGGGCCAAAGTGGTTGCGGCCAGGCTTGTGAAGCTGACCAGAGAGACATATTCCGGTAAGGTGGGAATTAAACTGGGGATCGCTGCGTTCTCCAGCAATTGTTTCGCATTATCAATGCTGTTGAATCAAGCTATATCCGCCCTGGAGAAAGCCTCCCAATCGTCGGAGGCGAGTGTTGTGGCGGAAGCGTGATAGTTTCCATGAAAATATTTCTGGAGGGCAACTTCTTGAAAGGAGTTTCCCTCTGGACCCCCATTCGAGAACTCATAAAATGTGGACGACAAAGGCCGCTGTTTCTCGGACATTCATACGCCGCGTGCATAAGGAAGCGGAGGCAGTTGCAATAATAAGAGCTTTAGGAGGGGGTCAGAGCGACAGTACTTGTGACTTAAGCGAAAATTTTGCAATGGTGTCATATCGAAACGTCGCCCCCGCGAAAGCGGAGGTCCAAGAAACTCCGGAAAAGAACTGGGTTCCCGCTTTTGCGGGAACGACGGGTAATCAACTCTCCGTGGCGTCTATGAGCCCAGCATCAGCGCAACGCCCAGTGGGTTCTGCCCCCAATTGCGGTTGGGATCTTTTAACCAACCAATATACTAAGAATTTTGGGGGAAGGGTCCGGGAAACCACTTTTTATTAATAACGTTCGATTTCTTGTTTTCGTGAGAAGAAATTGGCTTCATGTCGCTGTAACCGGCCGCTACTACGATATTAAGGCTCATCAGGTTTATGCGAAGGCGAAAGCCGAACCCCCTAAATCCCCCTTATCAGGGGGACTTCCCGATCCCCCCTGACAAGGGGGGCCGGGGGTTGGTTTTTGGTTGCGGCCGCAGGCTGCGTTTTGCAAAAAGGGGTTTCCCGGTGAACTATTACCTTGGGTTTTGTGATCGCTTCTATGCTTTAGAACCATAATGCGAATACAGCATTGTGAATATCCCTCTGCCCTGGGTGACGGATCTCAAGGAGGTCGAGTACCCGAACATTGTGGCAAGGGGCACAATAGCCTGTAGCACGGACGTCTTTCCCCGCGGAGATATCTCTTCCAGCCGTCCTCTGCGGCTGTTAAGATCGGCGATGACCTCACCCACGAATTCCTCGGGAACTATGACTTCAACGTTCATGTAGGGCTCCAGAACGACAGGCGAAGCCTTCTCGCAGGCTTCTTTACAGGCCTGCGCAGCGGCCACCTTCACCCCGAGGCTTGACATACCGCTAAAATCTTGCCCCAGCGATCCCAGTGTAATTTTCACGTCTACGATCTCATACCCCGTCAACGGTCCTGATAGCGTGCCTTCCGTGGCGCCTTGTTCCGCCATCTTCAGCAGCTCCGGAGGAACCATATCCAGATCGGGGCCGAGAACGAAGCTGTTTCCTTCGCCTCTGGCGGCCGGCTCCGCGGTAAGAGTTACCTCCCCGAAATGCCTGACATCGTGGATCTCCCGGTCGAAAACCACATGGCCTGTTCCCAGGGCTTGAATCGTCTCTTTATAAACCACTTGGGGTTTACCGGTTTGAACCTCCACACCATATTCCCGCTTCAGACGGTCAATGATGATTTCCAGATGCAATTCGCCCATACCTGATACAAGCAATTGTCCGGTCTCAACGTTTTCCGTGAAAGCGAAAGTTGGGTCTTCGGTGGCTATTTTTTCAAGGTTGGAGAGGAGCTTCTCCTGGTCCGCTCGGGTTTTGGGCTCAATAGCTATGGAAATCACCGGCTTGTGCATGTCCACCGACTCGAGGATCAGCGGCGCGGATGGGGCGGTCAGCGTGTCACCTGTGCGGGTATCTTTCAGGCCGATAGCCAGAGCAATGCTCCCGGCAGGCGCGGACTTTATCTTCTCGCGTTTGTTGGCGTGCATCTGAAAGAGTCTCGCCACGCGCTCCTTGTAGCCGCGGGTAGCGTTGTAAACCTCAGCGTCGGCTTCCAGCGATCCGGAATAGACCCTCACATAGGTGGCCTTTCTCCCTTGATCCATAACGACCTTGAAAGCCAGAGCGCAAAGCGGTTCCCGGCCCTTTGGTGATCGCGTTTCGATTTCGCCGGTTTGAGGATTAATACCCTCCACCGGTGGAACGTCCAGGGGTGAGGGCAGAAAATCGATTGCGGCGTCCATAACCGGCTGAACTCCCTGGTTTTTAAGGGCGGACCCGCAAAGAGTCGGCACTATGCGGTTTGCCACCGTTCCTTTTCTCAAGCCGGCAAGAATCTGCTTTTCGTCGAGGTCTTCGGTTTCCAGGGTACTGTTCGAGCAGCTCTTCGTCCATTTCCGCAGCGGTCTCCAGCATGAAATTCCTTGCGGCCTGAGCCTCATCGAGAAATTGCTCGGGGATATCGATATATTCAAACTCTTGTCCCTGGGTGGCCGGATCCCAAACGATCCCCTTCATCTTGATCAGGTCGATTGCCCCGAGAAATTCTCCCGCTTTCATCATGGGTATTTGAACGGGAACAGGATGCGCTCCAAGACGTTCCTTCATCATCGTAAGGGCCTTCTCGTAGTCGGCCCCGATCCTATCCATTTTGTTGACAAAGGCAATCCTGGGGACCTTGTATCTCTCCGCTTGGTGCCAAACCGTCTCGGTCTGAGGCTGAACGCCGCCCACAGCGCAGATTACGGCTACAACGCCGTCCAGGACACGCAATGAGCGTTCCACTTCTATGGTGAAATCCACGTGTCCGGGAGTGTCGATCAAATGAATTTCGTAGCCTTTCCAATTGAATGCGGTGGCCGCGGAAGTTATGGTAATACCCCTTTCCTGCTCCTGGGGCATATAATCCATGGTAGCGGAACCCTCATCCACCTCGCCTATTTTGTGGATCTTCTTTGTATAGAAGAGAATTCTTTCCGTTAGAGTGGTTTTTCCCGCGTCTATATGAGCCGTGATACCTATATTCCTGACTTTAGATAAACTTACAGACACGTTATCTCCCTAAACTTAGACAAGACATGGATACTAAACGCTTTTGCGTCGAGGGCAAGGGCTCTTCCGGAGGAGGGTCAGCGCGCTTGCTGCAAACACCAATATATACTGTCTACGCGCCTTTGGCAAACCTTGTCAAGCAAGTTGGGTGGCCATTCAGTCACGAGCGGCTAATTGGGAGATCGCTTCGCTACTCTCGCAAAGACAAGTCTGAATGTCATTGAGAGTTTAGCGAAGCAATCTCCTCACGCGTAAGTGAATGGATTCATGGGGTCGGATTTGCGAAGGTGGGCGCCAAGCTCAAATCGCTTTTATCGCGTCATCTCGCAGCACCACCCAGACTGCCGCTCCAAGCCGCAACTGAGACAAAAGGGCGCTGTCGCCGGGGACCGAGACTCGGAGGCGCTCTCCTGCGTCAACTTCCACCCGAACGTTCCCGTTTTCAGTGGACATCGCAACGACTTTGCCCGGGAAGGCGTTCTTCGTGCCGTTTTTGGGGGTATCGAAACTAATGGTTATCAGAGACGGGTCGATGGTCACGCAAGTTGCGTTGTTCGCAGGCGTCTCAAGTTCAATGCGAATCTTGCCCGTGTCAAAAACAAGCCCATCATTCCTAGGCTCCCCCGTGAAGAGATTGCCTGCTTGAACGGGAACTACCTTTCCCTGCCACAAGTGGATCATGGTATGAGCCAGTGTCTGCGCTCTATCAACCCCGTGAGTGGCCATGATAACCGTCTTCCCGTATTCCCGATTGAGCTCCAGGACGATTTGCTCGGTGCGTTCCCAACTGACTCTGTCCATGTGGTTCGAGGGTTCATCAAGTAACAGCACATCCGGGTCCAGCACTAACGCCCTTGCCAAAGCGACTCGCTGAGATTCCCCGCCGGACAGCGATCCGGCGTAACGATTCTCGAAACCGCAAAGTCCGACCCTCTCCAGAGCCTTCAAAGATTTCCCGACAGAGTCTGCTGCCGATATGCCCCGCAGACGCATTCCCCAGGTGAGATTAGCCATGACCGTGTCATGAAACAGATATGGGTTTTGGAGTAGGAATCCGACCTTACGACGAAAAACAAGAAGGCTTGCCTTATGGAACTCTTCACCGAAAAACATGATCTGACCGCTTCTCGGGCTCTCAAGAAAGGCCAGTAGATGCAGAAGGGTAGTCTTTCCGGAGCCGTTGGGGCCCACCAGTCCGACTATTTCTCCGCTGCGTATTTTCAGGTCGCCGATTGTAAGGACAGGCGGTCCCGCGTAAGCGTAAGTGACATCGCGTAGAATGTAGGCGGCGGTCACGATCTGCTCCTTTGCAGGAGAAACAGTAGGGCGTTAACCGCGAAGGCGACGGCTAACAGGAAGATACCCAGAGCAAGGCCTAACTCGAACTCTCCCTTACTGGTTTCCAAAGCGATCGCAGTTGTCATGGTTCTGGTGAACCCCCTTATGTTCCCGCCGAGCATCATGGCTATGCCGACTTCGGAAATTACCCTTCCGAAGGCGACCACGACAGCCGCCATAACGGCGAATCTAGCCTCGACAAGTATCTTCCAGGTCGCCTGGCGGGGCGTCGCGCCAAGCAATTTGCAGGTTACCATTAACCTCGGATCCAAACCTTGTATCGCGGCGAGGGTCAGATTGACCACCGTCGGAATCGCGAGAACAAACAAGCCCAAAGAAATCCCCATGGGGGTGTACAGCAGCCCAAGGTCTCCCAACGGACCGCGGCGGCTCAAGATCGCATAAAACAGTAAGCCTATAACAACGGTTGGAAGGGCCATCATGGTGTTCAGGATCACCAGCAACGTGGATTTGCCGCGGAAACGCTTCAACGCGATCGTTGCCCCGAGCGGAACACCCAATAAGGAAGCAAACAGGGTCGCCAGGGACGAGACCTCCAATGAGGTCCAAACGATGAAATACACGGCGGGATCAAAGGTGAAGACCAACAAGAGTGAATTGTAAAGGGAATCGATCAAGAAACTCAATTTGGCTCCAGATGGGACCCACAGGCCGATTGGGTGTAAGCGTCCCGGATCCCCCTTCAAAAAAATCTAACTATGACGCCAACATGAGGGCGCGTGCCATTGCGGTATCCAGTGGGTCGATGAAGCTTAAGTCATCAAAAGGAGCTGAGAGATCGGCTCAAAGCACGGTAGCTACTTCCTTAAGAGACCCATATTTGGGGAGTTTTTGGGGAAGGGTCCGGGCAACCACTTTTTACTAATAACGTTCGATTTCTTGTTTTCGCGAGAAGAAATTGGCCTCACATCGTTGTAACCTGCCGTTACTACGATATTAAATCTCATACGAAAGCCGAACCCCCTAAATCCCCCTTATCAGGGGGACTTCCTGATACCATTTCGCTTAATTTCAAGTAACCCAGTCTGTAGTTGGGCCGTCAACTTCTAAATTAGCGCTGACTTTCCTGTAGGAGTCCCACCCCAACCCTCCCCGCAAACGGGGAGGGCGCTATTCTCCCCGTTTACGGGGGGATACAGGGCGGGTTGGGTTTTGGTTGCGGCCGCAGGCTGCGTTTTGCAAAAAGGGGTTGCCCGGTGAACCATTACCACTACGGCTTTTTTGCGTCAGGGAAAAATAGCTGTTTGCCGTTTATCTTGTAATCCGCAATCACCTTCTGCCCTTCCGGACCGGTGACGTAGTTGATGAATTTCTCAGCCAGATCATAGTTGGCGTTTGGATATTTCTTGGGGTTTACGGCGATTACTCCGTAGGGATTGAACAAAGCCTTGTCCCCTTCAAAGACTATTGCGAGGTCCAGTTTGCCTTCGTGGGCAATGAATGTTCCTCTGTCGGCAAGGGCATAACCTTTCTTTTCAAAGGCCATTTGAAGGACCGGGCCCATGCCTTGGCCGGCCTCTATATACCATTTCCCTTGGGGATTTATCCCCGCCGCCTTCCAAAGATCTTTTTCCATCTTGTGAGTTCCGGAATCGTCGCCACGCGAAATAAAGTCGGCTTTACCTTCCGCCAGACACTTGAAAGCATCGGCGGTTGTCTTTGCCTCTTTTAGCCCTGCCGGATCATCCTTGGGGCCCACGATCACGAAATCGTTATACATGACGTCACGGCGATCCACACCATAGCCGTCCGCGACGAACTTATCCTCCGCAGGTCTGGCATGAACAAACACCACATCCACGTTTCCGTCGGCGCCGAGCTTCAACGCCTTTCCTGTTCCCACGGCTATGACGTCCACTTTGACGTCATTGGCCTTCTCAAAAGGCGGAAGCAGATGCGTCAACAGACCCGAGGCTTCAGTGCTGGTGGTGGTGCTCATCCTGAGGCGGGTCTCACCCTGCGCCGCACATACGCCAATAATCAGCAAGGCCATGACGCCAAACGTTACAAAAGCTCTCTTCATATAGAACCTCCTTGCGTTATATCATGACAAGTTAGGATCTAGGTCCGACCGCACGGAAAACGAATCCGGGTATGGTTCACGAGCCGACCGTCCTAATCTTCTTTGGGGAAAACCATCTTTCCGCACAGGCTTAAGTCATATCCCTGCAATCCATCGGCAAGGGCTCTGAAGGATTCCTCATGGAGTAGGCTCAAGAACAATTGGACGCCGGGATCGAAGAACCTGTTCTTGAAGACCAGCAGATCAAACCGTTCTTTACGTAATGGGATGAAATCCAAGCCGAGTAAACCTGCGACAGCGCTGATCGCGGGACCCGCGTCGGCTCGGCCTGAGAGCACTTCGACCCCGACATCCAGATGACGCTGGACCTCATGCGTGTACCCGTCAATGCTGCCGCCATCTATACCCGCAGTCCTCAATTCCAGATCAAGCAGCAAACGGGTGCCTGTACCTTCGGCGCGATTGACCAACTTTATGCCTGGCCGCCCGATATCGGCTACGCTATGTATTTGTTTCGGATTTCCCTTTTGCACGAGAATACATTGTTCTCGGATTGAAAAATTGACCACCGCTGGCAATTCATGGAGCTCTTCCGCGGCGTATTTGAAATTGTACTCCTCATCAGCTTCCTGAAGCAAGTGACTCGCCGCCATATGACACAAAAGCCGCCGCATTGCTCTCAAACCACCCAGGCTGCCCATATTACCGAACACCGCCACGTGGTCCGCATAAAGACGGTTAAAAAGTGAAATAGTCCTGTCCAGCAGGATGTCGTTGCTTCCTGCGATTATAAGTAATCCATGGTAAGCGGGAAGCGGACGACGATCCACAGGGCGATTAACTATGGAATTCTCGACCCATTGCTCCACAAGGTGCCGTGGGAAAAGCCATTTGCCGGTAACCTTGGTCGCAGGCAAGCCTTTTTCCGCAATCAGACCGTATACCATTTTTTCGTTGACATCGAGAAATTCCGCGACCTCTTTGGTCGACAAAAGAGTTTTCATATATATGAGACCTCCGGCGCCTGGTAATTCACGGTGTCATAAACTAGGCTTCCACGTCGCCACCAAATCCTTCCGACAGCGGACCCCCAAATGATAACCCAGGATGACACATTTGCCAATGAACTCTGAACTCACCGGTTGGTTTTGCGGAATTCGCCCGTGTATCCAGAACCACGGCGCCGGGTTTCTGAAATCGACGATCAAGCCGCCCTGCGACGGGCAGGAACCTTTAAAACGGGCAAGGATTTCTCTATGGCGTGTCGGTCCTTCTCAAACCATCTCGGGAGCATCAATCCTGAACCGAGTCTGTCCAGTGGTTCATCGACAGTGAAACCAGGGCCGTCGGTTGCCATCTCGAATAGCACGCCTCCGGGTTCTCGGAAGTAGATTGATTCGAAGTATTTCCTGTCGATGACCCTGGTAACCGAAGCAAACCGAACAAGCTGTTCTCTCCAAGCCTTTTGGGTCTCACTGTCCGGCAAACGCCACGCTAGGTGGTGGATGGTTCCCACTGAAATATTGCCGAATTCCTCAGAAGGAGAGACAACTACGTCAAGTATCTTCCCGGGGCCGCCTTTCCCGCTGACAAACCGTAAACGTTCGCCTTCTTTTCCGGCGAGTCTGAAGCCCAGAGCCTTTGCCAGGAAAGACTTTGTGGCCTCGGAGCCTTCGGTAACCGTTACGCTGTGAAAACCACGGATGGCGTGCTCATCCGAGGGTTCTTGTCCTGCGGCTACCGAGTTCTCGGCCCCACCGGCCACCAGTTCTGAACTGCAAGCCGTCCGGGTCGTAAAACCTGATTACCTTTTCATCAAAACGTGAAAACGGCTTTTCCAAATCGACGGCGGCTTTCCGAAGCCGCTTAGCCCAAAAGGATAAGGAGTCTATTCCAATTGAAAAGGCCACGGCCGTAGCCTGGCCTCTTCCTCGGTGTCCGCGAGCGGCGCCGGGCCAGGCGAAAAAGGTTAAGATCGTGCCCGGAGACGCTTCATAGTTTCCATAATACAGGTGATAAGTGTTTGGATCGTCGAAATTGACGGTGCGCTTCACAAACCGTAACCCCAAGATATTCGAATAAAAATCCACGTTGGTTTGTGGATCGCCGGCTATTGCGGTAACATGATGTAGGCCTGCCAGTAATTTGTCCATGGTAGTCTCCTTCCGAAAAGGGCTTCCTATAAGAGGAGACTAGTAACCGAAAGAACGGCAGTCAACCGCGACCCGAATCTATCCGAAAGGCTGGGCGCCTTAATAAATCAGGTGCTTACTCCGGAGCTTCATGAATCTGTTCAATGGATCCGTCCATTCCTTTTCCAAGTCCAAAATTGATCTGCCGGCCTGAATCTGTTCTCTGACGGATCGATCGCCAAGTATCACATCCACCGGCAGCTTGTCGGAGACATACTCGTAGGGAGGATCAGCCCATGCGAACTGTTTGCCGCATGTCCTGCGCACCGCCGAGACAAGGGCCAATGAAAATCTGTACGGTTTGAAGACCTTCGTGTCTATAACATGGACATGGAATCCGTGGCACACCTGGCCGCTCCACTTGTTAAACGTCGGTTTAAAACTCATTTCTTGCAGAATGGCTCCCCGCAACGCGGCCTTCTCGATCGCTCCAATAAGAGCGTCGGGATTTAGATATGGGGCTCCGAATAGCTCGAACGGCCTTGTGGTTCCTCGGCCTTCCGAAATGTTTGTCCCTTCCAGGATCACTTGCCCTGGATAAACCAAAGTCGTCTCAACGGAGGGAATGTTGGGAGACGGCATAACCCACGGGAGTCCCGTCTCGTCAAAATGCTGGGAACGGCTCCAGCCGCTCATGGGGATAACTTCAAGATCGCAGTTTATGTCGCATTCGGCATTGTAGAAGCTCATCAATTCCCCAATGGTCATGCCGTGACGCATGGGCAGCGGATGCGGCCCCACGAAGCTGGAGTAAGCGGGGTCGAGGATGTTTCCTTCCACGTGGTCGCCACTAATGGGATTGGGCCGGTCAAGAATGACCACGCTCTTTTTCAAACCGGCGCAGGCTTCCATCAGGTACAAGACCGTGGTCGCAAACGTGTAAACCCGAGTCCCGACATCCTGGAGGTCCACGATCACTGTGTCCACCGCTTCAAGCATTTTTTCGCCCGGCTTCCTTGTCTCGGAGTACAAACTGAAGATTGGGAGCCCCAGCCTGGGGTGCGTGCTGTGGGCCGTCTCTTTCATATTGTCCTGTTCAGTCCCGTAGATGCCGTGTTGGGGTCCAAACAGCGCTTTGAGCCGTTCCGGAAAAGTCAAATCGACCAGGTCGGATGACGGGACAAAGCAGCTATCGACCGACGCCTGGTTGTAAAGCAAACCGAGTCGGCCCTTCTTGTTAAGGACCTCGGGAGATCTAAGCAGATTTTCAAGCCCTGTAATGACCATGGATTGAGCCTCAGTGGGGAGTATTTCTTGACAGGATTGTTAACGCGGTATTAAATCCTATAAATGTGTCTACAGCCTTGCGGACAGGAACAATGTCCATTCCATTTTTGTAACTTTTGAAAGTAATCCGGATACCACGAACTCATTCTCAATTCCAGTAATTAAGTTGCAAAATTCGCGACCGGACAGACGCTGTACAGTCCAATATTTAGCATTCGCAACAAAAATGACCCATTTAAGAGGTTCAAAGTTTCCGGGGCCGGCCTTGTCCATTACATTGACTGCGTATTTCCTCACTGGGCATGCTGGGCGAAATCCTGTGCGGGGCAAAAGATGGCCTATCTCATTTTTGTGGACGAAAGCGGCTACTACAACCGGGAGTCTCCTTACGCAGTGTTGGCCGGTGTGGCCATTGAAGACAGAGATGTCTGGAACGTAGTCACAGACCTTAGAGCGGCGGAGCTGGACCATTTCGGTATACGCTACTCCCAAGGAGCCAGAGAACTCAAAGCAAAAAAGATGCTGAAAAGGAAAGTCTATCGACAGGCAGGAAGATTACCTGCCATTCCAAAAGACCAAAGACGTGTCCTGGCCAAACGATGCCTGGAGTTGGGCGAGGCTGCCGGTCTGGATGAGATTACGGCGCTGGCTCAAGCGAAATTGGATTATGTCAGGGAAGCATTGGATATTTGCAGTAGGTTTAATTGCAAGGCTTTCGCCAGCATAATCAATAAGAATTCTCCAGAGCCGGACAGAACTGTCCTCAGAAAGGACTATTCTTACCTTTTTGAACGTATCTTCTATTTTCTGGAGGATGACGGGCCACATACCATGGGAATAATAGCCTTTGACGAGCTGGAAAGGTGCGAGTGTCACTTGTTGCTCGACCAAATGGACCACTATTTCAAATCTTATTCCAGAGGACGAACTAGATCTACCAGGATAATTCCCGAATCTTTCTTCGTCCACAGCGACCTAACAACGGGGGTGCAGATTGCCGACCTAGTTGCCTACATAATCTCCTGGGGATTCCGTAACAATGAAATGACCCAACCTTCTCGGCTAGGGCTGAGCGACTTGGTGGACCAAGTATGCCGACTTAGGCACAGAGCCCTTAGAGAGGTAAACAATAACCCCAATTTCGTGATCTGGAGTTTGGCTTATATAGATGATTTGAGGGGAGCAGTTGACCGAGAGTAAAACTAAAAAGGCAAAGCAACGCCGGAGCGTCACAAAGCCTCCATACTTAGAATAATCCAAAGAGAAATATTGTCAACCCATTTTCTTGTTCGCAGTGGGGTGGATATGGAAATCTTTCAAACCGTCCCTATACGATAATTCCGAATTTCATTTTCCCACGGGGAATTGTCCAATGGATCTAATGTGCGGGATGAATAGCACGAACGTGCCCTTAGACACTTTGACGATACTTGAGAAGACCCCTTTCTTCGAGGCCATGTGTGTCGAGGCCAAATATCGTCTCCTTTCCGCCATGGACCCCGTGACTTTCAGCGCAGGGGAGCTATTTATTTCCCAGGGAGACGAGGGCGATAGCTTCTACATCATCAAGAACGGAAGCTGTTGTGTGACGGTTGAAAAGGAAGGTGTTCTCCATCCGGTAGCTGTGTTGGGTCCCGGAGATTTGGTGGGAGAAATGGCTATTTTGACCGGGGAGAACCGCAGCGCTCACGTCACTGCCCAAACGGACATCGAACTACTCAGAATGACCAGATCCGACTTCGAGGTCGTTTGCACGGAGTATCCTGAGATTAGGCAATTCCTTACGCAAACCGTAGCCCTGAGATTTGCGCGAGCTTCCGTGACCGCCGACAGGGTTGTAGGCAAGTACATGATCACGGAAATCATAGGAAAAGGTGGATCAAGCATTGTCTACAAGGGCGTGCACACGAAACTGAACATGCCCGTGGCCATAAAAATGCTCAAGCACAATATGGCCATGGATAAGACTTTTTCCGATGAATTTCAGAATGAAGCCCGAATCATTGCCGGCCTCAACCATGAAAACATAGTCAAAGTCTACGATATTGAACACTTATACCGCACGGTATTCATCATCATGGAATATCTTGAAGGCGCCTCATTGGAGTCGATCCTCCGTAGTCAGGGGATTCCTCCGCTTTCAAAAACATTACAGACTCTTCTGCAGGTTTGTTCCGGTTTGATGTTTGCTCATGAAAAAGGAATAATCCACCGTGACATCAAACCCGGGAACATTTTTCTCCAAAAGAGCGGCGTAGCCAAAATAGTGGATTTCGGCTTGGCTTGCGCAGTAGGCGTCAAGGGAGAACGGCTCGTAGGGACTCCCAGGTACTTGTCTCCGGAACAGATCAAGGGGCGGCCTGTGGATGCAAGATCAGACATATATTCCCTCGGTCTAGCGGCGTACAGGCTTATTACCGGGCATGACGCATTTCCCGCGATGGATATTTCCACGCTCCTCCAAATGCAGCTCCATGATGAGGTTCCTGATCCCAAAGAGCACGTTCCTGAGATTCCCGTCGAGCTAAGCGATTTTGTGAAGAAAGCCACGCGGAAGGCCCCGGATGAACGATATCAGAGTGTCGGTCAAATATTGCACGATCTCAGACCATTAGCCGGCCGACTGGGTGTTGAAATGCCGCCGGAGTCTACTAAAACCGGCAATCTCATGACCCTCTTCTTGTTCTATAGAGATGATCATCAGCAGATTCTGAACCGCTTGATTTCGGAATTCAGTCAGGAACTGGCCAAAACCGGCGTCATTTTGCGGAACGCGGATCTCAAAAACATCTAAGTGTAAGAAATAGCCACTAAAATAGGGAGACAAATAGTCATGGTAATAGAAGAGAAAAACGGTATAATCATAATAGTGATTGAGGAAAGACTGGACGTTTTGTTGGCGCCCACCTTGAAGGACTCAATGAAGGATCTGGTGGAACAAGGCAAAACTAAAGTGATAATTGATCTGGCTCAAACCAAGTTTATAGACAGTTCCGGTTGCGGCGCCTTGGTTGCGTCGCTGCGCTCGTTAATAAAAAGTAAGGGCGACATGAAGATTGCAAGCCCGTCTCCCCAGGCGAAATCCCTATTCGAACTCACAAGATTACATCGCGTTTTTGAGATATACGACAATTTGGAGGCGGCTATGTCCTCTTTTGGAGGCGCCCCGGAGGGCAAGGCGTGATGGTGGTCAAATCATGAATGACAGCATTGTGGTGCGGATTGAGGCGCAAGCTCAACTGCTGTTCCTCAGGCCGCTGGATTTGTTTGTGCGCAACCTGATGGAGCAACTGCCCGGATTGGCCGAGCAACAGGAAATGGTAAATAATCTGGAGTTGGCTTTCAATGAGGCGTTCGCAAATATCCATGAGCACGCCTATGGATCCGGCCGAAAAGGGCCGATAATTATCGAGATTCGGATAAGTCCCGATGAAATACAATTCCAGTTTGAGGATTTCGGCGAAGGATTCGACCCATCGACCCTTATCGAACCCGACCTGGAGCGACCCTTGGATGGCGGGCTCGGGGTGTGGCTTATTCGGCATTTCATGGACGAGTATCTATATACCCGTCAGGATGATTCCCGCAATGTCCTGCGATTAAAGAAGAAGCTGCCTTCCGACGCCTTTAAAGGGCAATGATAGCATGCCCCGAAAGTCAGAGGCTCTGGTCCTTAGGGATTACCGGAGTCTCTGTCATTCTTGACATAAACCATGAACCTTTGCAATCAAAGTCCTGCCGAGAGAACCGGCATTATTGAGGTGGTGAGTCGAGATCCTCGAATCTGGGCGCCGATCACTTTTTCCATTTACTTTGCCCTAGAGCTTCTGACTTCTTGGAATGGTCTAAGCGCCCCAATGTATTACGATTCGGCCGGTTGGATCGAAAAGCGGAGATATATTTTTGACTCCCATTCTATCGCAGCCGTAATCAACATATATCCGCAGCGGCCGCTGCCGATGCTGTCTTTTTACGCCAATTTCCTCCTTTTCGACATGAGGCCTCTCTATTTCAGGCTTGTCGATATATTTCTGTTGTCAATTTGCGCTGTAATTGTGTTAGCGCTTGTACGAGTTTCCTGCCGTGTCGTCGATCAAAATAAAGAGAACTCGAGAGAGGTCTCCGCAATAGCCTTTTGTTGCGGTTTGATGTTCGCCTTGCATCCGCTTCAGCAGCAAGTCACCTTGTATATTTGGCAACGCTCCGCTTTAATGGTCACTTTGTTTTATTATGCTGCGCTGCTGGTGTACTTGCATCTACGCTCTGGCGGAATCCGGCGCGAAGCTTGGGGATACCTCGCCTGCTTCGGCCTCTTTGCGTGCGCCTTATTCAGTAAAGAGAACGCGGTCACCTTGCCGGTTATCCTGATTCTGGCGGAAATTGCTCTTTTCCGCGCCAAATTGAAGCCTCTTCTTGTCCGCGGCGCTGCTTATTTTCTGGTTACGTTCGTGCTTCTGGCGGTGTTGTCCGGCCTGGAGCGCGCCTATGGAGATTCGGCAAACCAACCCGGCATCATTCTGACCATTAAACAGTATTATTCTGAAAGCGGTCTCACATTTATCCGGGTTATATTGACCCAGTGCAGATCCCTGTTCCTGTATCTTTATGCGATATTATTGCCCACTGGAGCAAATGGGCCCCTCGTATATCCGATGCGGATTTCGACTGCTCTGTTTTCTCCGCCCATCACTTTTCCCGCAGTGGCCGGGACCGCGGCTTTGGCGGCGCTGGGACTTGCTTCTCTCTTCAAGCGGCCACTAACTTGCTTTGGAATCCTGTTTTTTCTCGTCACCCTTGCTCCCGAAGGTCTCTTTGTTCCGCAGTATCAATATTTCGGGTACAGGGCCAGCTTGCCGATGCTTGGCGTCATTTTCGTCGTTGCGGACGTCGCAAGCGCGATCGTGAAAAGGGCAGGGCGGGCGCAGCGCGCCAGGGAGATGAAGTTTGCTCTCTCGATCGCTGCAATTCTTGCCACGGCTTGGCTCGGAGCTATATCTGTTTACAAAGCCGGCGTTTGGAGCGATCCTCCGGCGTTCTGGCACACTACGGTCGCTGCGTTTCCCGAGGAATCTCCCCAAGTTGAAGTGTATCCGAGAGCTCAAGCATTTCACAATCTGGGCCTGGTGTTGCAGGAGCGCGGGCTTCACCATGAGGCCGCCAAATACTTATCAAAAGCCGCCGAACTTGAACCCAAGAAGCCGGGAACATTGTCGGCGTTGGCCAAATCGCTGTCAGAGATAGGGAGGTCTGAGGAAGCGGCGGAATTGCTTTCAAGAGCCCTGGCTCTGGATCCTCAATGTTGGGGCGCTTACAAAAATCTCGCGGACACAATGATGGACCAGAAGCGTTTCACCGAGGCTGAATCTCTCTTAACCAAAGGTTTGGCCCTTGCGCCCGACAGTGAAGACTTAAACGACGCTCTGGGAAGATTGTACGCCATGCAAGGAAATGCGGATAAGGCGATTGCTGCGTTCAAGAGCGCTTTGCGAGCAAATCCCCGTGGCTATATTTCCTTAAGCAATCTGGCCGTAGTTCTGACAGGGCAAGGTAAGGACGATGAGGCGAGAGAATTACTGGAGAGGGCCCTGAAAATCAGACCTGATTACTGGCGCGCCCACCAAAACATCGGTGTAGTGTACGCTATGGAAGACCGGATCGAAGAGGCCTTCGACCACTTCAGACAAGCGGTGCTGCTCAATCCGACCGACGCCTCGGCTCGGCGGAATCTAGTCACGGCCACGGAGCAGTTATCGGAAATGAAAAAGCGGCGCTCTCAACCCAAGTGAAAGCCTTAATCGCGCGATGCGAACGGGGCCGCCGGAGCTAACATAACGTTCGACGATTCGTGATTACGCATAGCGCATTCATTCAGTTACGCGCTGGAGATTACTTCGCTCCGCTCGCAAAGACAAGTCCAAATGTCATTGCGAGGAGTGAAATCCCGCGTTCCGCGGGAAAGCAATCTCGGTATTCGCCGCTCATGACTGAATGGTTACCACATGGTTTCATACTCCCCTGTCCTCTCCAATACGGCGCCATACAGGATTCCTACGGACCCGGCGTACGGGCGGGGTTTATCCACGCCCGCCATCTACTTAGGCCAAATCTTGAGTCATTCGCACAGTCGCTAATGGGCGGGTGTAAAACCCGCCGATACAGGGCGCGGGGAACTATCAAAGCAAATTTATTCCTCATCCAAATCAAGCCCGGAGAATAGGGCTTCAGCGTAATCCCTAGCGCTGAATTCCCGCAAATCGTCCATTTGTTCGCCTACCCCCACGAACCGGACTGGTATCTTGAGCTCGTTTGACATGCCTACCACTACGCCGCCTTTGGCGGTTCCATCCAGTTTGGTGAGCGCCACCCCGGTTATGGGAATGGCTTCATTAAAAGTCCGGGCCTGCAGAATCGCATTTTGTCCCATGGAAGAGTCGATGACCAATAATGTCTCATGGGGAGAGCCTTCGATTTTCTTGGCTAATGTGCGCCGCACTTTTTTGAGCTCTTCCATTAATGGAACGCGCGTGTGCAACCGACCGGCGGTGTCCACCAGGACAAGTTCGATGTCGTTGGCCAAGGCGGTTTCCATTGCTTCAAAAGCGACTGAAGAAGGATCGGCTTTCTCTTTTCCTTTTACTATAGCGCAGCCGACGCGATCCGCCCAAATCTGCAACTGCTCGACCGCTGCTGCTCTGAAAGTATCGCCCGCTACAACGAGCACTTTTCTTCCGGCTGCGGTGTGCCTGGCCGCTATCTTGGCTATAGTGGTGGTCTTGCCGGACCCGTTAACGCCCACCACCATCACGACGAAGGGCTCCATTCCGTAGCCGACTCTCAAAGGGGCTTCAACCTCGGAGAGCATGTCCGTGATCAGATTTTTCAGATGGCCGACCACTGCCTCAGGGTCGCTGAGTTCGCGGCGTTTGACACGATCCGTCACACTTTCCAACAATTCGTAAGCAGTCTTTACGCCTATATCAGCTCTGATGAGCACTTCTTCCAAGCGCGTCACCACCTGATCATCCAATTGTCTCTTGCCAAGAAATACCTCGTCCAGGCCTCCAAGAAATCCCCTTCTCGTCTTCTTCAAACCCGCTTTCAATTTGACTAATCCGACTTCGTGCTCAGCCGCTTCCTCCTGAAGAGCGGGTTCCGGAAAGAGAATGGGATCCAGCGCCGGAGCCGGTTCAACGGCCTCAGGGACAGCGAGTGAAGCTTGTTCCTCCGGTTTGTCCTTCTTGAACAAACGTCTGAAAAAACCGCCTTTGCTTGACTTTTCTTCCGTCATATCAATAACTTTCCAGTGGTTGTTTGTTAAACCATTACTCGATAAATCTCGTAATATAGCTGTTTGTTTAAGGCCCGTTACCAGAACCGGCCGCAATAATTGAAAACTTGCTCCCGAACTCCTCTTCCAAAACTACAACTATTTCGGAAACATGTCGAAGCGTCGTCCCAGGGGCCCATGAGCCCGGCGCCAGGCCCACAAAAATATAGCGGAACCGCTGTTGGGGTCATTTAACCAACCAATATACTAGACGCTTTTGTCGAAGCGTCCGAGGAAGGATTTTCTCCCCAAAGTCGCTCCCTCGAAACCCCTCCTAACGCTCTCGGACCTGCTGCCGGTAAGGGTTACTCGTCCCTCTCAGGTTGCAGTCTACCAACGGCGCAAACATGGGTCAAAGACTTTTAGTTAAAGTCAATTATGGAAAATGGGTTGAACCCATTATTTTCACATGCTATAGTCAGCCTATTCCAAACCGGAGGAATCACGTGGACCGGAAATTGCTCAAATCAAGTATAGTCATTCCTGCCGAGCTTCACGACAAAATCGCCCGCTCATGTCAGCCTTTGAACGGCGTTGAAAGCGAAATCGTTGAAGTGAGGTCCAAGAAGTTAACCCGAAAGACAGAGCCGCCATCAAAAGCACGGAAACGGCCTGAACTTTTGACTTGAACCATATTATCCCTTGACCGGTTTAACTTATTGTGAACACCAGACAACTCCTAATAGGACTCGTAATTTGCGCTCTATTGGGAGTAGTTTTTTGTTCTCAGGTCGATGCGTCGCATCCTTCTGATTCAACAGCCCTTTCCCACTACCATCAGACATTTGAGAGCCTCGTGGCATCTGGGACAGGCCCCAGAGAACACTGGCTTACGCTGGTCGCTTCGTTGCTGACGCTTCATTCCACTTCAAAAGACCGTCATGTTGCCAATCAGAGCCTGTTGCTCGCAGGCAAAGCCGGTGTGGCCCTTTTCCGACAATTTGGGAAGCAGGAAGACCTGGACGCGGCAATCAGGCAATTAAATCAATATAACAGATTGCGTCTCAAGAAGACTGATTTAATACATGGCTTGCGCGAATTAAAGGAAGCCGACTCATTGAAGAGGCAGAGCTCCCTCCGGTCCCGCGAATCCCTCAATGCGGACTCGATTGAAAGCCAGGTCGAAAAGACAAAGGACCGACAATCGGCCAATCCCAGCCCCACTTCGCCCCGCAATCCGTGGCCTCGAAATCCCCCAGCCCGAGCTTACGCGGCGCAGCCTAACGCAGGCGGAAACAATACAGGGAATCCGTTTTGGGAGAGCCTTGCCGAATGTAGACGGAGTATGGGCGCAAAACCGACCCAATCCGACCATAATCAGTCCCCGCGGTCGTACGCCGCTGTACAGCCTATTCCGACGTCGGAGGCCCAAACCAAACAAAGGTCTCTTTCCGCTCCTAGCCAATTCAAGGGGGAAGAGTCCGTACCGGATCCGCAGAAGTCTCAAGACTCTTCCGTTCAAAGCGCCGCTTCTCCAGTTCTTCAACAAAGACGTTCTTCCGGAGCTTGCAAGTATGCTATTGACGGGGGCGCGACCTATCGACAGCCTGGAGGCGCGACCGACCAAACGCCGAACATATCTCCTGCCGACGCGGCGGTGAATGGGCAGCAAGCCAAGCCCGCTCCACGGTCCGAAACAACTGAAGTCAAACCCCGCTGCGATGATGAAAAAACTAAGGCAGGCTCCGCTTTGCCCCAAGCCAACGACCCTGCGGACACATCCGGCCAAATCAAAACTGCCGCTTTGAGCCCACCGACGCCAATTGAAAAGGGGTCCGGCGAAACCAACGCGCTTACGCTTGACCCGGCTCTCTGCCCTAAATCAGCCACAATAGTAATTGATCCCGGACACGGCGGCAAAGACCCGGGAGCCGTTTCGCTGGATGGCAAGCTGAAAGAAAAAGATTTAACTCTGGACATAGCGAAACGCTTGCGAAAGCTGTTCCAGGAGCGCTATCCTTCCTTCAAGGTTATTCTGACCAGAACCGACGACAGCTTCATCTCACTTTCCGAGAGATCCGCCGCGGCGAATTCTCAGGGCACCGACGTATTCATCTCGATTCACTGCAACGCCTCGACAGAGCGGGTATCCAGGGGCATCGAGACCTATTTCCTGAGCAAAGCGTCATCAAACAAAGAAATGAAGCTGGCGGCCCTGGAAAACGGCATATCCACGGAAAAGATGAATGATCTTCAGGCCACCCTATTGGATTTGATGGTGACTTCCAAGAAAACGGAATCGGAACAACTCGCTACGGCGGTAAGTCAAGGCCTTGGCAGAGTCATACCCAGCGAACGCAACCGCGGAATCAAACAAGGCCCATTCTATGTGTTGCTCGGCGTAAAGATGCCGGCGATCCTGGTGGAATGCGCTTTTTTAAGCAATGACCGAGAATGTCACAAGCTTAACGACTCCGCATATTTGAACAAGATCGCGAGGGGGCTTGCCGAAGGCGTTCTAAGTTATCTGGCGAAGATAGGCGAGAGCGGAGATAGGGAGCCGTAGTGAAAGAGGTGAAGAAGATCAGTCTTTGCTAACGCATGGAGAAGTATTGCAGCCAATCGTCAACATCGATTTGGCCCGCAGACTGCTTTTCCGCGGATTGGTCGGACTTTTCGCATTCCTCCAATATCTTTCTGAACTTGAAAGATGTGATTGTTCGAGTTCCTTGATTCTTCACAAACGAGGTAAGCGCCTTGTCCGAGGTCACCACGGTGATGTCGCGTCTGTATGAGGATTTTGAGACCAGCTCCTCGATTCTAGTGTCTGCGTCGGAGCCCAGTCTTGCATAGAGAATGTGGACCCCCTTGGTTTTCCGGCCCTCGGGAAACTCGTCATCCGGCACACCGTCGAAGACGACTTTAAGCTTCACTCTGGTTGCCGCCACGAATTTGGCAAGGTAGCCGATCAGCATCCTGCGAGCCACGTTCTTGTCTTTGTGGAGGACGGCCATAACATTGTTTCCATCCACGATATAGGGCATGACAAATCTTCCAAATGCCGCCGAGCATTCCGAAATCAGGAAATAGCGGCAAGCGGACGGCAATCCATTGCGAACATCATTCGCGTATGAACCCGAAATACAAAAGGACGAGGCCTAATGCGCCCATTGCCCCTATGAATTTGACCAGGTCCACCAATTGGGAGGTGTCCCCGGGGTAGAGATAATGCACGATTACGCCGGTTCCCAGGCATCCTGCTATGATGATTGCCATGTATCTCATACCTGTGAACAAAGCGTACAGCAAAAGCAAGATACAAAATCCGATAAAAATCGGGTGGACCATCAAATCTCCTGGGCCGGAAACACCCAAATACCTGTTAACAGCTTCAAAAATATCTACAATGGAGTGCATATCTTCACCGCTAGTTGGATTTGAAGGAGATTAGATCATAAATTTTACCATTATCGCGCTCAAAAGGCAAACGAACGCTAAGCCAAAATCCGCGGCCTAATCAGGCAACGCGCTAATATCACAACAGATGTTGTAATACCACATCATCGAAATGGTGAGGAAAATCGCCGCAATACGCAGTTAGTTCATGTTGTTGCAAAAAATGACTACGGATTTTGGTAAGTAAGCTTTCACTCAAGCGTGGCGGATTGCTTCGCTGCGCTCGCAAAGACAAGCTCAAATGTCATTGCGAGGAGCGAAATCCCGCGTTCCGCGGGAAAGCAATCTCCATATTTCCGCTCATGAGCGAAGGGTTACCGCCATAAATGGCCGGATTCCCGAAGTTCCTCTTGGGTTCGTGTCCACGCGAGGCGCGAGAACCGATTGTCGGCTCAATTAAGCAAGGGACTACTTGGCGAAGATCTGTCGTTCGCGACAGAGCGCTTGACTCTCAACGGAAGTTGACGTTGATCAGAGGGAATCGATGGGCTATACTCACTTCATGAGGCAGATGCTGAGTTCTCGCCTCTCCGTCGAGGAGATTTTGGGGACAGGACATACTAATTCCGACGGAGCGCGGGGCCTATGGAAATTAGCTAAATTCTTTGTGGAAGAGGTTGTGGGATAATTGCCAATGATACACATACCTTACAGGGGCTACCAGTAATGCCGAACCAATTGAACCGCTTATCAACCTCTCCAGGCTTGCTGAGTATCGGCTTGATCGTATTAGCCATTCTCGGTTTCACCGCAGCCGCAGCCTCAGATGAATTTAATGATGTCGAAAAGACTTTGGGCGTAGGGGGGCAGATACAGGAAGCGACTCTTGTCATGCGCTTTCCGAGGACGGATATAAGAGTCACAATCCAGGGCCAGACCGTGCCCACTAGTCTGGGATTAACCTCCTGGGCCGCCTGGAAGAACATGGGCGACAGCACCCTCGTAGTCGGCCAACTGGCGTTATTGCAGGATGAAGTAAACCCGGTTATTTCCGAACTAAAGGAAGGCGGCATCTACATAGCTGCGCTGACCAATCACTTCATGTGGGAACAACCCCGCGTTATGTTCCTGAGCTTCGAAAGGGGCCGGCAGGGGAAGCAACCTTGCCCGCCGCCTTAAGTCCGCCTTGAGCAAGACGGCGACTCCGCAACAGGCGGGCCATGGCTTGGCGCAAGCCCCTGTGTCTTTGGACACCAGACGCATCAGAACAGATAACAGGATACTCAGGCAGCAACGTGGGCGACGCGTTCAAGATCACCGCAGGGAGATCCGGGGTAATGGCCCAGGGAATGGAGATAACTCCCGCCATGGGATTGCATTCTTGGGCCGGATTTGCCGGCGCCGACCCACAGGCTGTGGTGGCAGGCGCCATCGCTATGACTGCGGGAGAACTCAGCGGGGTGATTCGATCACTGAGAAATGGTGGAATCAACGTAGTCGCAATCAACAATTTTCTGCTCGATGACCAGCCCCGCATATTCTTACTGCATTACTGGGGCGTGGGGAAATCCGAGGACCTGGCTCAGACTGTCCGTTCAGCCTTCGATCAGGTTCGAGGCCCAATTCACTAAGAGATCTGACGGGGCCGCGAAAGGCCATGCGACCTCACCCAATTCGACATTAGCAATTGCGAAGCAAGAATTAAGGTATTGTCCGTCCATTCTGAATTAGGCTCAGTTAACCGTTGGTCGCTCAGACCGCCGGGATTTCGCAAAGTGTCTTAACCAAGGGCTCGCCAAACTGTTCAAACAATAATTTATGCGGCGTTCCCTGATAATTGATAGGCTTTACTCATGTGGATAGTTCGTCTTGCGCTGAGACGGCCGTACACGGTCGCCGTTATGTCGCTGCTTATACTCGTCATGGGTGTCCTTTCCCTGTCGAGAATGATTGTAGACATATTTCCGGTTATCGATATCCCCGTGGTCATAGTCGTTTGGAATTATCCCGGACTATCTCCGGAGGACATGGAGCGTCGGGTAGTTATAATCGCCGAAAGGGCGTATTCGACCACTGTAAACGGAATCCAACGCATAGAATCCCAGTCCATTCCCGGCATAGGAATGCTCAAGGTGTACTTCTCATCCCGGAACGGAAATCGGAGCGGCGATCTCGCAGATCTCCTCCGTTTCCGCGACGATATTGCGCATCGTCCCTCCAGGGATGCAACCGCCGGTCATTGTGCAGTTCAACGCCTCCAATATACCGGTAGCGCAGTTGACGGTATCCAGCAAGACCCTTTCTGAACAAGAACTCTTCGATTACGGGCTGAATTTTATACGTGTGCGGCTTTTCACTATTCCGGGTCTGTCCACACCGGCTCCGTTCGGCGGCAAGAACCGGCAGATCATGGTCGATATCGATCCAAACGCTTTACAAGCCAGGGGCCTTTCTCCCGCCGATGTAGTCAACACCCTTCAGTCTTCCAATGTCATCATTCCCGCAGGAACCGCCAGAATCGGAGACAAGGAATATAACGTCCTGACAAACTCCAGCCCTAGGGCTGTGGAAGAGTTTAATACCATTCCAATAAAAGTTGTGGGGACCAGCCCGGTATATCTGGGAGACGTGGCTAAAGTCTCGGACAGTTACGCCGAACAGGCGAACATCGTCAGAGTCAACGGGAGGCGAGCCACGTACATGGCCATCCTCAAGCACGCGGACGCGTCGACTTTGGCTGTCGTGGAAGCGACACGGGACACTCTTCCTATAATAAAGGACGTGGCGCCAAAGGGGTTGGACCTGAAGATCGATTTTGACCAATCGGTCTTTGTACGCGCCGCGGTCGAGGGGGTGGCCCGAGAGGCGATCCTTGGCTCCTTGCTGGTATCACTCATGATCTTCATATTCTTGGGAAGCTGGCGCAGCATGATCGTAGTGTGCGCATCCATCCCTCTTGCGATATTCACCTCGATCATAGGCATGAAGCTGGTAGGGTACAGCATAAACATAATGACTTTGGGCGGATTGGCGCTGGCGATAGGAATGCTGGTGGATGACGCTACGGTGGAGGTGGAAAACATCCACAGAAATCGTGCCCTGGGGAAGCCTCTGTTGATCGCCATTCTAACGTCAGCGAGCCAGGTGGCTTTACCGGCCATTGTGGCAACTTTGGCCATATGCGTAGTTTTCTTCCCGGTGATTCTTCTTAGCGGTCCGGCCAAGTTTTTGTTCACACCCCTGGCCTTCGCTGTCGTAGCCGCGATGCTGGCGTCCTACCTTTTGTCTCGAACGTTGGTTCCCACCTTGTCCGACATGTTGTTGGGCGGCGATCACCACGGCGGGGAAGAAGATGCGCCGCGCTCCAAGCCCCCCGGCCGAGTCGCACGAATTCTTGCCGGCTTCAACCAACGTCGCGACATTGCCTTCGACAGATTTCGAAACGCGTACGGCCGAACCCTCGAAAATGTGCTTGCTCATCGCACTTTCACCCTCGTAGTAGGCGGCCTTGTGTTGATAGCCACCTCAGGGCTTATATTTGTAGTGGGAATGGATTTCTTTCCGGCAGTGGACACAGGAATTATGAAACTACACTTTCGCGCTCCCGCCGGAACCCGTATAGAAGAGACGGAAAAACTTGTGCAAAAGGTGGAACAGAGAATTCGTGAGCTGATTCCCGCGGATGAGATTGAAACGATCAACGACATGATCGGTATCCCGACCTTTTACAACCTGGCATTCGTGCAAACGGACAATGTGGCGGGTATGGACGCCGATATTCTCATTTCGCTCAAGAAAAATCACCACCCTACGCCCTTGTACAGGAAGAAGTTGCGTGCGGCGCTTAATAAGGAGTTTCCCGGCTCAAGCTTCTATTTCCAGCCCGCGGACATTGTGACTCAGGTGCTCAACTTCGGTCTCAATTCGGCTATTGATGTTCAGATCGAAGGCGCCGATTTGTCCACTTCTTACAAATATGCGCGCCGCCTGAGAGACGAAATGAAGACAATCCCAGGCCTGGAGGATGTTCACATAAATCAGGCGCTTGATTATCCGGCCTTGCAGGTTGATGTCGATCGAGTGAGGGCTGCCGACCTTGGAATGACACAACAAAACGTTGCTCAATCCATGCTCATCGCTCTTTCGTCCAGCAGTCTCACAGCTCCGTCATATTTTCTCAACCCCGTCAACAGTGTGAATTACACTGTGGCTGCGCAAATACCGTTCCAGATTATCAACTCGATCTACAATTTGCAAACCATCCCTCTCACTCCTCCTGCCAATCAGGCCCTGCTTCAACCGCAAAGTTTGCCGCAGCCGACCAGCACCCCTCAACTTGCTGCGCAGACACTGGCCAATGTGGCTTCGGTCCGCCACACAGTCACCCCGGAGAATATCAATCACTACACGGTGCAACGCGTGCTCAACGTGGACGCCTCGCTTGGGACCCGGGATCTCGGCTCTGTGGCCAGGGATATCCAGAGCAAGATAGCAGGATTAGGCAAACTTCCCCCTGGCACGTTTATTACGCTGCGGGGGCAAAACGAGGTCATGAACGAATCATTCCGCGGTCTTGGCATGGGATTGATTTTGGCGATACTACTTGTCTATTTCTTGATGGTCGTGCTGTTCCAATCCTGGCTCGATCCTTTCATAATAATGATGGCGGTTCCCGGGGCGATAGTGGGGATACTGTGGATGTTGGTGTTGACGGGCACGACCATAAACGTCGAATCTCTGATGGGCGCGATCATGGCCGTTGGGATTGCTCAGTCCAACTCAATCTTGCTTGTGAGCTTTGCCAACGACATGCGTATCGAACAAGAGACGTCCGCTCACGAAGCGGTCCTTGAAGCCGGGAAGACGCGCCTTAGGCCGGTCTTGATGACGGCGTTGGCTATGATTATAGGCATGCTGCCCATGGCGTTGGCGATGGGAGAAGGCGGAGAGCAGAACGCTCCACTTGGTCGCGCGGTCATAGGTGGTCTGATTGTCGCCACAGCGGTTACGCTGTTTATTGTGCCCCTTTTCTACTCACTTCTGCGTACGAATCTTCCTTCCAAGCACCTTCTGGAAAAAAGGTTTCGGGAAAGGAGCGGGGAAGGATGATAAACGGAACCCAACACAATGAATGAGCGCTCGGAAAAAAATTCCAAGACCATCTTCCGGATCGCCGGCGGCGTTTTTGCCGTTGTGCCGTTTCTACTAGTGGCCTTCTTCCTGTACCAGCAATGGTCCAACGTCAAAGAAGAAGTCGCAAGTCGGACAGCGGCTGTCAAAGCCGGTCCGGTCGTCCACGTGGCGTTGGCGAGCCGGGCTCCGGAAATTCGGACGGTTTCTTTTGTGGGCGAGGCGCTTCCTTACACGGAGACACTGCTTTACGCCAAAGTGAGCGGCTATCTCAGCCTCATAAACGTGGATAAGGGAGACAAAGTCGTAGCTGACCAGCTCTTGGCGGTGATCCAATCCCCCGAGCTTGACCGGCAGTACGACGCTGCCGTCGCCGATGCGATCAGCAAGAGACTCATCGCGCAAAGGAACAACGAACTCCTGAAGAAAGGGTCGGTGTCTCCCCAGACCGCGGAACAGTCCGAGGCGACGGCCAAAACGTCGGAGGAAACTGCGGCCTCTCTTCTTGCTCAAAAAAACTACGAACTTATGCGCGCCCCGTTCGCCGGGACTGTGACGGCGCGTTATGTGGATCCGGGGGCTCTCATACAGAGCGCCGTGAGTGTGCAAACCAGCGCGCAACCTATACTGATGTTGTCTGAGATAGATCGGCTCAGGGTCTATGTGTACGCTGATCAAAAAACGGCAGGTATGGTGCAAGTTGGAGACAAAGCAGAGATTTCCGACATCGCCCGAGGGGATATCCAAGTGTCCGGTTCCGTGGCTCGGACCAGCAATAGGCTGGACACCAAGACCCGAACTCTGCTGGTGGAAATTGATGTGGACAATAAAGACCAAAAAATCTTAGCGGGAAGTTTCGTACGGGTAATCTTGTCCATTCGAACCCCGCCCTTTGTCCAAATCCCGGTCGGATCCCTCGTTATGCGGGGGGATAAAGCCTTCGTGACGAAGCTCACGCCTGACGACACGGTTAAATTTGAGCCTGTCACGATATTTGACAGCGACGGCAAGAACGTCACGCTCAGCTCGGGTCTCCAGGAAGGCGAAGAGTTAGTATTGGATCTGGGAGACAGCGTCGTCGACGGCCAAAAGGTTCAGCCATTCAAAGAGGCGCGGCGTTGACTATCATTGACGCCCTCATTAGGGCTGAGGGCCGGTTATAGGAAACTGAGCTAAAAAAAAGGGCGCCCGATGCGCATGTGGTCGTCACATTAAAGGAGCATGCGCTATTGGTCGGGCGCCGTTCACTCATGAGCGGCATATTTGGAAATTGCTTGTTTGTTTGACTCCTTGCAATGATGTTTGCGCTTGTCTTTGCGAGCGCAGCGGAGCAATCTCGCTCGCGGAAGTGGAAGCTCACTTCGGACTGAAAACTACAAGTTGCGAAGTCGGGGAGTGCGGACTTATAATATAAATGCAGGCGCCTAAGTAATCTTAGATTCTTGCAGGAAGCGCCGGCCTCGTATGATGCGGAGACCAGTGAGAACCGCTCCGGTTGAGGTCTCTTGGCGAATGTCGTGGTTCACTTCGCTTACAGTATGGTGTAGAAGCGCCATTACTTGATTAGTTTTAACAGGCAACGTTATCATATAGATACTATTAGGAGCATCCCATGCAATCAGGGGATCCAAGTCTTGTCCCTGCCGTCTTGGCAATCACGGTAGTACTTGCGTCGATACTGTTGGGGCCGTCTTTGTTTAGCAGCTATCAGAACTGGAAGATTAAGAAAGGGTTAAAGAAATAGCTGCGTTTTACAACAATTGTGTTAGAATTGGGGGATTGAAGGATTCCCCCTAAATTGGGAACCCTCCAGGCTTTCATAGGTAGGAAAGCCCCCGACTATATATGTGAATGATTATCCAGTCAAGAGAAAAATCGTCTGTACGCGAAAAAACTGACGTATGGAAATAGGCCTCACATGCTCGGCCCTCGGCGTACATTCGGTCTCCGAGAAATCCTTCCTACTTCGCGTGGCTCTCTCGGCTAGGTTTTGTTGGATATTCCGGATCAGCGGTGATTCGCCCGGAAAAGTTTGTCTTTCGTTTCGGGGCCATTGTGGCCGGCGCTTCCCGCTTGCGCTGTAACGACGGGCGGCTGACCGGTTGGTTTGTTCTCTGATTCCCACGAGCTTTCATTCGGACTATCTTTCGTTTTTCCGCTCACAACCACCCGCCATTGCGTCAAGCCCTAATAATCACCGTGCAAACAACAATGTAGTCAGTGAGCCATGGCGTCCAGTTCAGCCAACACTAGTATCTCTTCTATCTCGATACTTTGCCATGGCTCGAACCCGGAATAACGCCGTTTTACACTCCATGAGCCACCTGAGTGGCCGACAGCGTGTGGACAAATAATTTGCTCCTCCGATCGGGTTGATCGGAGCTTTTCTTGATCCTGCCCCCGGCGCTCACACAATCTAACGGGCTAATAAGGCCGCTAAGTTTATAACAACTATCTTCTAAGCAACAAACGTGCTCGTCATTTTTCTTTTCCATAACTTTCTCCTCATTTCTCTCTTTTCCAATCAAGTAGATGCCCATCGAACAAAAAAGTTCCGCCAAATATCATGTTTGTAAGCGTTCGCGGAGGGGAAACTGTTTTGCGCGATGGACTACATCTCTTGCTCCGCGTGAGACGACTACACTGACCCAGCTTCTCCGGGTCAGTCCCACGCTTATGTTTGTGGCGTCCACTTAAGCGTGTATACAGCCAATCCGGGGTAGAACCGGGTTGTTTTCCAGGTAGATCCCATAGAATGTGGCGCCCCCGAGAACTGCATCGTTCGAGATGTTTTCTCGACAGATGCGCTTCACGCAGGCGCCGCATCCTATAAGAATTCGTGACTGTGTTTAAGAAATGGCGTACTAAGGAAGCAATCCTTTGTGCAAAGGAGTTTCTTCTCGGGCCCGCGCCAAAAAACCTGTTGAAGCAGGTGGACGATTTGTGCCACAACTTTTCTGCGCAGTCTGCCCTTGGAGCTGGGACGAAGAAATGAGTAACATTCCGGTAAAATCGACAAGCCGATTGAGAAACGAAGTATCGCTCTTCGCAGTGCTCATATGCTCTCTTTTGTTCAACGTTGCGTGGCAAACCGGTTTCACGTTCAGCTTTTCTGAAACGCCCCTGTGGCCCAATTACAACATGTTGTCCAAGGCCTTCTATAGGGGCCAGGTATCGATTGATGACACCCCCCAAGAAGATTACTTGGATTACAACGGGAGAAAGTATCTTTACTATGGGCCGCTGCCTGCGCTGCTTAGACTGCCGTTATTGGTTGCGCTGCCCCATGGGGTTCCTACCGGATTCATGGTCGCTCTGTTCTGCGCAGGCTGCGCTTATCTGTTCGCGCGGATGTTGGCGTCGCTGAGCGAAAGGGTCTCTCAAAAGTCCCGTCTTTGGTTCGTATTGCTTTTCATCGGCAATGGATACAGCCTATTCATGGTCGCAATTCCGTCCATACACGATGAGGCGATTGCCACGGCCATGTTTTTCCTGCTGCTTTCCATATGCCTACTGGTAGCCATTGAGAAAAGGACCGAGGCGCCCACGTTGCTCCGGTCCGTTGCTCTGGGGCTAAGTCTCAGCTTATGCATAAGCAGCCGCATGTCCTATATATTTACGGCGATACTTCTCGGGACCTTGTTTATGTGGAAAACCTGGGTCAGCGGGGGAAAGAGACTAAACCGAATTGTCGCCCAGAGATTGTCGGCGTTTCTTGCGGTAACCGGGGCTGCCGGAGCCTTGCTGCTGTATTACAATTATCTCCGGTTCGGAAACTTTCTCGATTTCGGGATAAAGCATCAAATCTCGCTCTATGAGCACTCCAACTTCATTGCGTACGAGCACATTCCCTACCAACTGTGGTCACTATTTTTCAGGCTGCCCTCGATGATGACCGACTTCCCCTATGTGGCCCTGCCATACTATACCCTTAAGGCTCAGTGTATCGGATTGCCCTCGTACACTTTGAACTATTCGAACGAGATGTCCGTTTCAGTCTTCCTGATGGCGCCTATTTCTGTTGTCATTCTATTGCCCTTATTCAAGACAATTCCCTGGCGCGCCGACAGATCTAGATTCTTCTTTCATGTTTTTTGCGCTATCTTGCTTTTGCAAGTGTTGTCCATTTCCATAACGATCCTGACGGCGCCACGATTCTATTATGATTTCCTGGCGATTCTCTTGATCGCATGTTTCTTGGTTCTGATCCAATTCGGAGAAATGGTCACGGTTATCACGAAACTGCTGATCCTTGCGTCAATGATTATAAGCGGATTCTTGCTTACCATGAGCCTGAGTCTGTTTCTTCCAGCAATTGAATATCCGTCGCCTTTACTTGGCTTATTGGGGAAACTGGGGCTCGTCATACATTTGTCCCACTAATTTGTTGTCAATCGTTTTCCGGAACAGCCATGAGCAACTACGAACCGTACTTGAAGTTTATAGAAGACTCCTCGGATGAGACGCTTGAACTGTTGATCCGCTGGGCCGACATAAATTCCGGTTCGAGAAACATCTCAGGGCTTTATCAGCTCTCAGAGGATCTCAGGGCCGAATTTGAGCGCTTGGGAGCCGAAGTGGAACTGATTGACTTGGACGCCAACTCCGTTGTCGATGATGCTGGCGCAGTGACTAAAGCGCCCCTTGGACGAGCGCTCCACGTTGTGAAACGCCCTGAAGTTCCGAAGAGGGTTCTTCTCTGCTGCCATATGGACACGGTGTACGGGCCTGATCATCCGTTTCAGAAGTGTGACCGCCTGAGTGAAGATATTCTCGGCGGTCCGGGCGTCTGTGACGCTAAAGGCGGCATAGCGATAATTTTGAAAGCTCTGGAAGCATTCGAAAAGACCTCTTTTTCCGAGAATCTTGGCTGGGAGGTCCTTATCAATCCTGATGAAGAAATCGGCTCCCCGGGCTCAAGCGGCCTTCTCGAAAAGGCGGCCTCAGGGAACAGCGTCGGCTTGGTATTTGAACCGTCTTTGTCGGACGGAAATTTGGTTTCCTGGAGAAAAGGTTCAGGGAATTTCACCATAATCGCTCACGGCAAAGCCGCCCATGCCGGCCGAGATCCCAAAGCGGGGAGAAATGCAGTAAACGCTGTCGCCGATCTGATCATGCGCATGAATAAGATCAGCGACGACGAGCTCACTCTAAACGTCGGATTCGTCCATGGAGGAGGGCCGGTGAACATCGTGCCGGACAGGGCGATATGTAGATTCAATGTTCGCACGGTCAGGCACGAACACGAAAACCGAATAATGGATCATGTCAACGCGTCCATCAAGGCAGTTTCTTCGGATCATGGTGTCTCTATGGAAATCCACGGAGGGTTTAGCCGTCCGCCAAAGCCCCTTGATGACAAAACGCTGCGTGTGCTGAAGCAATATCACGAATGCGCTGAGATGATGGGGTGGTCCTTGAACTGGTCTCCGAGTGGCGGTTCTTGTGATGGAAACAATTTGAGTCGAGCTGGTCTAACCACAGTAGACAGTCTCGGCGCCACCGGCGGAAATATTCACAGCGCCGACGAATTTGTCCGTATTTCGTCATTGGTTCAACGCGCCAAGCTGTCGGCTTTGTTCCTGATGAGGTATGCCAACGGTGAATTTGAACTTTTGTAATTCGTCAGGAAATGGAGGTTTGAAAATGCCCACTTTGGCCAAGCAATTCGCCATGGACGGGAGAGTTGTCGAGTGCAAGGAGCGGTTGATCCAATGCCTGCTGGAATATCAGTCTGCGCTGACCGGAATTCGTCCTCCCAACCCCGAATTGAAGGAAAGCTATGACCAGGTGATTGCGGATTTTGGAGACTTCCGGGGTGGAGATCTGTTTTATCCCTATCTGGGCGGCGGCTTGGGCAAAGGGCCTCTGGTGGAGCTGGACGACGGAAGTGTGAAATACGATTTCATCTCAGGAATTGGGGTTCATCATTTTGGTCACGGCAATATCAATATTGTGAAAGCGGTGATGGACGCTGCGCTGTCGGATCTTGTAATGCAAGGTAACCTCCAGCAAAACTCCGTAGCAGTGGATGTAGTCAAGCTGATGCTTCAGGCCGCAAATGCGAAAGGCGCGAATTTTGGCCACTGCTTCTTGACTTCAAGCGGCGCCATGGCAAACGAGAATGCTCTGAAACTGCTGTTTCACAAGAATCAGCACGCCGACAGAGTCCTGGCGTTTGAGGGCTGTTTCGCCGGACGAACCCTGGTAATGTCGCAGGTTACGGACAAGGCGTCCTACAGGGAAGGTTTGCCGGCCACGATAGCCGTGGACTATGTGCCCTTTTATGATTGGAGGAAGCCGGCGGAATCGCCGGCCCGGTCGGTGGAACAACTGAATAGTCTAATTAATCGTTACCCTGGGAAGCACGCCTGTATGATCTTTGAGCTGGTATTGGGAGAAGGTGGCTTTTTTCCGGGAACGAGCGATTTTTTTCGGCCTCTGATGGAATTCCTGCGGGATCATCATATCCCCGTCATGATTGACGAGATACAGACCTTTTCCCGTACCACGGAGCCTTTTGCCTTTCAGCATTTCGGATTGGATGAATTCCCCACGATTGTGACCGTTGGAAAGGTCACTCAGGTTTGCGCCACTCTGTTCAAAGAGGAATATAGACCCAAAGCGGGGCTGATTAGTCAGACTTTCACGTCCGGGAGCGCTTCCCTCGCCGCCGCCTCGGTGATCCTCAAAAGCCTGATGGACCCAAGATATTGGGGTCAGGAAGGCTACGTGAGCCGTATAAGCTCACATTTTGTAAACCGCCTTGAAGAAATTGCGAAGAGAATGCCCGGTGCCGTCTCAGGACCTTACGGTCTTGGAGGTATGGTGGCCTTCACACCTTTCGGGGGCGCCATGAAAACGGTCAAGGCGATACTGATGGATCTCTTTGAAGCCGGGGTCATAGCCTTTTACGCGGGTTCCGATCCAACTCGGATACGCTTCTTGCCGCCCCTGGGAGCGGTAGACGTCGGCGACGTGGACAAAGTCTGCGACATACTTGCCGATGTGTTGCAAAAGCATGCGGAGGATCAATGGTCCGTCATGAATCCCTGTGATTTTGGGCAGGGACTCGAAAAATGAACCACAAAGACACGCTGATTTAGTTACAAGAGGAAGCTTGGCAGCCCGACGAAAGCTTTCCGTTAATTCTATGAAGGAACAAGGTGAAAATAACCTGCTCTCTGTGAATGATTACGCGAAAGGGGGCGCCTGATGTTTGTTGTCAGACCTGTGAGAATGGATGATTGGCATCGCCTGGTGGAGATTGCCACTTCCGCCAGTTTCGGTCTTACTTCTTTGCCCAAGGACCCGGATCTTCTGCGAAAAAGAATTCTGGAATCTTTGAACAGCTTCGCCAAAACGGCGGACAAGCCCCGCGGAGAGATCTACTTATTCGTTTTGGAAGATACCTCCACCGGCTCAGTTGTGGGCACCAGTTGCATTGTCTCGAAAGTTGGAGGGTTTGAGCCCTTTTACGCGTTACAGGGTAGAGAAGAGAATTCACGAATCGGAAGCTCTCCATATTCGCAAAGAGATCCAAACTCTGAACCTGGTTGCCGAGCACAGCGGCCCCAGCGAAATCGGAGGCCTTTTCCTGGTTCCTGAGCACCGCAAACATGGAAATGGCAGGCTATTGTCCCTGTTCCGCTTCTTGTTCATGGCTGAGCATCACGTCAGATTTGAACCCGTTGTAATCGCGGAAATGAGAGGAGTCGTCGATCAACAGGGCCACTCGCCCTTCTGGGAAGGACTCGGCCGAAAGTTTTTCGAGATCGATTACTCGAAGGCTGACCTGCTAAGTGTAATGGACAAGAGCTTTATCGCCGATTTGATGCCCAGTTGCCCCATCTATGTCTTGTTGCTCCCTGAGACCGCTCAGGAGGTGATCGGCAAGGTGCACCCGAACACCGAACCCGCGCTCAAGATGCTTCAAGACGAAGGCTTCATGATCAGCGATATGGTTGATATCTTCGAGGCTGGGCCGCTGGTGCACTGTCGACTGGATGAAGTCCGGATTGTCCGTGAAAGTAAGTCGGCGTACATTTACGAGATCACCGACAAGAAGATCGAGTCGCCAAGATTCATAATCGCAAGTACGGGTCAGGACTTCCGGGCCTGCTACGGCAATGTTGAAGAAACCATAGAAAGCGGAATCCGGATCGGAACCAACGTGGCTCACGCTCTCAACATTAAGGTGGGAAGCAAGGTAAGATACGGCCCCGCGCATCCTGCGGATTAGCAGCCCGTTACATGAATACGTTGTTACGTGGCCCGAATACATCCTGATCCCATTAGGAAGAGGAAGAGCCAAAGCCAACCCCCCTGGCCCCCCTTATCAGGGGGGAACAAGAAGCTCCGGCCTTCCAGGCCTGCCCCGTATCGAGTCCGGATCTGAAGTCCCCCTGATAAGGGGGATTTAGGGGGTTGGCTGTTATCCTATGACGCAAGTATGTCTGCCGGTGCGAAACGAAGTCTGAACACGTAACCGCGATTACTCCACAGGTCGCTTTAAGATCCCGGTCACGGGGGCCGACATGAAAGATTCACTTATCTTTATCAACGGTTCCTGGAGGCAAGGCGGCGGCCCGGAATTCCAGGCCACGAATCCCACCACCGAAGAAATCAAGTGGTCAGGCCGCTCCGCGTCCGCAAAAGACGCCGCTGAAGCTGTTGAAGCGGCGGCGGCGGCCTTCGAGGACTGGTCGGAAACCTCCCTCGATCAACGTCTGAAGTATTTGTATCGGTATCGCGATATCATTTCAGCCAGGAAGAAAGACATCCAAGAGGCCATATGCGTCGACACCGGGAAACCGCGATGGGAGTCCTTGACTGAAGTTGAAGCGATGATAAGCAAAATAGACCTATCCGTAAGCGCCTATCGAGAAAGATGCGGAGAAGCGAAAGGCAGCATGGGCGAAGCCGCGGCGGTGATACGCCACAAGCCCATCGGCGCCCTCGCCGTGATAGGCCCTTTCAACCTGCCCGGACACCTTCCCAATGGACAGATCGTTCCCGCTCTGATCGCGGGAAACACGGTCGTATTTAAGCCCAGCGAACAAACTCCCATGGTCGGCGAGAAGCTCGCGGAACTCCTGGAGCAAGCTGAACTGCCCCCAGGCGTTTTCAACATGGTTCAAGGAATGCGAGAAACCGGCGAGGCCATGGTTTCCCACAGCAAGATCAACGGAGTGCTGTTCACCGGCAGCGTCTTGACCGGCAAGGCGTTGCACAGGGCCTTTGCAGGCCAACCAGCCAAAATGACGGTCCTTGAGATGGGCGGCAATAATCCGCTAGTTGTACACGAGATATCGGATTACGAGACAGCCGCGTACCTGACAATCCAATCGGCGTACATTACCTCAGGCCAGCGATGCACATGCGCGAGGAGGCTTATTCTTCCGGAAAGCCCCGGACGTCAACGATTCATTGACGCTCTCATGTCAGCGATTGCGAAAATAAGGGTCGGCCCATATACCGAAGTCCCTGAGCCCTTCATGGGGCCGGTGATTTCCCACCGTATGGTTGAAGAGCTCCTAAGCGCCCAGGATTCGCTTGTATACAAAGGCGGAAAGATCCTATGCGAAATGAAGCGGCTCGATCGCAAAGGCTACTTTGTTAGCCCCGGCCTAATAGATGTGACCGACGTTCCTTACAGACCCGATGTGGAGCTTTTCGGACCTTTCCTCCAAATAGTTCGAGTAGCCAACTTCGAGGACGCTCTAAAAGAAGCGAACAATTCGGCATATGGCCTCGCCGCCGGCCTGTTGAGCGACAACCGCGACCTGTATCTCAAGTTCGTCAGGAAAATTCGGGCGGGCATAATTAACTGGAACCGTCAGACCACAGGGGCAAGCGGCAGGCTTCCTTTCGGCGGTGTGGAAGACAGCGGAAACTTCAGACCCGGCGGGTATTACACTGCGGATCACTGCTCCTATCCGATCGCGTCGCTGGAAATGGAGAAATTGGTTCCTCCCGCCAAACCGTTTCCGGGCCTGGGCTGAGAGAAGACAGTATAGTTCGCCGGGAAACCCCTTTTTGCAACCCCGCGGAACGCGGGGCCCGGACCCTTCCCCAAAAACTCCTAATATATTAGTTTGTTCAATGATCCTAACCATTCTACCGGCAGAAGTTTCAACGCCCTAGCCTCATTAGGCCTCGCCAGCAATACGTACTCTGAACCGGTGCCCCCCCATAAAAAAGAACCATCCACCATTTGCGTACACCAAAGAAGAGCAGGCGTTTGCGGAAACCATCCGCCAGACGCTGCTGGACCGCAGCCGCCCGCTGGGCAGCCAGCAAAACGTGGAAGCTCCCAGCGAAGGCGTCGGCTCGGCTTCCACGGTCGCGGGCGACGTCAGTTGGACGGTGCCCATGGCGGCGCTGGTGGCGGCCCTGTTCGTTCCAGGCGTGCCGGCGCACAGTTGGCAATCGGCGGGCCTGCGCGGGCATGAGCATCGGC
>CAVVHK010000027.1:0-8267 GCA_963747865.1 uncultured delta proteobacterium | reverse complement strand
GTTAATTGCTCCCTTGCCCACCAATCTTTCTACCTCCAAAGTTGCCGACCTGCCATCCCGATAGAACACGGACGGGTAAGGCTCGGCACTATTTTCTTCCAAGTAGGTTTTCCGCGTGGGAATCGTCGTTTCATCCGGGCCGAAATGAATACGCGGCGGATGCTGGGCTAACGCCCACTTCGTCTTCTCTTCATCCCAACGCCACCCGGTTGATGGTTTCTTGCAAGGCTTACCGGTTAACGGATGGTAGATATCGTGCCGTGGTCGGCTTTCTCGCCCGTCATCTGGGCCAGCGAAATCAGCTGAGAAATAGAGCCCTCTATCATCCGACCAGTTGTAGTGCTTGTGCTCTTTGCATGGGTCTGTATCTGCGAGTCCGCGATACCACTCCATCATTGCGATGCGAATCTGCTCGTGATCGGTGTTGAACTGCCGTTTGAACGTTGCGTATTGTGCGATCACCTTGTCCACACCTTCTTTCTTACGTCGCCACAAGCCCGTTTCGATGGTCGCCCTTTGGTCGCGTAGATAGCAAATAATGTATTCATGAACGTTGGCGATGAGTTTTGCATCCCCCTTTTTTGACCGTTGCCAGACAATTTGTGCCACAAAGTTCTCTTCTCCGAAAACCTCGTTCATGACGATTTTCAGGTTATGTGCCTCATTGTCATCACAGCTGACAAGTATTACCCCATCCTCTCTCAATAGATTCCGTGCAAGTTTTAAGCCTCGGATACATCATGTTGAGCCAGTCAGTATGGAATCGGCCCGATGCTTCAGTGTTGGAGCTGATCTTCGGCCTTGCCGTCCACCTGGCCGGTGAGTTCCAGGTAGTTCTTGATGTTGTCCTGGAAATTGTCGGGGTAGACGAAATCCTTGCCGGTATTGTAAGGCGGGTCGATGTAGATTAGCTTCACCTTTCCGGCGTAGGATTTCTGGAGGAGTTTGAGGACTTCGAGGTTGTCGCCCTCGATCATGAGGTTCTGTGTTGTATCCCAGTCCACGCTGTCTTCCGGGCAGGGCCGCAATGTACCGGTGGAAGGGATGAGGGCGAGCTGGCGGGCTCGGCGCTTGCCGTGCCAGTTAAGACCATACTTCTCCTCCCGCTCGTCCAGGACGGCACCAAGGAGTTGTTTCAGAACATCGAAGTCTATCTTACCCTCAGTGAAGGCTTCCGGGAAGAACTCCTTCAGGCGCTCGATATGATCTGCTAAAATGTCAGCGGACTTGGTTTCGGGGTCATCAATAGTGAGTTTCCTCATTTTGTCTTTCTCCGACTTACAGATTTGCACGAGCCTCGGCCAGCGCGGTTTCAAGGCTTTTGATTTCGAGGTTCAACTCGACACGACGATTAAGCTGTGATTCGCGTATTGCTTGAGCACGAAGAACAGCAATCTGGCGAGTCAGACGGTCGTGTTCTAAGAGCGCTTCCCGTCGGGCCAACGCTGATTCGGAACTTGAAGGCCGGGTAAACTCCCCTGTCAGTTGTGCGGCCTGAAAAGCTTCTACACAATTACTCCAACCCTTGTACAATGCGAATAAGTTTGCTCGTGGCTGGGCTTCGACGGACAGGCTGGCGAGGAACAGGTGGACAGTAGGATGAGAGTCAATCACGCAAAAAGTTATGCCCCCATCAAGCACTACCTTGTCCGCTTCATTCTGCGCAAGCCGTTTATGAGCTAACGACAATGACAGGATACCCGACTGTGACGCCACGAGCAACACTGGATATGGAATCGCCCGATGGACCAGTTCCATCATCCGTCCTTGCTTGGCAGCAGAGCGAAGGGTTAGTGAGAGCACGGCAATTTCCAGGTATTCGCGGATTGGGTCCCGGTATTCCGGTACATCCGATAGTGGTGGGCTTTAGAGCGGCCAACCACAGCAGTTCCTCGATTCCTTCATTGATCTGGCGCTTGTCGGCAGCGGTGGGCTCCCCGCTCTCCACCAGCAGTTTCTTGGGCACACGCTGGTCCACCCGAGATTCCGGCGGCAGGCTAGAGCTGCGATCACATCCATCGCGTTCATGCACCGCCTCCGGCAACACCACAAGGAAGGCGACCACCTCAAAGTCGTTCATACCGGCGAATTCCCCCTTGCCGGCATAAGTGCCACCTGGGTGTGAACAGGCTCGCCACGGCCCTCTCTTCTTTCTTCCCCACGATGGAGGTCACTGCGGCGGCAAGCAATCTCTGAGCTGCAGTCATGTTCTCGCCGTTCCGTGTGGTCTTGTCAAAGCGGACGCAGGCTTCCGCGTCGGGATAGTCGCGGCCAATGCACAGTTTTCTAAGTCGGTCGAGAGTCTGCTTCGCTTGGGTAAAAGGCAACAGGGTAGTTCCGTCCTCGCCAATGTGGACTAAATAATGCGGCGCAAGTGGATAGCCGGGTTCGACTGATCTCGAGGCTGCCTCGCCTTCAGCTCTCAAGCAGAAGATAACGCCTGGCCGTATGGCGGCATCGCTCGTGCTGTTTGCGGTTATCACAGCGAAAGCACCAAGTGGAAGCTGTTCCAGGGACGATAGATTCTCTTTGAGAAAACCTGCAAGGTCAATGCGGAAATCGGTGAGCGTCAAATCCGTAATCGAAACACCGCTAGAGAGGTCTTCCAAGTCGATAACGGCATCCTGCAGCTTGAGTAGCTGCTTGCGGCGGTATTCCAGATCATTCATTTGGTTGCCGGAATCCAACTCGATAAGATTTTCCTCGCCAGTTGCGGAAACATCCAGGAGCACCATGCGCCCACTGACGCGGGCTTCGAGGTTTATGTATTCCTCCAGCTCCATATTGGGCCAAAAATTAACGAGTTGAATACAGCTATTGGGTGAGCCAATACGGTCTATTCGACCGAATCGTTGGATGATGCGGACAGGGTTCCAATGGATGTCATAGTTAACGAGATAATCGCAGTCCTGAAGATTCTGGCCTTCAGATATGCAATCTGTGGCGATGAGTAAGTCGAGATCGCCCTCGCCTGCAAATTCTTCGGGGCGCTCCTTAGCGCGTGGAGAGAAGGCAGTCAGAATGCTGGCAAGGTCCTTGCGCAGATTGGGGAGTGTTGTTCGATTGCCGCCTGTACCGGTAACAAGCGCGCTATGGATACCGATGCTTTTCAGAGCCCAAGACGAGAGTTGTTCGAACAGGTAATGAGCGGTGTCAGAAAAAGCTGTGAATACAATAACCTTGCGATTGCCTTTATTGATTTGATTACTACACTTATGCTCGATCAACTGGCGAAGGGCTTCCAGCTTTGCGTCCCGTGCAGCACTGACTTGTCTGGCAGCAGCATGAAGGGTCGCCAGGCGGTTTCGATCTTCGATAAGGTCCTGCTTCCAACGCACGAGATCCACGTCCTTAAGCAACACCTTTACCTTGCGCCCGACAAGAAGAGTTTCAAAAGCCGGGTCGTCGATGTCCACATCGGCAATGTCCACTTCCTCGACTGATTCTGCATGAGTTTCAATTCTGGTAATCGTTGCATCCACGTCAGCTATTTGGCGGCCCACAGTCAGGGCGAATGAAGTAACGGCGCTCTCCATTCGTTTGAGCACATTGACACGCAGGAGATGTACTAAACTCTCCTCGCGGTCTACCTGACGGAAGAACCCCTCGCCGCCGCGAATCTCAGTGCTGTATTTTGTGTCGTAAGCCGCCTGTTTGTGGGGAAGCACGTATCGCAGAGGGGCGTAGACTGCTAGATTCAATCGGCGGATTTCATTATTGATTTCCCTGATGGAACGGAACTCGCCTGCACGATCCACGTCCGGTTTGATATTGATTGGCCTGAGCCGTTCGGGAAACTGTCCTGTTTCGGCTATCCCATAATATTTCTCAATGTGCTTGCGGGAACGAGCGATGGTCAATAGATCAAGAAGCTGAAAATAGTCAAAACCCAACATATCCACCAAGGCGTCGGGTGAGCGAGAGTCTCCGTTCAATGCCAGCCATCTATTGAACTGCTTCTGCGC
Source organism: uncultured delta proteobacterium (assembly GCA_963747865.1). Classification (GTDB taxonomy): domain Bacteria; phylum Desulfobacterota; class Desulfomonilia; order Desulfomonilales; family Desulfomonilaceae; genus JBBSBY01. The sequence goes on along the minus strand of CAVVHK010000027.1, from coordinate 4,302 downwards.
AAGACGCGTTGTGGCATCAATGCTGGGAATACCATGATCAAAGAGTGCAGCATCGTAGCCCTCAGTGATGAAGGCTATCTGATTTCGTAAGTCTGCAAGTCGGTTGTTGACAGGCGTAGCCGAGAGCATCAGGACACGCGTTCTGACACCCTCCTTAATGATTCGCCGCATGAGACGGTCGTAACGAGTCTCACGCTCACGGTGCGTCACCTTGTTGCGAAAGTTGTGGGATTCGTCGATGACAACAAGGTCGTAGTTGCCCCAATTGATATGCGTAAGGTCTATATCGCCCGACAATCCACCATCACGGGAAAGATCGGTGTGGTTTAGAACGTCGTAGTTAAACCGATCAGAGGACAAAATATTTCGGCGGTCATTGGCCTTGTAAAGCGTCCAGTTGTCGCGCAGCCTTTTGGGCACCAACACCAGGACCCGGTCATTACGCAGCTCGTAGTACTTGATGATCGCCAGCGCTTCAAAGGTCTTCCCAAGCCCTACGCTGTCGGCAATGATGCAGCCGCCGAACCGTTCGAGTTTTTCTATGGCTCCAACAACCCCGTCTCGCTGGAACTTAAAAAGCTTTTTCCAGACGACGGTGTTCTTGATGCCGGTGGCAGACTTAACGATGCGCTCTTCATCCAGCTCATCCCCGCGTGCTTTGAATAATTGAAAAAGGATTTGGTAATAAATGAGTGATGCAGGGAGGTGCTCGCCCATCTCATTAAGCCGTGCAAGTAGGCTTTCTTTGGCTTTCTGAGAAGCTGGAATGGTGTTCCATAGGGATTCATACCAAGTCGCGAAGAGTGTTACTTCTTCAGGTGTTTCCGCGCACTGGATCAGGCTGAGTTGATTCCCCGGAGCAAGCCCCAACCCATCAGTCGTGAAAGGACAATTTCCGGTAATAATACGGCTTTTACCCATGTCAGGATGGCGTATGAAGTAGGCTGATTGAGGCAAAAGAGCTGAAGACGACCTCACATTGGTTTTTTCACGAATCCATTTCTCGCACTCCCTTGCAAGCCAGTGCACCTGCAGACGGTTTCGGGCCGCACGATCCGCCGCGGAGCCAAGGAGCAACAAGTCGCCGTCGGTATCAAGAGGGAGTACGAGGCGTGAAGGCCCTGCATTGTTTAACAGGTCGCGTAATTCGAAGAAAGCGAACAGAGACAAAGCAGGCGAGGCGATGTCGAGCGAAGCACCGTTTTGAACTGTTTGCCGCAACACATCGATCACGCGATTTAAGCCGGTATTGTTAATGAGCTTCATAGAGGCCTCAACCGTTTGTTGGTGACAGACGTCCCCGTAGCTCGGTAATCTGGGCGGGACCGGAGAGCCGCCCCTGACCCTCAGATTACGCAAATGTGGCAAATGGCGTCTATTTGATATTACAGCAAGCTCACCTCTATGCCAACCAGATGCGTGATGTCAATTGAGGTTTCTAAGTAGAGGAAATCAGTCCCGGCAAAATTAGCAAACTGCTTTCATGGACTCAATCTCCCGGTCCCTTGGAACTGCTAACCAAAATCTGCCGCCGAGAGGTCATTGTCTGGACCCAACCCCTATCCTAACCCGGCTCCTCAGGACGACCGTTTTAAAGCCTTGATCGCGGCTTTTCTATTTGAGGGGTAAAAGCGTAGCCAGAGACGGCCGGTCCTATGGGAGAAGAAAGAGTTGAACCTCGGAGAGAAAAAGTCATAAAATACTTACCCTGTTTCCAGAAGAAACAGTAATATGCCTCTTGTGTAAATTCTCACCTGTGTTACGACATTGTGAAGCGGGCGAGGGTCAGGTCAGTTTTCGATTGTTGCCTCCCCGTGGTAAGTTGTCCTCCCGCTTTATCAGTGGAGTTTTATTCAAGGTTTCGGGAGAACCCACTCAATGGGGAAAAAGCGTGATTCAGGCCGATCCAGTACGAAGAAGCTAATCCTTGACAAACTTAAGAAAGGGAATTTGGGCTGTATTACTGCAAACTATGGCGGATATCTCGCAGAGGCCGCTTCTGTTTGCCTCGAAGATCAAGAACACCTGAGTGGCGTAAATTTTAGTATTGATGGCGATTATCATGAATTATTTGAGCTGTTCTGGGGAGAGACCACAGACCAGATGAAGCGATGCCATAACGATCTGGATGTAGCCGTTGAGCATGGAGCTTATGGCATTGCTGCCCTATTGGTGCATACTCTTACAGATTTATCAGTCGTCGAGCGCTCCGTAAAGGGTACTGGTTTCGACTGGTGGCTCGACTCAAAAGATAAAAGGGGCACTCTCTTCCAGAATAAAGTGCGACTGGAGGTTTCGGGTATAAGAAAACCAGATGAACGAGCATTTAGAGCAAGAGTCGCCAAAAAATTGGATCAGACAAGAAAGTCCGACGGTGTTCTCCCAGCCTTAATAATCATTGTCGAATTTGGGAAGCCTCGTTCTCGAATGGTTTATAAGCCATGAGAAAAGCTCAAAAGTTGCACCGAGAAGCTATGGCGCTTGTGGATAGGGCTTTGCTGGAAAGATCGAAATCCGGTGAAACCGCTTCCAGGGAATGCCTGCGATTAGCCTATGAAAAAGAACGAGAAGCGGCTTCCTCATTGGAGCGCAAAATAGGTTTTGAACCTACACGCTCTGTGCTTTATCGAAGTGCCGCATCATTAGCAATGGAATGTGGTGAAGTGCGTGAGGCAGAGAGGCTAATAGCCTATGGACTTTTAGGTAATCCACCAGCCGACATAGCTGAGGAGCTTCGTGATTTATTGGAAGACGTGCATTTTTCCCGTCACCTTGAGCTTCGCGGCGTCTCACTTGCGCCTGGAGAAGTTCAGATGTCAGTTGAGGGGCCTGCAGTTGGGTTCGGCATAACCAGCAGTTCGGATTTTCTTGATCGTATTAAGTATGTTGAGTCAGTAGTATACCGAACTGCCGAGCGGATTCTGAATAGGCCATTCCGGGAAACGGGAAGTCCGAAACATGCCTTAAAAGATGAATTTGAGCTATATCTCTCGGCTCCAAGGGCAGCGAGCTTTGCTGTCACTCTAAAGGTGGGCCGAGGACAGCTTTGGCTGCCAGGTATGGATGTCGGTTTCAAGGTAATTGATGAGGTGCTTGAGTGTTTGGAATTGCTTGAAGCGGGAAATACGGATGAGCTTAAGAGCAAAATCCCCGATTCTGCTTACTACCGCAATTTTGTTGCTCTTGCACGCAATATCGCTCCAGATGGGGAAAATGTCCGCACCGTAGGTTTCACGATTTCCCGAGAGAATACTCAGCGCAAGGTGGCACTTAGGAAGCTTAGAGGGCAGCCTTATCGGCCGAGAACAAAGAAAACCGAGGAACGCATCCCAATACAGGGAGTACTACGATTTGCTGATGCTTTGAAGCAGGAGCAAGGCATTATACAGGTAATGGATGAATCAGGCACAAAATACAAGATCCGCGTCCCGAAAGGCATGATGAGTGATATTGTAAAACCACTATGGGAGTGCGAGGTCATGTTGATCGGCAAACGTAAAGGTAAAGGGAAGACTATTTATCTGGAGGAAATAGAAAAGGTGGGTGAGTAATGTAAGGCAAGGTAAACAAATTATTATTATCCAACACACCCAACTCTACTACCTCTCAGCCATTTTCCGGGCCTCACCCATACCAAACCCGGCTCCCCGAAACACCCGTCTTGAAGCCAGGATCACGACTTTTTAGCAATGCGATGAAAAACAGAAAAATGGAAACGGGAATAGTACTTGTTCAAAAGTATCTGATTTGTCTTGCCAAAATGGTCCCACTGCTCATAATTAAGCCACATAGCCAATACGACTACGAAAATGGAGGGTTCTAGCATGACCAAAAAACTGCTCGAAATTGCCGCCGAAATCGTACAAACCCAAGTAGCGTCAGCTTCAATGACTACAATGGAGATTGCATCGTCTCTTCGTGAGGTATTCCAAACTCTCCAAGCGATGCAGAAGGCTGAAGGCGAAGGAACCGTCCTCGCCCCGCAAATGATGCCTGAAGAAGCTCCCAAAGCCATTGCTCCTCAAGACTCCATCCAAGACGACAAAGTGATTTGCCTTGAATGCGGCGCCGAAATGCGCCAGTTGACCTCAAAGCATCTTGTCAGTCACGGCATGAACCAGAAGGAGTACAGGAAAAAATACGGTTTCACAATGAGGACCCCATTGTCTGCAAAGTCATTGACCAAAGCCCGAAGCAAAGCAGCGAAAAAGAGGGGGTTGCCTGAGAATCTGAAATATTCATAGAGGCAAGGCGGCAGAAAAAAGCCGCAACGTCCACTAAAGCGGCAACAGAGCCAGTGAC
>CAVVHK010000026.1:0-119321 GCA_963747865.1 uncultured delta proteobacterium | reverse complement strand
CCGCGTCCCAATTGATCGGCTACCTGCAAACGGAAATCGCAGCTTAACCTCACCAGACAAACACAACCACGAATAAACAAGGGGCAGGACGCCACAGGTGCGTTCTAGCCCCGCTACTACAAAGGAGACCCAAAATGTTCAGAATTGCCTCATTATTCCAGCCCCCGAAGCCCAAGCGCAGGCGAAGCAAACTCATCAGTGAACTGCGGAAGCTCGTCCATCAGCGAAACTACTGGCGCAACCGAACCAAAGAATTGCGTGGAAGGAGAAGAAGATGACAATGGTCACAGGAGCACGACCACCTCTCGTATTCCCAAGTATCATCATACCTGAATTGCTCCCTGCAATACAGGTTCAAATACATAGACCAAATTCCACCCGCTTTCCATCCAGCCCCTCTGGCTTTTGGCTCAGCCATCCATGAGTCCGTGGCCGCCTATTATCAAACAAAGCTGGAAGGCGATGGACTCAGACCGGATCAAATGCTGGATGTTTACCGGGATGAGTGGCGGCGGGCGGGGCAGGTCAAATATTTCAACGGAGACACCGAAAATTCTCTTATGGATAAAGCAAAGGGAATGCTCACGGTGTTTCACGAATCAGTAAATCCCGATGCTCAGGTCATAGGCGTTGAGGAATTTTTCGAAATACCCCTCGGCGGATTACCGTTATTTCAAGGCTACATCGACCTAATAGAGCAATCGCCCGAGGGAGACGTTACCTTGGTTGACCTGAAAACAGCCTCCAAAAAGCTCTCTCAAAGCAATGTGGACTCGAATTTGCAACTGAGCGCCTACGCCCTGGCTACAGAGTCCATGGGCTTTAACCCAGATGAACTCAAGCTCAGACTGGACGTGCTGCTCAAGACCAAAGAGGCGGGGCTGGTCAAATATGAAACCAGTCGAACACCGGACGATAGGTATCGTTTCATCAAACTGCTGTACAGCGTGTGGAACGGTATTCAACGAGACGTATTCTTCCCGCGGCAGGATTGGCAATGTGCCCAATGCGCTTGGGCAACTAAATGTAGAGAATGGTAGAAAGGAGTAATGAGAATGGCGAAACAGAAGGAAACTCACCGTCTATCCACTGAACTGATTACCTTACAGCCAACGGACAACATTACCGTCCTACCTCCGAACTCAGGAGTAGTCGGAACCTTCTTGGAACAGACCGCCAATATGTTTAAGGCAAGAGCGATGCGGATGAACGGCCTGCTGAGACGCATTGATGAAACCGGTCAAAGAACAGAGGCATTGTTGAGAGCGGCGGCGGAACGTATGGAAGCGGCGGAAACAGTTTTACAGGAACAGTTTACGAAAGAAGGGTTGAGAGATAGGAACGACACAGAGTCGGAAGACGGAGTTTAGTTCGCCCCGGACAGTGAAATGTCTAACTTTACATGAAATACTATAGAGACCTAAGGTCTCTATTTTGCCGCCCTCTACGGTAAAATCATGCACTTTTGCCATAGTCGGAACGTGTGAAAGTGGGACTTTTTCACCACCCATACGGCAATAAGCCCCTATACCCGCCCAATACTCTTTAGATTTTCGGAAATAACCCCAAAAACCCAATCCACAACTAGAGAATGTTGGATATCAACATGAGTTAAGGATGTCATCCGCGTGTAGGCTTGATCTCCTAGTTTGACTTTCACGTCACTGAAGCGAAATAGCGTTTTTCTTTTCCTTTCTGACTTGAAAGTAAACCTCCATTCCTTAGGTAATATCTCGGATTTCAAATCTCCACGAAGATCAAGTTCATTGAAATAATACCCTTTCCCGTTTCGGACGCATATGAAGCCATACCTGTCCTTGATAGCATAAATCGCTCCTTTCAGAAAAGAGTCGTTTTGACCAAAGACATTTAGGGTGCGGCGCGTTTTCTTCAGTTGATGACATCATGCCGCTTTCCGGTTCCGAGGCGCTTCCTGGGTAGCTGGACGGATGTTGTCGTATTTGGCGTATAGCCTGTTCCTCTCCGCCCTTGCTCTGAATTCCCAGAATTCCTCCCAAAGGTCATCAAGGAAGACTCCTCGAAGTTTTAGCATCGCCTCGGCCCCTTGCGTAGACCAAAACATGCCCGCTCCCTCCATGCGGATATTTATGAGGGAATTGCAGACGCTCTCGATTACTCCCGAAGCTATGGGAAGCCCCTTAGCCAGATTCCGATCGTAAGACATCCTATGCCGGTTGTTCCGAAAATAACCCAGAGCCTCGCTCTTGAGTTCTTTCGCCTTTGAGACGGAAAGCGTCCCGTCATCCAACGCCGTATCGAAGTCCTCGATCACGTCATCCACACGTCCTTCCAGGAGACACAGCAGAGCCTCACGTCCGTAGTCCTCCGCCAATGTTCCGGGGCCGTGATGGAGTTCGCCCGCGAGCCGAATCCTCTTCACGGCGTGTGTGAGGTCGAGAGTCTCGGACCAACCCGGTAGCGCTTTGCGAGAAAGGCTCCACAGGGCCTTTTCTCCATCCATAAGAGCCAACTTCTCTTCCTCTGTCCCATGAATCCGAACCTTGGCCGAGAGCGACGAGCGGCGAAAGATTTCGGACTTTTTGTCTTTGAGCGAGACAAAGGTCCGCCTGTTCAGTGGTTCCGGTCGACGGGGATCTTTGTGTTTGACCGTCTTGGAAACGGCTGACCCAAAGAAGCTGTCCACTATGCCTTCCTTCGACCTGTAATGAGGATCGATAGTGTAGACTTGCGCCACACAGGCCATCCGCTTCTCGCCGGGATTGTCCTTGGTTTTCACGACGTCGGGATTGCGCTCTTGGGGTCGCATTCGAATTCCTTTGCAATCCACTGTGTGAACCAGAATGGGTCCCTCCGTTTCCACATGGGGAGGGGTAAGAGAGTCCATGAACTCATTGACCGCCAAGGCGCAGTCCTGAATCACTCGTTGAATCGGTCTATGGGCTGATTCTAAATGAAGACGCTTGTTCACCCAAGCCGCCGCTCGTTCATAGGATGTTTCTACCGCTTGAGAGGCCATCCAGTCCTGGAGGACGTAGGAATACTTTCTGTCGGGAAGATTGAGCCTTGCGTCCAAGGGAAATAACCCCTTTTGTCCTCTTCCGGCATAATAGGCCCGCATTATCGTGATCTCTCCGAAAATGGACAAATACTTGCGCCCCAAATCTCTCAGATACCGGTACAAGCCGCCGTCGGCGCTGACCAAAATCTCTCCTGTTTTCCCAGTCCCCATGGACAATACAAACAGCTCCAACAGAATTCGTCCCAGCCGAAGAAGCATCCGATAGATCCGATCTTCCACCTCGTGAATCTGCAGATCAAGCGCTCCATTCACTACGAATTGAAGAATAGAGTTGAATTCCTCCTGAGCTTCTTCTATTTTCGTATTCATCCGAGGCCTCCTTCCTTGCTTTAACTTGTACTGGATATACAAATCAAAGCACATGAGGTCTCGGAGAACAAGCCCTATTTACTACCAGTTACGAAAAAACAAAAAGCGCGGCACCCAGACATTTATAGCTTCTCTAGTTTTAGTCCCTTCACTTTCTGTTTTAATCTGGAAACAGACCTGCATTCCATTAAACACGTCTCTCAACTTAAGACGTCCATGCAGATCTGCCTCTCTAAAATGGAATTTCTCCCCGTCTTTCGAGCGTATAAACCCGCAGCTTCCTTGTTCTTCAAGAAAGATGACTGTCCCTTGCAGATAAGGGCCTTCGTACGGAGCCGAGTTCCGAGGCCCTTCGCCAGAATGCTCTTTTGGCTATTCATCTATATGAGGTCTATATTTTCTTTGCAACTCAGATTTGATGCTCTCAATCCGAGTATCATATCCACAAATACTCTCAAATCTTGCCGTTTTCTCAAATTGGGGGGTATCCGTGGAAATGGACTTTTCTTGATCGAGACTGTCCACCTTACGCCAAGAAACAATCCAGAGCAGCAGCCGATTGTTCCATATCCGATGATATACTTGGCAAGATTATCGGTGATGAGGTATATTCAGCTTTTTCCAAAATGCTTTCAGGAACTTCAACTCGTTGGCTTGGATGCTTTACACGACGCTTGTCCTTCACATTTGCCTACCATTTTCAACGCTGATGTCGTTTTCCACGCGATCACTCTGAATAATCTTTCTAAAAATGGATCCCGATCTTCGTTAGCGCTTCTAATGGACAGAGAAATCTTTGTATCGAAGATCATTGCAACTTCTGCCGCCATCCTCTCAGTTATACGAAAATCGAATGTAGCGCTGGCATTTTCAATGAGTTCTCCTACTGAGCCAGCATCTTTGGGCATACCCTTCCAAAATGTTTTTGCTGTCTGCACGTATTTCTGAAGATTCAATTCCAATGTGGTTGCCAGATCTAACTTCTCCCTTAGTAATATGGTGTTTTGACGATTGTCAAAGGATATGTCCACTGCGATAGGCATAGGCATTGCTATACTTTTATTGGATTCTCGCTGGCGCCTAACCATTAATCTGGGCCAACAAAACTGATTGCGGTAGAGAATATTCTCGACCTGTTCCCAACCGGGAGCGCTTCCAAGAATACCTGCCAGCCTTGCTATCGACTCACATCGCTCTTGCGTATTTGCTACAGAATTCCTGAGCACTTCAAGAGACGAAGAGATCTCTTGCAGTGATTTCTCTCTCAACTCAATTTCCTTCCAAGCTTTCCCCCCCCCGAACAATTCTCGTCCGATTCTGAGTAGACGCTCAGGAGTGCTATCGGATACCAATAACTCACGCGCCCAAATCCGGGCACGTTCCACGAAAGATGGTTTTGATTCCCCTCTTTTCAAAATAGCATGAAGAGCTTTCTCCGCTAGCGCTGAAATCCTGTTAAGCGCTTCTCCCGCCTCCTGTCGTTGCGAGGCTTTGGTGAGCAATTTTAAGACATCCGGAGGCAGGGAACGGAAGAATTCGATATCCTTGAGGCTACCGTTTTCTCTAGACAGGTGTTTCAACAGAATCGTAGTAGCTTGAGTAAAAGACTTACTTTTGGGTGGCACTAACATAATAATAGATGACGCCATCCCGACAAGATGTCGGATCATCCAAGGCTCTATTTTCTCCTTTACAGGTGTCACTTGCAAGAACATTGCGGTTGCGGAGTCATCACAAAGGATTTTAACTTCTATATCCTTCGCTATGCATGACAGCACGGCTTCCAAGCGCAAGCCGATTCCTTCATTTAACTGTTCTTCGCACATGCCTTGGAACTTTGGAGAAGAGCGCAGGTGTAATTGCCTTTGCATTCTTAGATCAAGTCCTTTGGCATGACCATCCCGAAGGTCTTCAAAAGCTGCTAGTGGGAAGTTTATCGGAGGAGCGTCTTCTGCCTCAAGTCTGAAAAAGCGACTTCCTCCTTTCACTCTCTCTTTGCAAATAGAAGTGGTTATGTCTTGCAGCGCCAGGCATCCCTTGATTCTTGAGACACCGGGTTGAGTCTCTAATGGTTCCAAGAGAAAAGATTTGTTTCCTATCCAGACTTTGTCGTAAACTTGCTTGTGGTCGATTTTAGACTGTATTGTACCTACCGTCATACCGTCAGAAAGATACTGACACTTTCTTTTTGATTCCTTCAAAAAGTTGAGTCTAGGATCTCCATTTCCGGTGACCGGTAATCCTGAGGTGGCTCCACATCGCCGCATTAATATCGTGCCGTCGATTTCGACAAACTGGTAATCGCGCGGAGAAATGTTCTCATCGAAATTATTGAAGAAGGCAAACTTGAGAACCTCGTGGCATATCGATGCGTCAATCTCTCCTATGCAATCCTTCAACCAATTTGAACTTGTCCAAAACATATTTCTTGGACGGATCACGCAATTAAAAGATAAACTTGATTCGTCAGAACCGATGACCAAGTCAGTTTCCATTGCTTGACCAATGTATTCCGAAACTTCGACGACCAGGAAGTTCGGACCTGAATACGAATCAAGCGCTTTAAGAATCAAAAGAATTGGACCAAACAGATCCTCTTCCCGCTCCGGTTGAGAGTTCCAGATCGTGCCTGGTGTCGGTCCTTGTTCTTCCCATTCATATATTTTTTTACATTGGAGATGGAAGCGTTCTATCAAGTCCACCCCATTAGCAGACAAAAATGTTTTTTTGGGGCGCTCACGCGTCTTTCCTCTGTCCGCTCTTTTGATCTTCCGTTCATTAAGGTTGATCATGACTCTACTCCTGATTTCTCGCCGCAGTCGAACATATGCAGCGTTCGGCTGTCTCGGGATATTAGGTCGAACTCATGGCTACGCTTTTGCCTTGTACCCGTCCTTTGCCTATGCGGGCCGCACCCCACAAGTAATGTGCGCCAACTCTCGCATCTTCCTATATTATTCTTGGCCCTCAGGGCGACCGCACCGTTAAACGGCACCCGTCGGGAACTACGGTTATAATAGTCCCTAAACCATGCCTCGCGACGAATACTGTTAATTGGAGCCTCTTTGGGTTTCTCTTGCACTCAACCTCCTGTCTTTGCTAATAGTTTTATAAGCTTCTTCTGGTTTCGGCGTATCTGGGAATAATTCCATCCCGCCTCCTTCAGCGTTTTCAATGCGACATGATATTGATTCCAGTTTTGCCGAATTACATTCCAATATTCTCTGAGCTTTTCGTCCATGGGCAGCTTATCAATCATATCGACGCGTTCAAAATCCCTGTCGAAGCGATGTGATTCATGGTCGGGTAAATGCGCGACAGATTGATTCCGGCCGCGACCGTCATCTCTAAGTTTGCTTTCCGAACGCTTTGTTATGTGGCCGGTTTTGTACTTTATAATTTCGTAGAAATTGCTTGTCATAAGCCAGCGCCCATGAACGTGTAGCGCCTGACAGATCAATTGATCGAAACATTGGTAGGCTGCAGCCCCTGTGGTTTTGGCTTTGCCGATGAGCTCCGGAAGCTTCATCGCCAATTCCGCAATACCCACGTCTCCATCGGACCGCAGCAGCCAACGGTTTTCGTCCGTCTCCCAGTCCTTTAAACCCCAAAAAAGTTGCTTGAAACCTTTCCGCCCTTGGGAGATGATAACCTTCTGATCGTCCCTGAGATTGCGCAAATGATCTCTTGTCTGTCGCTCTATTCGTGACCAAGCGTCTTCGGAAAAAACGGTCACGTTTGCACGAAGGGCTTTTCTTCTAACCGAACTAATTTCGAATTTCAGGAAGTTTAGGCAATGTTTGCCTACGCGCTTGGGGTCGGCAATGGCGCTCGCCATCCGATCCTCTAATTTTTCAAGCCGTTTTTCCAGGATTCTCCTGATCGAGCGGTGGGGATTGGGGCTAGCTCCGCTTAAAGCGCGTTCCGCTCCCTGGCGAGCAGCCGCTATTACCTCATTTAAGGTGTCCTGGGTCTCCTCGCCGCATGTAACCGCCAGCCCCAAATGCCTCTGAAATTCTGCCTCCGACATCTGAAAATGAGGATTTTCTCTGACGCGTTTTCTTAATATCTTGAAAACCCTATTGAAAGTTTTTTCAAGCTTTATCGCAACAGCGTCCCGCATGCCCGATTTGTCCTCATCTTCCTTGTCATTTACAGCTTCGAGCCCCGCCTCTAGGGCCCATTGTACGGTTTCCGTTATCAGCGCCTTATCGAAGCGGCAGGCTGTCGATATTATTTCCCAAAATACCTGTGAACTTGCGTCGAGCGCTTTTCTTTCTTCTGCGCGCAATTCGTAGTAGTCCAGAACTTTTTCCGCAGCTCTCAAAGCGGACTCACACGCTTCTTGCAGTAAGGCCCGCTGAGCCTCTCCATGAATCGAATCATCTGGTGTAGACGTTTTCTTGGTGATCCATTCTTTCGCAGAAGCCAGCTCGCTTTTCGCAATCCGTCTTTCCGCTCTCCTCAGGATAGACGTCCGTCTCCCCGGCAGCAGACAATACTCCAGCAGACAACCATAGGCTAAGTCCACTGAGCCTTCATCTGGAAATGCCTGTAAACTTCCTTTTTTTTGTTCGCCGTGATTGTTCGACGTCTTAAGCGAATCGGTCTTTGGCTGAGCTTTTTCTCCAGACCGCAGAGTTGAAGCGCTATTTTCCTCATCTTCCTTGTCGACGCTTTCTTGCAAAATATCAAAAGGTCCGTTTCCTTCCCAAACGTAGTGGATGTATTTTTTGCCCAGCACTGCTGTGAGAAATCTCTTGGCGATTTGTTCTCCATTTTTCAAATCTTTCAGGATTCCAAGACCTTTGATTAATATAAGGTAGCAGATCTCGCTCAATTCCATATCCAAACCTCGCACAGTCAGTTGAAGAGCTTTTGAAGATAATTCCAGCCTGTATTCTTAATAGTTAAGGTCATTAGGCCATTCACACACTATACAGAACCGTTAATATCCCGTTTGTAGATGACAATTACCTATATGAGCTGCAAGTGATTCATTTCAAAGTTCCGTCTTTCTTCCTTTCTCTATTTCTTTAAATGGGTACAGCTCTCGTTATTTTTTTCCGTCCTACAAATAATTTCTTTTCAAAACTGAAAAATTTTGGATCGAGCTGTACCCATTTATTTGTTTAGAAAGCGGTCATTCCGAAAATCTTTGAAAAGAATAGTTTCTGTGGAGAAATAGCATGCCCCAAATCCGCCGCGTCCAAGTGGCGCGAAGACCAAGGAATAGGCGATGAGGTTTAGGTCTCCGACAAGTAAGTGGTTTGAGCCCATGTCTTTTGGTGCCAGCCGGATATTAGAGAGTTCCCTATACGGTCACTATTCTTACGAACGCGCCGTTTAAAGCGAGTGCGCAATCCGCCGGAAGGCGGTCCACATATACTCACTGATAAGGGACCGTCCTACGAGAACAGGCAACTCAGGAGTTCCAATTTGTATATCGGATGGGTAACGACTGACGACGGATTGGGCGAATGTTCCGAGAGTAAACGATTGTCACGCGCTAATTGTGGGGAAGAATTGATAACTTGTAGCAGACAATCATTTCAAATGACCAAGTGAGCCTGATCCCCTGACGCCGGCTGAAAAATGCCGAAAAACCAAAACTAAAATTGGAGGAAAAATGATTAGACACGTTAACCACACGAATATTCCCGGTGTTACTTACGTTAGTCACTTTGCCAATATAACCCTAAAAGAACTCACTGATTGGCTGGGAATGGGGCCGATGGTTCGCGGTTGCGATCCCCGAGGGAATACTCACCTGCACCGGGCGATCATGGAAAGCGCAAAACTTTTTGTCATCGAATTTCTGGTTAAACGGGGCGTGGATATAAATGCGCGCAATGAGGCGGGAGAAACGGCGCTGATCCTTGCCGCCTGGTACGGCCGAGATGAGCTTGTCGGGATACTTCTGAAAAAAGGGGCTGACCCGAATGTGAAAACCCGGAAAGGATTGTCCGCCCTGAAGGTCGCCTCGGAGAATGGGTTTGACTGTATCGTCGAGAGGCTGTTGGCTTATGAAGTGAAGCCCTGTCGTTGACCAGCTTCGGAATCAATTCGGCGTAAAAATCGTCGTTAAGGCTTCTAATAGGCCACTGAGGCTTACATTATATACGACGGTGGACACGGGAAATTATTCAGAACGGTCTGTTAGGGAATTGCTGATAAAGTAACCTGATTCTAAGAGTCAAAATGATCTCAGCGTCCGATGATCCCACAAATAATGACTAAGACAGCTGAGTAGCAGGCCGAATTAGTGATCAGAACTCGTGTCCACCTCCCTCAATTGGAGGTTTGATCCCGAGGTTCATCTGTCGTGAACCTGCCACAGTCCTTAACGCCCAGGAACAGTAAAACTACATAAATGGGAGAAGTCTCACCCGTAAACGATGGGCAAGCGTCGTCACGGGCTACAGGAGAGCTGTTTTCAGCTTAATAAACCTAATTCAGTAATGAATTCAAAGCCTATTGGTAGAAAGGACAGAGAATGAAGAAAGAAAAGACGCAAAACGGAAAGGTTCCATCAGATGGAGCCTATGAGAGCCCCGAGATTGGTCAAACCCAACAGGGACCGGCTACTTCAAACTCCACGAATGAGGCGGTAGCTAGCGCTTCTGAGCCAACAACTCAGTCTTCGGATGAGCTTGACGGCATCGCGCCAAACGCTGAACCGCAGCCAGGGGATTACGAAACCGCGGCTGGAGAAAAGGAGGAATTTCAAGGGGTCGATTTGTCCCTTGGTAATGCGGGTTACCAAGCAGTTGAACCTTCCCTGGAAGAAAACTCCTCGGAAAAAGCCGAGCTCCCCAAAGACGATTTGGCACCCACCGGGGCCGAGGCGCATGGAGAAAAGCCGGAAGGGGGAACCGAACAGGTTCCGACTGAGGAAAACTCGGATCTAGTGTTAAGGGCCAAAGTCACGAGCTACGGAAGGCCCAATGATCCTTATATTTATTCATCACCGTACGATTCGGCAATTGCGATCGGGAAGATTGGGCCCCCGGCGGTGCTTTTGGATGAAGTGGCGCTTAAAGGTGTTTTGGAGGGCCTATGGACTGAAAAGATCCTATCCGGTTTAGACGAAACCGGACGATTGGTCGGGGCGCAAAAATTTGACAACGATCCCGAAAAAATCTTCAGAAAGGGTCGGAAACCCGGCGTCGTATTCGCCGCCATCGAGAAACTTCTGGGCGCCAAAATAGATCGGAGGCGTATAGCTGAAAGCACAAGAGCTTATGGTGTTGAATTGGAACTTAGGCAAACATTGGCGCCGATTGAATTGAATTATTCCCAACGAGCGCAGATCGGGAGATTGGAAGAAAAGACTGATCGCATTCTGCTGGCCTTTGAAGCGCATGATGAAAAATTGTCGGTGGACAGGATCAAAAAAAGAGTAAGCGACCTGCTTAGAAAAGACGGTCTTGACGATCAGTCGACCGGGCAAGCTCTCTTGCGGGAACTTCAAACCGCTAGCAATTTGCTTCGCAATGAGGATATCCAGGAATTCGTCCGAGACGAGAAACGGCTTAAGACGCTTACTCCGGAAGCGCGACTAAGAATTCGTAGCGGCATAGAAGGCGCTCTGACAAATGTGACTCTCACAAGCGACGCTCTGAATGATCTTGAAAGCGTGCTGTGGAATATTGAGCTGGCAGAGAGGGGGCAAAAGGCGGCGCCGGTTAAAGATGGCTCTGTCGAGAAAGGTCAGGGGTCAGACCAGTAGCGCTATCGGAAGCGCCGCATGCGGCGCTCCAATCTCAATAATATTCCTTAACCAAAATAAGCATGTCTTTTTTGCGGCGCCCACTCGGAACGGATGTCAGTCTCAAACAGAAAAAATTATAAAAACAGAGGACCTTGCAATGAAAAAAGAACCGTTTGTGAAAATACTCGAAATTATGGAATTGCCTCATATCGCTAAAATTATTAACAAGGCCACAGAGACATATTTGGGTTTTGGGACCAATTTGAAATCTGAATCTGAATTGTCTATTGGATCATCAAAAGTCGGCGGGAATCCGGATCTGCCGCCATCGATTCAATGGCCGGCATGCAATGGCAATCAGCTCGATTTCTTGCTGCAACTGAATCTTGATGAGATTCCTCAAAATCTCCAAAACGACCTACTGCCCGACTCGGGATGGCTCTATTTTTTCTATGACCAGAAAAGCCGGGTTTGGGGCTTTGATCCGCAGGACAAAGGAAGCTGGAGAGTCCTTTTTTTCCAAGGATATAAGGCCTCGCTGGTAAGGACTAGAAAGCCCGGCGCATTCGGACAAGCCACATACTCTCCTTGTAGCGTGGAGTTCTATGAAGCGCTCGGCTCGGACTGGTATCTGGCGCGAGACCACCCTGAAATGAAGAACCATGCTGAGGAATTAAGCAAATTTGACAATTTGATCGACTTGATGCCGAAGGTTTCGAGCCACAAGATCATGGGTGATCCGCATGGAATACAAAGTTCAGCGGAGGATATGCGGAAAAAATGCCAATTTGTTTCCCACGGGTTGTACATGGGCGGGAGCGGTGCCCCCCCCTTTGATAAAGCCAAAGCTGAAAAACTTGCCCCGGGCGCGAGAGAATGGAGATTACTGCTCCAGCTTGATTCGGATTCACACCCGCACATGCTGTGGGGTGACCGAGGGAGACAGTACTTCTGGATACGTGAGCAGGATCTTAAGGAGAAGAACTTCAAGGATGTTTGGATGATTCTTGAATGCTTCTAATACGATTGTTAGTCCGGATCGGGTGAGGGACCAAGAGTCCCTTGCCTGACAATCCAAAGAAAACTTTGGAAGGAGCATAGACGCGTCTCGACTATCTGAAGACAGGGTAACATCTGCAGGTAAGGCCCTGATTGATGATTCGGTAAACGAGATCGCTCGTGACCACGAAGAAACGAAATAATCATACGACGAAGACGTTATTGAGGCTGGTCGCCAATGTTAGAACAGCTCTAAACAAGTGAAGTTAGACAAGAGCTCGAAGCCTGAAATTATTAAGCTCATAGTTTACTTGCCGAAAATCGTGCAAGTGTATCCGCCGTCAATATCGAAGTAGTTATAACAGTTTCACTAACATCGCATGCAAGTGTTCGCGGCTGTCCGGATTCAACGTGATGCTCGGTCGTCCATGAGTGCGAACAAAGCTATTACTACAACTGTGCGCCGGGACCGAATGTCCATGACACAACATTTCAAATAATTAATATGTTGAGGAGAATATGCAATGCAACCTGTTAATACCGTAGAGACCCTGTCCTGGATTCTGGAGAGAATTGCGGAAAAGCTGCTTGAAATAGAGACCTCGATCAATACGTGGCAAAGAGATGGGCGGATCAGGACAAGTATTGTTGGCGAGGAGGCTTGGGCCGCCGGCAAAGCCTTTCTGAGCATAATAGTGAACGCCCAAGCTCTGAATTCGATTCTGTGTAACCTAGTTAGCCAAAACCCTTCGCAATGTAAGCAAATTATGACCAGTTACATGGACATGTCGAGACATGAACGGCTTGACGTAATCAATGCCCGAAATGAAGGCGATTGTCCAGCGGTCGAATCTCAATTGCGAGCGTTGCTGAACTTAATTACCGCCACCCGCCAGAAAGTTTATGAACTGTTGAGAGATCACCTCTGGCCCTTGCTGAAAACAGGATCATTGGAGGCGCAAACCCGCGCCGCCCTCCAACATCATACCGGTTTTCACCTGGCGCATTTGGAAGACGGCTTTCTGATGCTGGAAGCCGTATTGATTCATGGCTTTGACCGGGAGCGCAAGCACTTCATTGAGTGGGGCAATCGTATTGAACAACTTGTATCCAAAGTAACTTCGTGAGTGTCACATCGGCGGGGCTGGGGCATGGGCGTCAGACCGGCCCCACCGAAAAGTTAAAACACTACTGCATAAAAGGAGACCGTCATGAGCACCGATATCAACGACTACATTGAAACAGCGCTGTGGACGATCAAAGAGCAGATCGAAGAAGTTTGCAAGGGCATGCAGGAGGCTATGGAAGGCTATTGCCAAGATAGTTCGGCTTTTGCGGGCGCCATGAACAGATTGGAGAAACTGCTCCGAACAGCTGGTGATAGCGTGGAAATATTCCAGAACTACAACGGGCAGTACCGATCGAATTTCACGCTGGTGTTGGGGAGATCACCCCGGATGCTATGAGGTTCAGTGCAGGCTCTGTGAAGCTCAGCGTCTTTGCTCTGAAGAAACTGCCCAACGAAACCTGGAAAGACAGGATCTACCGGATTGCTTTAAGACGAATCCTCTTCGACAGCATTCCCTATGCTGTGATTGCCCACTTTTCAGACTATGCCTGCGAGAGACACGCAGCAAGGAAAACGGATGATCTCTTAGGCGATTTTAGCAAATAGGAACAAGACGGCGACGCCGGTAGAAGACTACAAATGATGAAGGGAGTTAGATCATGACAATCCAAGACGAAAGCAGTGAACCACAGGAATGCAAACTGTCGCCGAGATTTGCGGCGGCAAGCCGCCGATTCATTTCCATGGTCGAGTCTATTCACGACTCCACCGGCCCATGGCTAAGGAGTGGAAGGGCCAAAGACATCATAGAATCATCTGAAACCAATGCGGGAGCGATAGGGGAAATATGCTCCAAGTTGCTTGTGAGCCTGAGGATAGCGCATAGCTTCCTCGGACTCAAAGAAGACCCCCCGTATGAAAACGGCTGGTCATGGCTGAAAGTCGGCCAATATGCGCCCGCCTCTGATGACTCAAAAGCCGATGAGCCGTCGCAAGAGCTACTATCGCTCGTATGTAACGGCGCTCGGGTAACAGCCGACCTAGTCAGACCTTTATTGAACAGACCCACGAAATGGATGACCGGTGAAGAACTCGACTACCTGGGGCGGTGCTTGGACTACACCACATGGCAGATCTTCAAGGAGTTCGCTAAGCTCGTAAGACTCTTTGATGATCACGACAATCCCAACTCGAAAGAACCATGTGAGGCGTGGCGAAGGGATCAACTCGCTATGGATGAAGACTGACCCAAAGACAATGTGGACCTCGGGTGTGTTGAGAAGCCCCGCGAAGGGATAGGGAGCGGCATAAGGAACTCCCTATCCGTCAAGCCACACAAAAGAGAATCATCTCGCAATTGATTTATGCGAAGCGAGTTTTACCCGGATCCGGGGTTGCACGGCAATTTGCTCCAGATCGAAATCTCGGGAAATCGGGACGTTTGCTCAAATCACCAACAGGCTGAAAAGATTCCGACAACTAAATAGGAGGTCGCCATGAACGAAAACAATGCCATTGAGAGCACACCCAGAACACTGAACTTCACCTGTCCTCACTGTGGAGGCCACACTCTCCGGCAGTACGACGCCAACCCATATTACTGGTCTTGTACAGTATCCGTCTGGCTCGAAGACGAGGACGATCCCGAGACCGCACAGATTGACGAGGAATCAGAGCCCACCTACGAACGGCAAGGCGATCCCATGGATGATCCCGGTTGGTGCTGCGCCGATTGCGGTAGAGTCCTGTGTTACGCGAACGGATCCTCTTTGGGGACAGAAGACAGCCTTGCCGAATGGCTACTGGAACATTGCCCACAAGAGAATCCTTCAAATGAGATTGATTTCACGTGTCCTGTCTGTGGTTCTCAGCGCCTTGACCAGGTTGGAGAGGCGCTTGCAAGGAGCGAACCGGGGCCAAATGAGTGCCGGAGCCTGCAGGATCAGGAGAAGGAGTCCAAACCGGAAGTCGCCGTATCCCCTGATCTAATCCCACAGGGCGGCGAATCATTTCGATATCGCTGCATAAACGGTCATGAACTCGCCAATGACGATGGCACTCCCGTTGAAAACCAAAAAGAACTCTTCGAGTGGCTAAAGGCTCACGGTTCCTGAAGAAGCCTCTGGGGCATGTCAAATCAACCAATTGCTACTCCGACGATTTTTACTTTGGCGCGACCGATTAATTTAACGCCACATCAGTGATACTGAGAACCATCTACAAATTGATAACCGGGGCGGGGCCGTAATTGAGAACTCCGCCCCTCTGCAATCGCAGTATCCAGGAATTGACAAAATGACCGAACATGAACTTAGAAAGGGCATAGGAGCAGAAACTCCGGCTTTAATAGACGCGAAGCAAGTGGACACGATCTTGAACATTAGTTCGAGGGCTGTTCACAAGTTGGTCCGTGAAAGGCGATTTACCGACCAACAAGTCCAAGTGACTCTCCCCCCAAGGAAATAGCTTTGGACTAGTTACTCAATGCCCAAGGGACCAATCACAGAAACCTTGGTGCAAGAGGCATTGGAACCTGGAGCGGCCATGAGTGAAGCCATATTGCCAAGATTGATACGCCTCCGTGACGCCCCCCGATATTTGGGCATGGACCCGAACCGCTTCAACGAAGATGTTCGACCGTATTTAACTGAAATACCAATTGGTAAGCAAGGAATTGCCTTCGACCGCGTTGACTTGGACGTCTGGGTGGATCAATATAAAGATCGCAACGGGCGGCCTGGGAAGGCTATTGGAGGAAAGCCGCTATGGGACAAAAAGTTCCACCAGGACTCGTCAAAAGGGGCGATGTCTGGCACATCAAAAAAACAATCTGTGGAAAAAGAGTTCAAGAAAGCACTGGAACAGGCAATCTCTCGGAAGCCGAAAGATACATGACACACCGAATGGAGCAGATGAGGCAGAGCGCTATTTACGGTGTCCGATCACAAAGGAGCTTTCGGGAAGCCGCGACCAAGTTACTTGAAGGAAGCAACCAAAAGCAGTATCGCAGGGGATGTTTTACAGCTAAAACTATTGGACCCCTTCATTGGAAATCTGATGCTGACGGAAGTGCATATGGGCAGCATTCAGCGATTCATCGACGCAAGAAAAAACAAAGGCGTAAAAACGCGGACCATAAACCATGCTATCCAGACTTTGCGGCACATTCTAAACCTTGCGGCCTCAGAATGGTTGGATGAGAATGGCAGGACTTGGTTGGAGCATGCGCCGAAATTGAAGTTTCTTGCTGAGACTGACAAGAGGACGCCTTATCCGCTTTCCTTTGAAGAACAGGAGCGCTTGTTCAATGAATTGCCTTTGCACCTGAAAAGGATGGCTCTGTTCAAAGTGAACACAGGCTGCCGTGAAGCCGAAGTTTGCAGTTTAAGATGGGAATGGGAAGAAGAAATCCCCCACCTGAATACGTCGGTCTTCATCATTCCAGGTCATAGAGTCAAGAACCGGGAAGATCGATTGGTAGTCCTCAATTCAGCGGCGCGAGCCGTCATAGATGAAGTGAGAGGGGCTAACCCTGAGCACGTATTCACCTATCGAGGCAAGCGGATAAACAAGATGAATGACTCGGGTTGGAAAAGCGCTCGCAAGAGAGCAAGTCTAACGCAGGTGCGAGTTCATGATCTAAAACACACTTTTGGACGAAGGCTTAGGGCTGCAGGAGTATCGTTTGAGGATAGACAAGACCTTCTGGGCCACAGATCGGGGAAGATTACGACCCACTATTCCGCGCCGGAGTTATTGAATCTTATAGAGGCCGCTGAGCGGGTTTGCGGGCGTGATTGGTGCAAATCTGGTGCAATGGTCATTCTAAAAGGAAACAGCCGACGGCTATCGGCTGTTAAGTAATTGAACTGCTTAATGTTTATTGGTCGGGGCGACTGGATTTGAACCAGCGACCACCTGAACCCCATTCAGGTACGCTACCAGACTGCGCTACGCCCCGACTGAAGTTTTCAGTTTAATCTATTTGCTTGGACTTGTCAATATCCAATCGGCCAAAACGCTAACCGTTAGTAACGCGGACTCGATGAATCTATCGGTCCGCGCAATCCCAACGTATCGTTATTACAGGACTTCAGCTGACATCCCGCACGCATCGGTATGATAATATCTTGACAAGGGACTTGCGAGGGCTTAGCCTAATTGGATCGGATTTGTGGAGTTATCATGTTGTTTCTTGTCGTAGCTTATACCGTTGTCGGAGTTCTAGCAGGAATTCTGGCAGGACTATTGGGAGTCGGGGGCGGACTGGTGATCGTCCCCATGCTTGTCTATTGTTTCAACGTGCAGGGCGTGTCTTATGACCTGATTATGCATATGGCGTTAGGCACATCCATGGCCTGTATCATGTTTACCTCGATATCGAGCTTCATGGCGCATCACCGGGCCGGCGCGGTGCATTGGGATATTGTTCGCAAAGTCGTCCTGGGAATACTGACGGGGACTTTTCTGGGCTCATGCGTGGCGGCAAAGCTATCCACTGCCTTCCTGAGCGTATTTTTCGTGGTTTTTTTGTTCTACGTCGCAATACAGATGGTTTTGGATCGTAAACCGAACCCATCCAGAGGAATTCCCGGTCGAGCGGCCATGTTCGGTGTAGGAAATATAATCGGAGCGGTGTCCAGCTTCGTGGGAATCGGAGGCGGCTCATTGTCGGTGCCGTTCATGATTTGGTGCAACATTCCCGGACATCACGCTATCGGTACCTCGGCGGCCATCGGCTTTCCCATTGCCATCGCGGGGACCATCGGCTACATATACTCGGGTTGGAACCTCCCGAACTTACCGCATCTTTCGCTAGGATACATTTATTTGCCCGCTCTAGCCGGCATAGTTTGCGCGAGCATGATGACCGCTCCCTTGGGTGTGTATCTTGCGCACCGGCTGCCGGTGAAAAAGCTCAAGCAGGTTTTTGCGGTTCTACTCGCAGTCATGGGAATCCGTATGCTGGTAGGCCTGGTGTAGGCCGTCCACAAGCAAGCGCAAGATTTAAGAGCTTCTAGAAGAGTTGTCGGGGAGGGACTTTTTGCAAAAAGTCCCTCCCCGAACCCCCAATGTCAGTGACTTAAGAAGGGAAAAAACTTCAATCGCCGTGGATACGTCATTATCCGTCATTCCCGCGCAGGCGGGAATCCAGTTCTTTTCGGCGTTTCCTGGACCCCCGCTTTCGCGGGGGAGACGAAAGGCCACTGGCGGTAACCGTTTGAACTAACGAAGGATATGCTCAAAAGTTAGCGCCTATGCCCCGAACCCCTCCCTAAAAACTCCCAATATTGCCGCCAGCTCCAGAGTTCATCCGCTAATGCGATAGAGTAGCGCCGCATTTGCTCCTTCGCCTCGTGCACAGGGCAGTAACTTTTTTTTGGCGCCGAAGTCCAACGGCTCTTCTATGCGGAAATTCCCATTCCTTGGAATCGCAGAGCGGCCATTCTCAGCATATTGAGCGCTATGGCCGGATAGACCCTGAGAATCTCCTGAAACTGGCTCTGAGGCAGCACAAACACCTTGGTTTCTTGCGTGGCTACCGATGTGTTCGCAGTCGGGGTATCGGAGAACATGGGAACAAAACCCCAGTATCCGCCTGCTTCGCTAACGAACACTCGTTTTTGTTCAGGAGAACCATAATGACTATATATGTCTATCCTGCCGGAAATCAGAAGATAGATAGATCTGTTCTCTTCTCCGGGCCTCACCACGACATCTCCAGCCTTTAAGGTCTCCGTCTTTACAACCGACGCTATCGCCAGGAGTTCTCGAGTCCCCAGACCCTCGAACACGGCGAATGCTTTGAGTTTCTCCAGGATATCCATGATTTCGGGCATTCGGGCCTCCTCGCCGGCGCCTCTTTCTAATGCGAATTGAGCCATTTCCCGCACGCGCGCGTCCGTGTCATCCGTGTGCGAATCAATGACCGGGATAAGGGCAGGGTTGGGCATGAGGTCGCCCATCACCATTAGGCACAGCAATCGCGTCACCGGGTCGGGCGCTTGCGACAGGAGAGTGAGCAGACGTTCGATCTCGGTCCGTTCCACCAGATTGAATAGCTTTTTCCCCTTTTCCACCTTTTCGTCCAGCGGGACGTCGTCAATAAGAGGAATCAGATAAGGCAGCTTGTCCCTGGGGACGGTGTTCTCGACCATTTCTACGGCTATGGCCGTTGTATCCGATTTTAGCGCCTGGTACATCAGCCTCATGTCCGCGTGATTTACCCAAAGGCTGTAAAAAAGCAGTCTGAGGATCTCGTCATTTCTGGTGAGGAGATGGTTCTTCAACATTTCGATGCTCGGAGTCCGGTTCAGGGTCTGCAGGCGCCGGATTACGAGTAGATTCTCGTACGCCTCTTCAACCGAACGCCCGAATAGCTTTGTCATGTCGAACTCTTTGAGATTTGGAGACATGCGTATTACTTCGAGGATTCCCAGTTTCCCCCTCATTTCGCAACTGAGCAATGAGGCCTCCAAAAAAGGCAAAATGTCGGATGGATAAGTGAGCAAGGCCTCCATCGCCGCAGACCGGACTTTGTCGTTGGTGTCTTCCAAAAGATTAACCAGGCGTCGAGTCGCCTTCAAATCGGGATTCCCGACGAAGAGCAGGGCCGCTTCCGCCCGAACCCCCGGTTCAGGGTCAACGAGAAGCCTGAAGGCCGCCTCGGGTGTCCAACGGGCTGCGCCGGCTGTGCGGCCGACCCCGTTGTTATTGGATGAACGATAGGGCGCCGTTGATTCCAATCCCATTGGGGCGCCGCCCGCGTCGAATGTCCGCGCAGCATCGACTGAGGCGAAATCCACCTTGCCCTCGATTATTACCTGCTTTAGCACCCGTTTGTACTCTTTCCTGAACGCTAGGGTCTCAACAACCCAGTACCCCGCCAGAGCCAAGCCGATGTACGAGTAACTTTGGGCGTCCAGCGCCGGCTTGAGCAGGATCATGGCCAGGGCGCCCACCATCATCCCGATTTTCAGCACGCTTCCACTAACGAATGTTCGAACCCAACTCCTGAATTCTTTTGGTATCACGTTGAACAGGATTTTGTTGACCGGCCCCGCAATGGCGCGCTGGACCAACACTACCGTGAACTGGCCGTATGCGGCGACATAGATATTAAAGAACATGGACAGCGAACCGAATATTAGTGTGAAATTAGCTGGATGCGCCAAAGACGCATTGGGCAGCCCCATTTGCGAATACATCCGTCCCGCGAACAAAAGAATTACAAATGTCGCCATTGTGGCGCAGCCTCTGAAAAGGCTGAGAAAGGTGATCAGCGATTGCTCGGACCCGAAGCTATGGTTGCATATCACGCTGAACTGATACGAAAAGATGGGGAGCAGAATGTTGGGAATCAATCCGCTAATGATTAGGAACCGAATTATGGGGAATCGCCTCATGAGGGTGGGCGCCTCCATGAGACGGCTCAGCGCTGAAGGCTCATTTGCTCCGTGCGCAGCGGGAGTCCTGAGGCTCAGCATTGAGCCTGCTGTCCTAATGATGAACATGGATGCCAGGATAAACACCGCTCCGAAAATGAGCAGCGACGCGTCGTTTCCGATTACGTTCGTTATCGGCCCGGTCGAGAAACTCCCAAATGTCGCGCCAAGCACCTGCGCAGCGGTAATCAATGGGAAAATCCGCTTCCCCTGCCTGGCGTCGAAAAGGTCTCCCGCCAGATTCCATAGGTAAACGAGAAGAATTGCGTCCAACAGGCTCATCAACTGGTACAGGATCGGGTATACCATGCTGATCCCGTCCTTCACCATGAAAAAACACGCCACGGCCGCAATCGCATAAATTCCTAGGAAGCCCGCCAACAATATGGAATCCGAAAATCGCTTGGCGACCCGGTCCGCAACTCCGAGAACCGCCATAGTCAAAACAGCGCTGATAAGCATCATCCACGGAATATAGTCCGGACCGTAGCGCTTCAGAAATGCTGTATCAACATAGTTGCGGAAGATTGCGGTGACATAAAACACCGCCAGAAAAATCGTTCCCATCCAGATGAAACGCGGCAACTCGTGCGAATAGACCTTCAGATATCGTTCAAACATATTCTTCATAAACAGGATTCAGAGGCTCCAGCGGCGCAGAACGCCCATTAATAATTTCAGCGGATTATCATGCTCCGCCGGTAGGTCAGGCGTCAAGGAAAATGATAAAGGCAAAGCCCCGGCACAAAGGAGGGTCGCAGATGAATTCGCGCTGCTGAAGATGATAATGCGGTGAGATTTCGGTAATCAGCCGGTAGGGATGGATGAGGCCGGTATGGGAATCCTCCAGGAAGCCCCACACCGGCGATAAACGCATTAAGCCGCTTTCCTTGTCATTCTTCCGAGCATGTCCAGCACAAAGTGCTTTTTCCTTTTTAGGTCCTCACGGAAGGCGAAGGTCTCCGTGCTTGAAATTTCCCCTGTAAGATCATGGAGATAAATCTCGAATATTTCTCGCATGATCTCAAGGTCTTCATCCTTGAATTCGATCATCATGGTAATTCATCTCCTTTTATTCCGGTGAAACCAGGGATAACCATCTTCTACCCCTTTTTACCGGTTTTCAAAGGCCTAGCCTGATAAGTCGCACATTAGCTCTCTTTCCACCGGAAACCAGCGAATGCGCACGCCCGAACTTCTCATATCGGTACAAAATCCTCACTGATTCCCCGCGCGTATAAATAAATTATTAACTGGTCCGCAGCGCAGCAATATTGGTGAAAAGGGAATTTAGCAGGATCTCAATTTTTGTAGCCGTTCACCGCGGACCACATGAATCCTATCCCCCAACCCCAATGCTTGTGACTTGAATTCGATCTTGAATTTCCTGTGTGGGACAATCTTTCCGAAACCGTCTCAAAACTCCCGAATTGTCGGGAATCGTGGCGCCGTGATCGTAGGGGCGGGGCTTATCCCCGCCAGTTATTCGAAAGCCTGTCAGGCGGGCGGGGATAAACCCCGCCCCTACAAACGCTTTCCGAGATTATAACGAAGACCGAAATATTAATCCTCATGCAATGTGTCATGTTTCAGATAGAGATCGTGCTACGAATTGCGAGGCGCCAATAATTTTGAGACTCTTTCTTCCAGCCTGCCGCTTTTACAACCTAACTGACCGCAGGCTGGAAAGCCTGCCCCACATCAAATTTCCTTATGACGCCCGCAAAGACATGAGATCATGTCATTGTGGGGATCGCAACGACCAAGCAACCTCAAAAGGCGCCGTCCACAGGAAGACGCTCGCATACATGGTCAAGATGACGTTGATCACAGATTGTCTTTCTGTTAGCATCTGTTGATCTTGCCATGAGTCGGGCGCAATGCGTCTGATCAGTCATTCGATATGTTGATTTGCCTGCCCGAAAGGCTCACTCCATGAAGAAGATCACGTTCAAGATCCGGCGTAAGATTATCCAGGCGTTTCTGTTCTGTTTTCTGTCGGTCTTTATATTCGCCATACTTGGTTTTCAGGTCCACCGGGAGATCGGATACCGCTTGCGCGTCGTAGAGGTCGCCGACGATCTGGTTAACAATATTCTTGAAGTCCGACGCTTCGAGAAGAACTTTTTCTTATACAAACAGCGCAGCAGCCTGGAAGAAGCCCTGTCATATTCCAGTAGAGTCGAAAAGCTCTATCTGAAGCATGAACATGACATTCAGGGACTAACAAAAGAAAGCAAAAGGGACCCCTTTCTTAGGACTCTGGCCCGCTACAACGAGACGTTATCGGGGATTCAGACCCGCATGTCCGAACCTAGCGCGGGGGCCGAACACCCTGTCGTCACCCCGCCGGAAGAATCGTTGCGCATCATAGGCCAGGAACTCCTGGACATGGCGGCGGCTTGGGCAAAGGAGGAGCGTTCAAAGATTGACCTGTTGTTCCACCGGGCCTTGAATCTTTTTGTAATCTCAATGACTTTTTTCGGAGCGCTGGCAATCCTTGTGACGCTGTACATATCGCGACTGTTTACGGGACCACTGATCCGTATGCAGCAGGCCATGGAAAAGATAGCCGAGGGAGATTTTACCCCGATTCCGGAAGACCAATCGCAGTCGGAAGAATTCGCCCCTCTGTTTCGCGCTTTCAACCGGATGAGCCACGAGCTGGAAGAGCGCCAGGAACAACTGGTTCAAGCCCGCAAGATTTCAGCGATAGGCACGTTCACATCCGGCATAGCGCACGAACTCAATAACCCCGTCAACAATATTGTCCTCACGGCGGAATCTTTCCAGGAAGACTTCGATGATTTAGGCCGAGAGGAAGCTCTAGGAATGATTCAGGACATCATCACGCAATCGGAGAGGGCGTCTGAAATAATCAAGAACCTGCTTGATTTCTCAAGATCCGAGCGACCTGAGATGGTTTCCGTTTCAGCCGTTTCGGTGATCCACGACACCCTGAAATTGGTTCGCAATCAATTGCTGTTGTCGGGCGTGGAGGAGCAAACAGACATGCCCGAAGACCTCCCCGCGGTTTGCGGGGACTACAAAAGTCTTCAGCAGGTTTTCCTGAATCTATTTATCAACGCTATACAGGCTATGCCAACTGGGGGAATACTCAGTACCCGAGCATCCGTATCCGACGACGGCGACTGGGTCAAGATCGACGTGCGGGACACGGGGATGGGGATAGACCATACCGACATACCCCATATCTTTGATCCGTTCTTCACAACTAAGGAAGTGGGAAAAGGAACCGGCCTTGGCCTTTCTGTGACGTACGGCATACTTCAAAAACATGGAGGCAATATCGAGGTACACAGCCAACCTGGAATGGGAGCAACTTTCACGATCACCCTGCCGGTCCGGCGAGAAGAGAGCGCCTCGTACCCAAGTGGAGAGTTTCATGCGTGTAGCCGTAGTTGACGACGAAGCGATTGTCAGGACCAGACTTCAACAGGCGCTCGCAAAACAGGGCTATCAAGTGGAAGTGTACCCTTCCGGCGAGGATTATCTGAGCGCTCAGATCGAAAGCCCATTCGATTTGGTTTTTCTGGACGTAAAACTTCCGGGCATAAACGGCGTGGAGGTGCTCAGGCAGGTCAAATCGCGCAACAGAGACACCGAAGTGATTCTCATAACGGGTTACGCCTCCATAGACTCGGTCATAGAATCGACAAAGCTGGGCGCATTCCATTACGTGGCAAAACCCTTAAAGCTCAACGATATCCGAAACCTCGCAGAGAAAGCGCTAGAGCACAAACGTCTCCTGGAAGAGAATCGTGAGCTAAGATCGCGCTTGGACCCGGAAGACGGTTGGGGCGAGATGATCGGTATCAGCCCCAGAATGAAAGAAGTCTTCAGTGTGATTGCGAAAGTCGCTCCGCTTGATTGCAATGTTCTAATTCACGGCGAAAGCGGCACCGGCAAGGAGCTGGTCGCAAGATCCATCCATAGAGAAAGCCGCAGAAAGGCTAAGCCTTTCGTAGCATTCAACTGCGCCGGATTCGCCGAAGAATTGATAGCCAGCGAGCTGTTCGGGTACCAGCGGGGCGCGTTCACGGGCGCGGCCGCGACCAAAATAGGTATCCTGGAAACCGCCCAGGGAGGCACGGTTTTCATGGATGAAATCGGCGACATGCCTTTGTCCATGCAATCTAAACTTCTGCGCGTCCTCCAGGAAAGGCAGATCATACGAGTCGGAGCAAATAAGCCCATAGAACTCGACTTGCGATTCATCGCCGCCACCAATAAAGACCTCAGACGCGCGGTCCTTGAAGGAAGATTCAGGGAAGATTTATATTTTCGCCTGAACGTGGTTCAGATTACCCTTCCCAGCCTTACAGAGCGTAGGGAGGAGGTTCCTCTGCTCATCAAGCACTTTTTGAGAAAGTATTCCCGCAAGTTCTCGAAACAAGTTTCCAACGTAGATTCCTCTGCCGAAAAAATCCTGCTGAACTACACTTATCCGGGCAATGTTAGGGAATTGGAAAACATTATAGAAAGGGCCGTGGCTCTCGCCGAAGGGGATTTGCTTACGATAAGGGATCTTCCACCCGACCTGCGCGAATATTCCGTAATCCCCTACGGACAATGGCTCACTCTTGAAGAGCGGGAAAGAGAATACATACGCAAGGTCCTTGAATTTACCAACCATAATCTCGGTGAGGCGTCTCAGATATTGGACCTGCCTAGAACCACCCTGTGGAGAAAGATGAAGAAATACGGGTTGTCGAAAGGCAGTCAGCCCAAATTGCCGACCATGAATTATTCCTATGTAATAGCTCCGGACGATGTAGAGCCGTAGGTCGCCCGCATTCTACGGCCCACCTCATACCATTTCGCCGCTCACTATATAAATCCGCATGGCCCGGCAGGGACGCCGGGCCCCACTACAAGCCGGTAGCGGCCGGCGTCTCTGCCGGCCAAATCACTCGTTGGAAAGCGAATTTCTATGAAAATTCCCGTGCGTGGGATTTTCATTGTTCGTTGTGGCGCCCTACGCCATGGGCGTTGGTATCAAACGGAATTCGTCACATAGCCCTATAGGAAGTGTTGAGCGAAGCGAAACCCATCATACAATAATGGAAGAGCAGATAACATCCAATCAAGTCATAAGGGCTGAGTTCCCTCCCCAAGAATATCGAGGTATTCATTATACACATACACCCTGTCCCTGGCTTTGCCGGTAATCTCCCTTACCATTCCGATTTCTTCAAGTTTCTTTAGAGCGGCGGTTACTGTCGGTTGAGTTATGCCGATGTTCTTGGAGGCGCCAGGGATTTCCAAAACGGGCTTCTTCTGAAGATAGGAATGGATTCGTGAGATGTTTCCCGCCGCCTGTCCCATGTTCTCAATTTCGAGACCACGATTCATGATCCGGCTCGGTTATTAAAAGGGCCTTTAATAGTACATGGACTATTAAAACATACGGGGTATTTTTTAATAGTGAAATTCTCGGCCGGGTCCGAGTTCAGGTTACATGCCACCCCAACCGTGACCGCATCTATGAAACAGACCACGAATTCCCTCTCTTCCCCAATCCCAAATCGAAACATCCCGTTCACAATTAATTCCAACGCCTTACCGGCACGCTCCACTACCGCTTTTCATCTTGAAATAAGGCGTGCTTCTATTCCCGAGGCTCCTTGACCATTTTACCGGTATTTCCGGCTAATCCCTGCTTGGCACGACCATTGAGAGTTTTCCAGGTTTGCTACTTGTCTCGAGGGAGAATAATAGGGAACCGGGCTTTTAGGGCGGTCAAGACGTAGCTGCCCGCTTACTGGGCCCATAGACGATTGGAACTCGGAGAATACTATAAATATTTGGCGACTAATAAATAGCCAAATATTTGATCTTTTACTTGACGCCATGCGTCAAACGGGTCTAAACTTTTGTTTACGTGAACCATCGTAGATCTGAAAGTAGAGGGCTTTTAATTTGTTTCGTGAAGTTCGACAGAACAGAATCTCAATGGACATCATCGCCCAAATTCGGGAAGCGATTCTAAACGGCACGCTCAAGCCGGGGGACAAGCTACCCGCCGAGAAGGCGCTCATGAAAAATTTTGGAGTAAGCAAGCATACCTTGCGTGAGGCCTTACGGGCTATGGAGGCAATGGGTTTTCTGGAGGTGCGCAAAGGGGCCGGCGGCGGACCGGTGGTACTCGAAGTGGACATGAAGACTACCAGGGAATCCATCTCAAATTTTCTCTTTTTCCAAAACACTTCCATTCGGGATCTCTCGGAAGTGAGGAGAGTTATTGAGCCCCAGTTGGCCCGACTTGCGACTGAACGCATGAAGCCGGAGGATTTGGATGCGCTGTGGGCCATACATCGGAGCAGTCTAGAAGCCATGGGACGAGGCGATACCTCTTGCGCGCACGACATGTCGTTTCACGATGCGCTCGCCCGCAGCAGCGGAAACCCTGTGTTCATGCTGATTCAACATTTTGTCAACAGCATGCTCACGGATACGAAGCAACGTCTCGCGCCGGGGATTGACTTCATAGACGAAGCGATTGCCGCCCACGAAGGCATTCTGCAAGCGATTAGGGATAGAGACCCTGAACGAGTAGCCACGGAGATGTATGACCACGTTTGTCAAGTCGAGCGCTCGTTGGAAGAACTACAAACAAGGAGGAATGACGAGCTTAGTTTGAGAGTCCGTAATATGGAGGATAAAGCCGAAGTCTCTCAAAGGGCTAACATTGAAACGATTTAACCGTCTTGCATGATCGATTTTCAATGCCCCAATATTACGGCGGATTAGGTCACTCGTAGAATTAGAGTCTGAAATGAACAAGGTTCGGCGCTCACTGCCGACTAATCGTGAATCGAAAAAACTCAAGGAGGATACCATGTTAGGAGATTCGGTATCGCGGCGAGACTTGCTGAAAGGTCTAGTGGCTGCAGGTGTTGCGGCTTCCGTTCCCGGCGATAAGACGTCCGCCGAGGAGAAAGCGCGCAGCGCCTCAAAACCGATTCCCCCGGGATCCTACGCCCG
Source organism: uncultured delta proteobacterium (assembly GCA_963747865.1). Classification (GTDB taxonomy): domain Bacteria; phylum Desulfobacterota; class Desulfomonilia; order Desulfomonilales; family Desulfomonilaceae; genus JBBSBY01. The sequence continues at coordinate 91,716 of CAVVHK010000026.1, read as the reverse complement.
CAACGTTGAGGTGGTAGGTTACACTGATATGCAAGAAAGGCCTGCGTTCAAAATGGCGGTCCGGGAGGTCGCAGGGCGTTGGTATCTTTATACGGGGCACTTTTGGCATAACGGCTGGTCTATCGTCGATGTCACCGATCCGGTGAAACCGGAGGTCGTGAACTTCGTTCCCGGTCCCGCAAACACGGCCACCCTACAAATGGAGTTGCACGGAGATACGATGGTGACCGCGCTGGAAAAATTCCTTCCCAACTTCGCAACCGATCCCAATGGGCCCTTTGAGGAGGGTGTCCTGATCTGGGATATCGCCGACCCGGTGAACCCAAAAAGGCTCGCCCACTTCCGTACAGGGGGAACCGGTACGCACCGTAATCAATATCCCGGTGGTCGGTACATGCATCTTGCAGCCGGAATGCCCGGTTATAGCGGCAACATTTACGTCATCGTCGATATAGCTGACCGGGGCAATCCGAAAGAAGCCGGGCGCTGGTGGCTTCCAGGGCAGCACACGGCCGGCGGAGAAACACGCGAGACGACATTGCGCGCCTTCGAAGACGCAGAGCGCAGCGAACATGGTTGTCTCTTCGGGGCTTTCTGCGCAAGCGGAGGCCAAGACGTTTCGCTCCATGGCCCCCCCGATATCAGCGACAAGCTGGCATTTTTGCCTTACGGCGCCGCAGGCCTCGTGGTTCTCGACATATCCGACGTCACGCATCCCGTTCAGATCGGAAGTTTAGGATTTAGTCCTCCTTTTCACTCCAGATTCGGAGTCCACAGCGTATTGCCCATCCCTGACCGACAAATCGCTTTCGCCAGTTCCGAAGATACGTCCTACGGAAAGGGACCGACCCATCACGTGTCAATCATCGATATTTCCGATCCCACTAAACCCTTTCTACTGTCCCTGTTTCCAGAGCCGATACCTCCCGAAGACGCTCCATATTCGGATTTCCACACGCGCGGCGGGTGGTGCGGCCCGCACAACATCAATCATCACCAACATCATCCCGACGTGCAAAAGCAAGGCGATTTATTCTATATTGCCCACTTCAATGCCGGCCTTCGAATCTACAACGTGGCAAATCCCCGGTTGCCTCGCGAAGTGGGCTTCTTCTTGCCGCCGGAACCCACGAAGCGTTACGGTCGTTTTCCCGAAGGGAGGCTGGTCCTTCAAAGCGAGGATGTTGTGGTGGATCGTCGCGGTTATATTTACGTCAGCGACAAAAATCAGGGGGTGTGGATCGGACGATACACGGTTTGACAGCTCGCCTCAGACCTTCTCACGTGGAGACCGGAATGACGGTGATCGTCATCGTCTCTACGGTAAGTCCACCAGGAGTAAATGCGGTTTCATAGTCACGCTCAAAGGCGCCGGCAGGACGGAGCCCGCATAAGATGGGGCCCAGAACTGGAACAGCGTTCTATTAAGGGCGCCTGACCGCATTTATTCTCCCCGGCGATCGGTCTATGGCTTATTTCATACCAAATTGAAACATCTCCTTTACTTCTAATTCCCACAAGTTACCATTATGCCCCGAAAGCGTTTTTCATTTTGAAACAAGGTTTGCTCCAGCTCTCCTCCATATTTTTCCACTTACTCCGTGTTACCAGATAGTTACCCCTTGGCACATCCGTTGCTTACGAAGAGCCCAGTGGAGATTAGCCATGGGTAAACGAGTATTAGTAGCGGTCGATTTTCTCGCAGCCTCTGAATCATCAATTCTCTATGGGATTGAGTTGGCTGCCCGGATCGAGTCTTCGCTGGTCTTGATCGCTGTGGCGCCGGCGAGTCCGCAAAAAAAGGCGGCTCATTCAGAGGCGCCTCGGCAAACTCCAGACGGAATGAACCAGGAGTGGATGGATCGAGCATTGGCGGAAAGCCGGCGAAGGGGCGTGGCCGTGGAGATCTTTGTCGCTGCGGGCAAGTTCTTCGAGGAAGTCATCCGATTTGCGCGGTCGCAACCCGGCGTCCAGTTCATCGTCATGGCCGCTCCCAAGGACAGAGGTGGTAAGGATGGCTCGAAAGTGGCCTCCGGGCTCAAGCGCCTCCACCAAGAATTCGAGGGTGAAATCCTCCTCGTCGAGAAGGCGGGGGAGATTACACGGGTTTCTGATCTTTATCTTCACAATTCGGCATAGGAGAGATCGGTATGAGTTGGAACATTTACCTACCGATTGCTGGGAACAGCGTAAATGTATTCATACTACTGGGACTCGGCGGAATCGTAGGATTCCTTTCCGGGCTGTTCGGAGTGGGTGGAGGCTTTTTGATGACACCCTTGCTGATGATGGTCGGCATCCCCCCGGTGGTGGCCGCAGCCTCCGATTCGAATCAGATTGTGGCCGCATCAGCGTCCGCGTCGTATGCGCATTATCGTATGGGCAATGTGGATCTGAAAATGGGCCTGCTGCTTCTTATAGGCGGAGTCTTGGGAGGAACAGCGGGCGTTCATTTGATTAAGGTCCTAAGGAGCCTCGGGAATGCTGACTTCGTTATAAAAATCACCTACGTGGTGATGCTGGGGGTTGTAGGGTTCTACATGTTTGTGGAGAGCTTGCAAAACCTCAGAAGCCGACCGGTGGAGTCCAAGAAGGTGGAGCCTTCCAAGCCCTCCCTTTACAACCGGGCCGTCAGAGCGCTTCCCTGGCAGATGGCCTTCCCCAAATCAGGGGTTACCTTGTCCCCGATACTCCCGCTAATACTGGGAGTCTTTGTAGGAATTCTCGCCGCGATCATGGGTGTCGGCGGAGGATTCATTATGGTCCCCGTTATGGTGTACATGTTGCGTATGCCAATGCACGTGGTGGTAGGCACAAGCTTGTTCCAGATACTGTTCACGTGCGTTAACGTAACCATTATGCAGGCTGTGACCAACTTCACTGTGGATATAATACTGGCGATCCTGCTGTTGCTGGGCTCCACCGTAGGCGCGCAATTCGGCGCTCGTTTAAGCCGAAGGCTTAAAGGGGACCAGTTGAAGATCATCCTTGCCTCGGTCGTGCTTCTTGTTATGGTCCAGATGCTGTTCAATCTGATCCTTCCTCCTGATGTGATGCTGGCATACAAGGGAGGGCACTAAATTGAAAAAGACGGTTGCGATTTCATTAATGGCGTTGCTGCTTGGGCTATTCTTGGAGTGCTTATTAGCTCCCTCTGACGCTCTCGCTGAAAGTTCCACCCTACGAGTAATGCCGAACAGCTTGGATATCAGAGAATATTTTCGGGGCGCGGAATTAACGATATCCGCGGACATTCCCAAGGGAGCAAGCGCTATGGTGGAGCTGAAAGGGGCCTCTCATGAGACTCACCTGCTCCGGAAGGGACGTCGCGGCGGGCTTTGGATGAGCGTGGGGGAAGTCACCGTCGAGGGAGCGCCTTCGGTCTACCTCGTTATGAGCACTCCGGATGTGGCTTCACAGTCAGGCGAACAGGAGCGGCAGGCCTACGGCGAGCTACAAAAGCATGTGGAGTTCCAGGGAGCCCTTCCCAAGGAGGGGGCCGGCCTTCTGTTTCCGCAATTGGTCAAACTCAAAGAAAGTGAAGGCCTTTACGGTGTATTTCCCAATTCCCTCAAAGTTGTCGGCAATTCCGCGAATCGCTCCACAGTTGAGGGACAACTCAGGTTGCCCAGCAACATTTCTCCGGGAAACTACCAAATAACCTTGTCTGTCTTAAACGGTGGGAAGCTGCTGGAGAGTCAATCTGTGGAAATGCCCATAGAAATGAAAGGACTACCCGCATTTCTGACTAATCTTGCTCGAAAGAACGCTGTTCTCTATGGCGTATTCGCCGTGGTGATCGCTTTGCTGACGGGGTTGATTATGGGCGTTGTGTTTAAGGGTAAAAGCGCCCACTGAACCGTATGAGCATTTGGCTATGTTCCAATCACGGATTATGGACGTCAAGGAGTCTCTAACGGTCTACTTCGTAAGTACGATATCATATTAATGGTCACAGCCTTCAGTTAAGTCGGTAGGGGCCGGCGTCCCTACCGACGCTGAGGCCGGTCGCTACCGAGAAAATAAAGCGACCCCGACGGTCATGTGGCGCAGAAGAATTCGAGATCGAATTCGGGAGACGGAGCACTAAGGTGTGGCCCGGCATAAAAAAACTCTGGGGATGGTTATTCCCTACAGAACCGGAACTTGTGGCTTTTCCGCAAGTATTTGAACAATTTCAGGCCTTGTTGGAAAATCACCAGCAAGCCATGGAGTTGATCGCGGATCTGGGCGAAAAATCCGGGGGAGACTATATCTTCGACCGCAAGTATCTTGTCGATATTATTCATGACCTTCAGGATCTGTTGCTGCGCATGGTAAAAGGTCTCAATCTCATCGCTTCCAATAGGTACTATGAACTTTACGGTAGTCTGGATCGCGTGTTTCTTCCCATGGAAGCGGAACTGAGGGGGAGGCTCCTGTTACCGGAAGCGCCTTATGTAATAGCCTTGAAAGATGCGCCGGTGGACAACCCCGAGCTTACGGGCGGGAAAGCTAACACGCTTACCGAGATCATTCACAGAATGCATATTCCTGTCCCCAACGGTTTTGTCATTACCAATAACGCGTATCATCGTTTTCTCGAATACAACCACCTTCAGGATAGGATTCACACATGGATAGAAGCCTGGGTATCGGGGAAAGAAGACTTGAGCAAAGCGTGCGGGCAAATACGTTACAGCATTTTAGCAGGGATCATTCCTCAAGACCTTACCCGAGAGATCATGAAATATGCTCATAAAACCCGTACAGACATGGGCAGTGCGAAGCAGCGCGTACGGCGAGGACGGTGAGTTGTCATTCGCAGGGCTCCATGAGAGCATTCTCAATACGCTTCCCGATCAGGTCCCTGAGGCTTACAAAAGGGTGCTGGCCAGCCTGTACTCCCAGGAGGCTCTTACTTACCGGCTCAGGATGGGCATGATCGGCGAAGAAGCCTCGATGTCGGTCCTGTGTCAGGAAATGATCCACAGTAGGGCAAGCGGGGTGGTGCAAACGGTCCATGTCGAACGATCAGACCCCGACTGCTTGGCGATTTACGGGTCCTTTGGACTCGGAAGAACCGTGGTGGAGGGCAGAAACTCGCTGGATAGATACGTCATAGAGAAGAATCCGCCCCACAGAGTCAGGCTTCGTGACATAGCGAGAAAGGACTCCGTAGTACAACCCGCTGCGGGCGGTGGAGAAGAAGAAGTAAATTTGCCCCGGGAGATGCAAAATGAGTCCTGCCTGTCTCAGGAAACAATAGACGCGCTTGTAAGATGGGCTGTGGCGCTGGAACGTTATTTTAAGCGTCCTCAGGAGATTGAGTGGGCTGTGGATCCCAAGGGCCAGTGCTGGCTGGTGCAGTGCAGGCGTCTGGTCTTTTCGGATGGTTTTGGGCGCCCCGAGGATGACATATGCGAGTCCTGCTCTCAGTATCCAATACTTATTAAGGACAGAGGTTTGGTTGCGCATGCCGGAGTAGGCGCGGGCCATGTGTTCACCGTCCAGTCCAATGAAGAAATGAGCGCTTTTCCGGAAGGGGCCGTTCTGGTAAGCCGTTATACAGCCCCTTGGCTGGCCCAGGTGGTTCCTAAAGCTTCAGCGATTATCGCGGAACGGGGCTCAACCGCGGGGCACCTTGCTACCATTGCTAGAGAATTTAGAGTTCCGGCTCTTGTCGGTGTGGACGGAGCCACGGAGATTCTGCGTGACGGGATGGAAATCACGCTTGACACTCATCATCGTACGGTTTACGAGGGCCGGGTAAAAGAGCTGATCAAGTTCGAACTGTTGCAGTCCACCGTCTTTGAGGAATCGCCGGAGTTTCGGCTTGTGCGTCGCCTGCTCAAGCGAATTGCGCCACTGAATCTTATAGACCCCCAATCTCCGGATTTCACTCCTGAAGGGTGTAAGTCCGCGCATGACATGATCAGATTTATCCATGAGAAGGCGGTACAAGAACTCATCGATCTGCCGACTTTTCTCCATCGTTTCCGAGGGGCAAAGGTCTGGACGTTAACGTCCGACGTTCCCATAGGATTGAAAATCCTCGATCTCGGGGATGGTATCTCGCCGGATGCGAGCGGGGAAAAAGTAAAAATAGATCAGGTTTTGTCCCTGCCACTGCAGGCCCTGTGGGTAGGGATTTCCCAACGGGACACTTGGAGCACCGAACCCGTGGACGTAGACTTTAAGGGCCTGATGTCAAGCCTCACCAGAAACTGGGACGCAAGTGGAGCTGCCGCTTCGGCGGCAGGCTTTAATCTAGCGGTTATCAACAAGATCTACATGAATCTTCACCTTCGACTCGGCTACCATTTCAATCTCATCGATGTGAGGATGGATGAGGAGCCGCAGCATAACCACATATATTTCAGATTCGTGGGAGGGGTGACGGATTTGACGAGGCGATCAAGGCGAGCCCAGGTACTGGCCCGGATTCTCTCGAATTATCATTTCAACGCCGTCACCAAAGGGGACTTGGTCGTGGCCAGACTACTGCACCTGCCTCGGGAAGAGATCAGACAGCGCCTACAGGTGCTCGGAGCGTTGATCGGGTTCACGCGCCAATTGGATATCCAGTTGAGATCCGATCAGGACATCCCCAGGTTCGTGGAAGACTTCTTTAATCGCCACGGGCGCCTCGTTCAACCCCTCATGTAAGGAGAAGACGATGAATGCGAACAAACTGAGAATCATGGTACTGGATGATGAGCCCATTGTGTGCAAACGTCTGAAGCCCGCCTTGGAGAAACAAGGATATGAAGTTGACACCTTCACGCAAAGCTCGGAAGCCATGGAACAGATCAAGCAGGTCAAGTACGACATCATCATTACCGACTTGAAGATGAAAGGCATCGACGGCATGCAGCTCCTGAGCGAAGCCAAGAGTCGGGCGCCCGAGACGGAAGTAATAGTGATTACAGGGTTCGCCACCATGGAAACAGCCAAGGAATCCTTTCATAAAGGAGTGTTCGATTTCATCGCAAAACCCTTCAAGTTGAGCGAGATCCAGGAAGTCGTAGGTAGGGCGGAGGCGAAAATAAGAGCCCAATAAGATCTACGGCCCTGGAAGCCGTCGCAAGACCTGAGAGATTTCGGAAGAGTTATCGGCGAGGGCCGTTTTGCAAAAAGGCCCTCCTTGGGCCCCCAATGCGGTTGACTTAAGGAAATTGGATGTGGCGCAGGCTTTCCGAAACTGTCTCAAAACTCTCGAATTGTCGGGAATCGTGGTGCCGTGATCGTAGGGGCGGGGTTTATCCCCGCCCGCCGCCTAACAGGTTAGCGAGTAACGGGCGGGGATAAACCCCGCCCCTACAAACGTTTTCCGAGATTATAACGAGGACCGGAATAATAATCCTCATGCAAAGTATCATGTTTCAGATAAAGATCGTGGTACGAATTGCGAGTCGCCAATATTTTGAGACCGTTTCTTGCAGCCTGCGGTCAATTCGCCTGTGAAATCGGCAGGCTGGAAAGCCTGCTCCACAGAGGAAACTCAAGGTCGAAATTTTGAGTCACAAGCATTGCCCTGGACCCGTCCACCTGAACTCACATTATTGCAGCCGCTTCCGGGAGATACAATGGGGCGGCGCGGACGGGCAGACGAGGTTCGCCCGGCATTGCAGGCCGGAGACTTGCCGCCTCACGACCGGCCTGAATGGATACAAACGGAGGAATTCAACGTGATTAAGACTTTAGTGTCAATCGAACTGGATCTGGTTTCAAGCCTGGCCATCCGCTTCGCTTGTCAATTAGGCTCTTTGATGGATGCGGAAATCCATCCGGTTTATGTGAAAGAATCCTCTCCCCATGATTCTGTCTGGGGAGCAGGATGGGCCAGCCGAACTTGGGAAAAAGAAATGGTGCAGCAGGGCAAGGCGGAGATCGCCGAATTGATTACCGCGGAGATGGACTTTTGCCCGGTTCTTAAAAGAACCCAGGGTGATTTATGGCGACAGAGAAGCTGAGCTCTTGAGGCTCGTCCAAGCTGAGGGATTTGAGATGTACGTGGAAGGGGCTCACTTCCCGTGGACACCTGCTGATATCTATAAGAAACTCCACACAAAATTGTGCCAGAAAATGCCTTCCCCGATGATACTGGTGAAAACCTTGAGAAAGATCAATCAAGTGTTGCTCATTTGTGTGGATGTCCAGGGAACGCAAACTTTGGCGAATCTATTCCAAAATATATGGAAAGACTGTGCTGTGCCTTTGTTCCTGAGTTATCCGGCCACAGGCGCTGAGGACCTCAAACAAGCGGTGAATGATGCGAAACTGCTTCTGACCAAGTCCGGCTGCACGGTCAGCGTCTACGAAACACAGCCGGCAAATTCCCGGGCGGACGCCGAGGATCTCAGTGACTATGGCCTGGTGGCCATCGCCCTTGAAAAGACCGTCAAGAAAGATTCCAACGAGCTTCGCTGGCTCGATAGCGTGAAGACCTCAGCATTATTGGCATTCCGATGAACAGGAAGGGGGAGCCCTCATGAAAATTCTGTTTGCAGGGGACGAACATCCTTACAGTGAATATGCCCTAAAAGAGATCATTAAACTGGCTAAGAACACGTGGGCGGATGTGACCATATTGGGTGTCCATGCGGCTGCGCCTTCAAAAAGCTCCGGTAGAAGCACGCTGTGGCCCTCCGAGTTCCCCGCCGGCCCTGCCATCGAGCGCTACCGAGAAGTCTTTCTCGGCAGTTGGGAAAAGGGTGAATCCCCATATGAAACGCAGTCCGAAAGGTACGAGTGGATCCCCCTGAGAGAAGGCGGCTGGGAAGATACAAAGGTCATACGCGGCAGTCGGAAGGACTTCAAGGTCAGGATGAGGGTGGGAAATCCTGGAACCGAGGTCATAGCGGAAGCCCGGACGGAAGGAAGCGACCTGATCGTTCTGGGATGCGCCAAAGGCAAGACCTGCTCCTGGGAATCAGCTAAATCCGCGCCCCAGGAAATAGTCAACGACGCCGATTGCTCGGTTCTTCTCGTAAAGGAAGAGCAGCCGGTATCCAGAATCCTGGCCTGTCTTGATCAAGGTTACATCAGTCAGGAATCTCTCGAGATGATTAACCAGATGGTCACCATGCATGGAGCCCAATTGGAATTGATCGGCCTCAGCCAGAACGGCGAGATGAACAAAGCCGTATACACACGCCTCATCGAAATCGGGGACTATTACAGCGACAGCGATGTGGAAATCAAAACCCGTCTTACCGATATTTCCGATTTCGAGCGCTTCATCGGCGGAGAGATCGGGCAAGACCTGCTGGCGTTATGGGTCGGAAAGAAATCGTTGCTCAGCAAATTCTTTTCTAGAGATTGGATCGGAAGATTCGTAAGCAAATGCTCGACCTCCGTGTTGGTGATGCGGTGAACGGCGTCGGAGGGAATTTTTTTTAAAGAAGGTAAGAGTTCACCGGGAGGAAACTTTTTTGTGCAAAAAGGTTTCCTCCCGGACCCTCCTTCAAAAAACTCTAACAATTGCGTCAATATGCCTGGAGCGTCCCAATGCGGTATCCCAAGGCCCCATGAGGCCGGCGACGGCACAAAGCGCAGAGGGATCTCATCGAAGCACGGTTGGGATCAATTAACCAACCAACGTATTAGGAGTTTTTGCGGAAGGGTCAGGGAAACCACTTTTTGCAAAAAGAGATTTCCCGGTGAACTATTACATCCATCTTTTGCCCATCTGGGACGGGAGATTTTCAATATGAAAGTATTAGTGGCCGTGGACAAAAACCCGGAGACTTTTGTGGGCCTGCGTTACGCGTGTCATTTGCTGGAGGATTGCGGCGCGACCGTGGACGCTCTTCACGTCACGCCGGATATGAAGGAAATTGCGGCGGAAAGCTATGCGCCATTCCTTACCTCTGAAGGGTTGGAAAACGCAATTGAAGCCGACGTTGCGGAAGTCGAACAGAAGTTTCGTCAGGCGTGTAAACCTTGCCTGGCTGCTGGAATCCCATGCGCTCTCGAAGTAATCGGAGGAGATCCGGCTGACGAAATATTGAACGCCGCCCAGACCGAGGCCTATGATCTGCTTGTTCTCGGATCCCATGAACAATCATCAGTACGAGGTTTACTTTTGGGAGCAGTCCACGCGAAGATCCTCCACTACGCTCAACAGCCTGTTCTCATTGTGCGTCAATTCCGGGAAATTCGCCGCGTTCTTGTAGTCTATAGAGGCTCGCAAACCGACGACGCGGCTTTGCAATTCGTAGCCCCGCTTCTAATAGGCAAAAAAGTGGAAATTACTTTGTTGCATGTTCAGGAAACGAGTGAAGGAGAAAGTGACGAGTTCGCCCGAACTTCTTTACAAAAGGGAGCTACAATCCTACGGGACCTCAATTTCGAGCCTATAACTCGGATGGCCAAAGGTGAGTTCGTGGAGGAGATTCTCAAAGAAGTGGCGGTGCACAGGTATGATCTCGTAGTTCTCGGAGCGTACGGGTATAGACGTCCTAGAGTACCTGAAACTCATTAGCGACGAGGCCCTCAATCTCGCCCGCCTTACAACTCGTCCAATTCTTGTGTTCAGGGAGAAAACGAAAGGCTGATATTTGTCATATTGCCTGGAAGAATTTTTGGGCCGGCTAATTACCATGGGCGCGGCGTCAATGGCTACCCAATAAGCTCCCCTTTCGGTGCAAAGAAGCCGAAATATGGGAGGCGCTGCGAAGCCCGTTAGTACGCGGTTTCGTAAATACGGTGTCGTATTCTGTCGCAGTTGCCCTGAAGGGGCAATAGGCTACGAATTTCGTTGGCGATGGCCTGCGGTAATATATGACCGTATTTACGAAAACCAGTGCTTAGTCTTCTGTACAGTATGGATAAGCAAACACTGCGGTGTCTCAAGAGGGACTAACTCTGGGGCAAGCCGCCCCAATTAGAGTTTTGGGGGAAGGGTTCGTGGAGAGACTTTTTGCAAAAAGTCCCTCCACGACAACTCTAACTCCGACGCCAATCCCACGAGAGATTGGATCTTTGGTCGTCTTTTTTTGCGCTATGGGGACCCGGTCTAAGCTACTTCTTCAACGTCTGATGTCTGAATAGAGCGGCCTCTTCGGTGAAAACATCCTCTCCGTGCCCCAGAACCCCGTAGCCGGCGTAAATTTTATTCCAATCCTGAGATTCTTCTAACGTCAGTTGCACCAGGTCGCTTTCCTGACCCGTGGCTCCGAGCCATCGCCTGACGCCGAAGGCGGTCTCAAATTCGTAATCGATAGGAGGCCTTTTTTCTTTCTTGTACGGGTATAGTTTTGTCCTTACCGTTGGATAATCCACGCTTGCCGGAATATTCTTGACAGAAGTGTAGGGCTCCGCCAAGACGCCGCTAACGCAGAGCACAAACAAAGCAGAGGCAAGGGATAGGGCTCTTTTCATTATACCGCTCCAAACCATATTATAATACTATGGTTGAATTATATCACATATCAGAGTAATTATTCAAGCTATTTAGAGGTTCTCCGTGAAGCGTTACCGGTCAGCCCCAAATCTTGCTCTGATAGCTTTCAATCATCGTTTGCAGCCTGTTGCCGGCCTCTGCCGCGTGAACAGATTCAATTGATCCCGCAACGTTGGAAATATACAAATCGACAATGGCAATGAGCCACTCCTTCAGGAAATGCTCCCCAGGGAATCCCTCTCCCTTGATTTCGGGAGGTTCTCCATTGAGCTGGACTTTCAACTGGTACCTGCTTGCCCAACTTACTGACAAAATTACCTATTAGCTGTGAAACGAGAAAGGCCTGCGCCTTCTTGTGACTTCCGGGATCTGGAGACCGCAAGGCCCCAGCGGACAATAGCGCTATTTCATCCGCTAGGGACAGATTGGCAGGCCCCTTCAACTGGGTGCCCTTAACCAGAGTGTCAGATACCGACCTGAACCATTCTGCGGTTAGGCCGCTGAAATTGATCAGGTTTTGATCGTTTTCCAATGTAGCCAGATTGGCTTCCCATTTTTTCATGACCAACTCAGCGAATCTGTACGCTTGCTGAGAACCTGCGCCCGATTCCTCGCCTTCAGGCGTTTCCTTGCGGATTCTCATGGGTCCTCTTCTTCTCAGGCCGCCTCCCACTGGGCTGGCCTGATGTTGAGAATAGCCATCCGGACTTGTAGGGCCGGGCTGAACAATTGCCCGCTTGTAGGCTTCGTCAAACGCCATTTCAACTTGCTTTTCCCTGATGAGGAAACGCTGGACAATCTGACCGAACACTGGAGCTTCGTATTCTCTCTCGTCCAGCTCCTTGGCCCTTTGCTCCCCCTCCAGCCTGGCATTTTCCACAGATACGTTGTCCACTCTGAAAGGAGAGGTGAGCTTGTCTATGTTCTCGAAGATCCGCTCCAGGTTCTCATTCAGCATTGAGCTTTTCTGGTCGGGATGTAGTCCAGCGCCCAGCGATTCGATCAAATACTGAACCCCGGTGCTGCAAGCAGTGGTAACCTCGCGCCAACTTCTCTCAACATCCGCGAAATGAGCCTTAACGTAGGGATTGCTCAAATAATGAGGTTTCAGAGAGTCAAGCCATTGGTCATAGCCCTCTCTGAGGACCTCGGAATCGTCTTTCTTGTCGAAAATCACCTGATCCACATTCGGGTTTCTAATCCAAAAGCAATTGGCGAAAGGTCCTCTTACATCCCATTTCACGGTCCAGTTTTCCAGGCTGCTCCTGCCAACCTTTCCGAAGGCCTTCTCAAAACCCGATTCCAAGCGGCTTTCCCACCTGACAGGAGATGACGGGTCCTTGTCACCCTCCTTCTTAACCAGTGTGTCATCAAACTTGGTAAAAACAGCGTACAGGCATACAGGCTTGTTTTGCCGTTCAGTCGGCGTTGAACCGTGGGTTAAACGTATCCACTTACTCATGAGCTGAGGGAGGGACAAGGCAGTGGGATTCCCTGGGGGACAGCACAACGCCAGGGCGTTGATGTCCCTAATTTCCACGTATTTATCGAACAAGTACGCAATCTTGCCTCTCAAGAAAACTTCAGCGAGGAAGTCTATATCTTCCGGGGATTTCGGAGCAGCGTCCAGTTGTTCAGCGGAATAAGCCGCACCCCTGCTCCTGGCGCCGGGAAAATCCAGGATATCGCAAAACTCCATAAAAGGAGCTGATTTTTCCTTGGGCGTCTGAAGCATCAATTCTCCGGTCAAAGCGCACAAAAGGCTCCTCGAAACCGAAGCCTTTCTACCGTCCGGTGTCATAACCCTTATTGTGTCGTCCTCAAAGCTGCGCAAGTATTTTTTGAGATTCTCAACGTCCAGGATGCTCATGTTTCTCGGCAGGAGGCCCGCAATTTCCACCCATAGGTTTTCGGAATTCAATTTCCTCACGGAGTCCGCCAACTTCTTGTACAGATTGGTCGCGGCTCCGGTCCTTGCCCAAAGCCATGACAAATAATCTACCTGAATGTCAAAGCTCTTTCGAAGAATCACTTCTCGGAAGGAATCCCAAAATCCAAGTTCGGACAGGGAGGTGAAATACGGCCTTGCCAGTTCGTTTACGATGTAGCTCTCGACTTCATAAACATCATAAGTTGATAGGAGACACTCGGGCGCGTCGGGCTTGGAGCTTAAATCTTCGAGCGACTGCTGAAATTCCGAGGAGTCTACCATGGTCTGCCCATCGGCGCACTCGTACGCAAAGCCGTTGACCATTATCTTCAGCAAGTCCGTCTGCGATAACAGCCCTATTCCTATAGGGAATTCGGCGTCAGGAGCGTCATGCTCGATTCGGCTGAACCTAGTGACGAGCGACGTGCTTTCCCGGCCACCCGGTGGGTTTATCTTTTCCAGGAAATCGACCGTGGTGTTCCCGAGAATTATACTCAGATGTTCGTTGTCTCCCCGGGCCAACTCGTTGACCAGATAGGATTTACCGGACTGGCTTTCACCGAAAACACCCAAAGTCATCGGATGTTGAGAAACCTTGGTTATGCTTTCCGCGGCCTTATTATACTTGGCGAGACGCTGTAACAGCTTTTCTCTTTCTTTTGAAGGCAAGGGCGAACGTGTCGCCCATTTGGAAACATCATTAATGAATTCCACCATATTGGCGGCTCTGAGATGCGCCTTGGAGTCCTCAGGCGCAGGAAATACGTAATCTTGCATCACTATTTCTCCGAACCATAGACCGAAACAGGATAAGCGCTGGTGTTCCCTTTTGAATCTTTTGCCGTCACGGTGGCCTTGAGGGGTTGTGACAATGAGACGCTCAGCTCGACTGTCGGGCCTATGGTTTCCATACCGCGTGTGGGCGAAATAAAGACAATGTGCTTATCCGGATTTCTCAGCACCGCAGCGGAGGAGTCGGGGTCGACGCTCACCTTCCAAACCGCCGCCGTATCGGGCGGACTGAGAGTCAATTGTAGTATTTTCCTGGGATCGCCCTGCACTATGGCCCCTGAGCTGGGAATCGGCTCATGATAGGGAGTAATATCGCTGTAATCATAAATGTTGTACGGCCCTACCCATACCCACTCGTGCAAGGTTGAATCCCAGACAATGGTGTTGTCTGTCCACCATTTGGTCTCTTCGGGGACTTTGTAGTAAATGTTGGTCTTCTTGTCCAAAACCTTTGTCTTTTCGGCCGGCTTTTCATCGGTATTTTCTATTCCGTGGGGAACAGCCGATATTTCAGCCCTTCTTGAGTCCTTATCTTCACGCGTCACCTGTATAGTTCCGGTTCCTTTTGGCTCGGTTGACTTGATTGGCGCTTCCGGGGGTTTAGTTTCCACCTTAGGCTGTTGGACCGGCGGTTTTGGAGGGGGCTCGGGAGATTCAGGCGCAAGAAAATGCCACAGTAGCGCCGCTAATAGGAGCAAGAGTAGGACGGCCAGCAGAGCCCACAGAAGCCATCGGCTCTTGGGCGGTTCCTTGTCTTCAAGCCTGGCAAGTGGGGGGATTGCGGCCATTGGCCCACGCCTGAAAGGCTCCGACTCAGGGGTAAGATTGGTTTTGTCGGGCGCTTGGACAGGTATGATTGGCGGTGGCTTGGGCGGTCCATACGACAGATCCGTTGTCTCCATTCTGGGTTCCGGACCTTCTTCCACCAGACCCCATCCGGTAATCACGGGCTTTCCGTCAAGCATGTAAATAAAATCATCCGGGGGCGTATCTATCTTTTCGAGGAGTTGACCCAGATCCCTTTTGGACTTCGATTCATCCTCCTTTAGCCGTTTCGCCTCACTGTGCAACATTTTCACGGCGGCGTCGACCTTACTGCGCACCCTGATTTGTTCGGCGTCAGACAACTCTTTGAAAGGTCGCAAGTCCCCACCCGAATCCACATTCCATATGATCTCTCTCGGAGAGGACCTTTCACCGACTTCGACACGCCCTTCAGGAAGAATACAGTCGAATCCACGCAGGTTCTTTACGTAATCCACCACTGCCGGGTAGTAAAACAAGGGTTGCCCGCCCTGAACCAGCGCGGCGTAATTGGTCAATTTCTGCCTGATAAGCGTTTGATTCATTCGTCGCCTCCAGACTGGATCGTCACTTCAGCTTTCTGGATGATTTGTTTTGTCTTGTTATTGAATACCAGGAACGATCCAATCCTGGAAATCCTTGCTCCCAGAGAGGCCGTTTGACCTGCTTTCAAAGCGTGTCTATCAGGGTGGAAAAGCTGGCCTTCCTCGTTGGAAAAGGCGTACATGGTCGGATTTATTCCGGACAAATGATCCGCCACCAGAGTTAGGAGCTTGAAGCGTTCCGGGCCGTCCATGTTTCGCACGTTCTCCAAGAATTTATTGGCCAAAGCGCTGATTACGGGCAACGATGGAGCTGCGTTAATTTCGGGCCTCCCCATCATTCCGATTTTGGGCAAAGAAAATGCGCAAGCGTACCCGACTCTAGTGGCCGAATCGGGATCAAGGGAACTTACAAACTTATACAGTTCTGAGGACGCGCCAAAGGCCTCCTCCATGCCCGAAAAAAGTTCGTGTTTCGCGCCCGCCTCCGCTTGTCGCAGCCCTTGCTGCCAATAACTTCGCTCCTGTTCGACCTGCTGGAGTTTAAGTTCCAATTCATCTTTCAGACGAGCAATCTCTGCCTTTTCGGCACGAGCGGCCCGGTAATCCTTATCCTTCTGTTTGATTTGCTGATTTGCGTCGGCTATGCTTTTGTTCAGATCGTCAATTTTTGACTTGAGCTGATTGGAGTCTTTGAACTGTTTGGCAGCCTTCTCAGCCCATTTTTCCCCAAATGTCTGGTTGAGGAAGTTCAGCGCCAACTGGACAGTCCGAGCGGCGTCACTTGCGGGAGCGAGAAGCGTTGAACCGGTCGGTCTCTGCGCGTTGGGATCCGCCGGCGGTCTGGATGTGCTCTCTATCGAGGGGGCTTCCGGCTCTTTGGGAGATTTTTCGGAAACAGGCTCAGGGCCGATCTGAAATTCCTCGTCTTCCCATTTAAAACCGTTGCTCATGATGGTCTCCTGAAAGCCGGCCGCCGGGCGTGGGATTTATAGTTTAGTGGTCCGTTTCTTAAGTACGGTTGCGGATTTGACCGCTATGCGGAGCCCGCGTTGACCCGGTAGGGGTGAGTTTTACACCTGCCACGTCACAACTGCCATGACCATGCCCTGATAAAGGAGGAATGCCTGAACACATACGCTCCATGCGTCCGGCGGAACCCGGCATGCGCTGGGTTAGTGGATCAGGCCTCTTACTATACATGGTCCGGTTCTTTTGCATGGCCATGTTGGAAACAGTTCCTGTGGTAGATGGCGGGCGGGGATGAACCCCGCCCCTACGCGGCATCCTATAAGAATCAGCGACCGTACTTAAGAACACCAGTAATAAGTAGTCGTTTTCGTAAATGCAGTGTCGCCTGGTTGGGGCATATCTCGTTCCCGTAGATTATGGCGCCTGAAGAGGAGCGCGTCTGTCGAGAAAAGATCTCGAACGATGCGGTTCGTGGAAGGCGACTCATCCTACAAGACTCTGCGACCGAATTTAAGAAAACCAGTACTAAGCTATCCAGGCGAAAACGCATCCACACTCGACCCGTTCATTTGTCACAAAGAGCCTTGATCCAACCAGTACAAGTCTTCCTCCAACGTCCGCAAGGAGATTTTTAGGTTCTTGACGTCCCTGCCCTTAGCGTCGACGGCCTGAACTATTTTGATATCGCTCTTGTCTCGCGGGTCCTGACGGAGGATAACGCTTATCGGGGTCTCGTAATCGTTTGTTCCGCCGAAAGCCACTTCGTAAAGAATATTTGCGTGGCCGTCTTCGCAATTGATTCGTCTAGCCCCTAGATACGTCCTTCCGACAAGAAACAGGTTCTTGGCGCCTTTTGGGAACACGAGATCTTTGTTTTTTACTTGCCGGTTTTGGATTTGGCCTATGAAAATCGTGCCTTTGTCGATGAGCTCTCTGTTGGAAGTGAGGCCCAAGTTCCTGAGGGCTCTGAGGTTCTCACCAAAAAACCAGAGAGCGGCTCCAACTACCACCGTGGTCTTAGCGTCTTTGATGCAGTCCCGTTCGAGATCAAAAGGATACCACTTGCCCGCTTCAAAATCTGAAAGAGATACGATTCGGTGCGGCGGAACGGGACAGTAATCAACTAGGATATCCCTTACTTCCGGCAAGGCCGACATTTTGCCCGCCAGTAAAATTAGGTCGCAGTCGTAATGCACTATGACCTCGGAAAAGATCCTCAGAGTCTGGTACAACGTGTTATATATGACGTCATTGACAGCCCATCTGTCCATCTCCCACTTGGTCTCGTCCAAGGTGGGGAAGATTCCCCGTCCGATAATTTCGCTTAATGTCTCGGTGAAAAACCTCTTCAGGCTTTCTTGGGGCGCCGGACTAAACTCAATCTCTACGAATTCTTTTGTTATTACGTCAGGACCGGTCTTGGATTGCGCGTGCTCAAGAAACTTGTGCGCAAGGGGAATCATGACCGTATCGATAAATCGCTTTTTGAGCTCCACGTATTGAGGTTGGTTTTTGTAGTGTGGAACGCCCAAGAAGGTCTCCAGGTGCTCGATTCTAATCTCTTCCGGACCGTAGGTCGCAGCCGCCCACTTCGTGAAACTCGGCAAAAGCGCCTCTCGGATGAGATTCCGCACTACGTCGTCACCGGCCACCGAAACCCCTTCCTGGAACAGGGATTTGGCTTCCAGCCGCGTCACGGCGTCAGAGGAAGAGGTATTCCTGTACTCGGTTATCATCAAATCACTAGTGCCCCCGCCGATGTCTATACTGGCGATCCTAACCGTCTTGTTTGAGCCTTTCTTGTCTGCGACGCAGCGATCCCGGCCCATGATATTAAAGAAGGGCCCCGAATTGTCCTTTAGTTTTTCCCTTATCACCGAATACAGATAGACCAACTGCGCGCAAGAGGCCTCATCGAATCCCAAGTGCACCTCTGGTTTGCTGTTTTCGGGCAGTTCGTAAAATTTCCAGAACAGATCGACCGCATTCACGACCCGATTTAAGGTACAGCCTTCTTTCAGCAGCCACCATCCCATTCGGTGTCGTCAAAATGATCGATTTCAAAGTCCGTTTCGAGAGTTGCTCCGCCTTTTTGCTTCTGTACTCGGACGAGTTTATGAAACTGACAGTCTGGGAGAGTATTTCCAGGATGAAAAAAGTCATCATCGCACTGTGAGAATAATTGGGTTCAATGGGCAGGGCGGCCGAACTTTTCCATTTGGGGTTTCCGTCCTCCGTTATGTCCGCGAGGATATCGCCCTTTATAACCGGTATTCCGCCATCCGCGGGGGTTATGGCAAAATACCACGGCGAAGGGTTAGCGGCTTCCGACCATAGGTATCTCTTGGGAGAGGACAGGGTGGATCTGCCGAATAGTTGTGTGGACGGGTTATATTCGGACATGAGATGCCTGACTGTGTCTCCTACGTGTAATATGGAGGGAGTCTTGAAATTGGGCGTCCAGGCGGCCTCATAATAATTGCTGTCAAACGGAGAAGGCATGAAAACGCATCGTGTTTCAAACGGCTTGTCCGAAACTCTGGTGGGGATTCGCGGATCCCTTATCTGAAGCTTTTCAAAAGCGGTTTCAGGCTGCAAAAGCTCCCCGGTCCGGTTCTCAACCACTATGCCACAGGTTCGCGAATTACCCACGTCCAGAAACAGGTGAACATCCAAGGGCTGGCCCACGGCGTCCACGATCTCAATGGAGGGTAGTACCTTGGCGAGCGCTTTAAGTAACACCAGGAAGTGGGAAAACGCAGGGTAAATGTCCATGGAGTTGGCGGTTTTCAGTCCGGCCCCAGCTTTCGCTACCCACGCTTTTAATGTGGTTGAATTCCAGAACGCGGCGCTCCTGGCGAATAGGGTAATAGGCCGGTTGGCATATTTGGCCAGCAGTGGGCAAAACTCACGATTGGTTCCCGATCGGGCCAGTTGAGTATCGACACACAGGACAATATCGTATTTAAACCCGTAGATGCTTTGGGAATGGCTTCGGGTATAATATAACCTTACCCAATCGTTGCTCTCGATTTCGTGAGAGCCGCTGTTTCTGGCGAATGGCTGAGTATGGCAAGGGGAGCCATCTATCTATAAAATACTCTATTGCGTTGAGGACCTGCACTTCAAACAATTCATCCGCCGCAATAGGATTGCCCTGGCTGTCAACAACTTCGCCGCCTTTCATGGAAGGCACGATGAGTTGAGGAAAGAATTTGTCGACCGGGATTCGCTTCCCTGTGCCGCGCGTCTGCAAAAGGCGAGAGATTCGTTCAGCAATTTTTCGTCGAAGCTAACGTTCTCCAGCACTATGTACTGAAGGCCGGTGCGCTCCAACAGTCGATAAGATGTTGCGTTTGACACAGGATCCGTCCTGTTTTGGTTTATTTAAGAAATGAATACAGGATTTAATTCGCTGATAACAGTAATTAATACACCTCAACGGGCGCAATATCAACGAATTTGACATGTGTGCGGCCGGCAATGACATGACCACCTGCCTACGCAGAGTGAAGCGACGTGACAATCTCGAAATGTGTCGCCCGCGAGCCGAGAGTCGCTCTACATGTATACACAACATGTTGAAGCATCCGGCCGGGAAAAAGCAAGGAGGCAAAATGCAAAAGGTTCTGTATCAGAAAAGAGAGAGAATCGCCTACATCACGCTCAACAGACCGGAATCGTTGAACGCCTTGGATGACGACCTAAACGCTGAACTCTCACGAATATGGGATGACTTCAAGTCCGACGAGGCGGTTGAAGTGGCGATAATAACCGGCTCCGGAAAAGCCTTCTGCGCGGGGGCGGACCTGAAGACATTTGTCCCGAAGTGGGCCTCCGCCAACATGCTGGATATTCGTAGAAATGTCGCCCAGGGCATAGCCGGCGGTATCACCAGAGGCTTGCACTGGATGCCGAAGCCGACAATAGCCGCGGTAAACGGGTACGCCATAGGCGGAGGATTTGAGCTGGCTCTAGCCTGCGACATCAGAATCGTGTCTGAAAACGCCAGGTTCGGGGTCTTCGAGGTGCGTCACGGGCTGCATCAAGGGGACGGGGGTCTGGTCAGGCTGGTGGCCATCGCGGGAGTCGGCGTTGCGCTGGATCTCACGCTCACAGGCAGAGAGATTGACGCTGACGAAGCCTTTCGGATGGGGCTCGCCACCAGGATTACGCCTCACGGCGAATTAATGACCACCGCCGAAGCATACGCGAATATGATCTTACGAAACAGCCGCCAGGCCGTCCGATCCGCCAAAGAAACCGTTCTGGACATAATAGGCCGCACTCTGGACGACGCATTGAGGATCGAAACCATCAATGCGTATTCCTGTTTGGGCGACGCTGAATCAGTGCGGCGATTGGCCGCTTTCACGAGAGACAAAGGCAAGGTATGAGGACCTCGCCGGAGTCGGGCCAATGTCCCATCAAGGAGTCTGTCAGCCTTGAGTCGGCACAAAGCGCTGAGCGATCTGCTCGAAGCGCTGTTTCGACCATGTAACCAAATAATATATTAGGAGTTTTTGGGTAAGGATCCGGGAAACCACTTTTTGCAAAACGCGGCCTGCGGCCGCAACCAAAAGCCAACCCCCCTTGCCCCCCTTATCAGAGGGGATCAGGAAGTCCCACTGATAATGGGGATTTAGGGGGTTCGGCTTTTGGATTCGCACAAACCTAATGACCCTTAATGTCGTAGTAACCGTAGGTTACAGCGATGTGAGGCGAATTTCTTATCGTGAAAACAAGAAATCGAACGTTATTAGCAAAAAAGGGGGTTCCCGGTAAATTACTACCGTGATACCGCTCGGTCCCGGATTTCGACAATCTCCCGGGCTGCAGCGATCGGATCGGGCGCTCCAAAAATCGCTGACCCCACTATGGCCGCAGACCGTTCCCCTACGATGGAAGCCCAATCCCTGAACTGTTGTTCAAGAGATCTTCCTTGTCGGTCCTGCCTGCCGAAACCCGGACACCAAATGGCCTTGTCCGTCATGGCTCGGTAACGTTTAAGATCTTCAGGTCTGGTGGCCGGGCCGATGTAGCCGTCCGCGCCCAGCGCCTCTCCGATTGCCAGAATACCTTCAGTCACGTCGGTCACGGGACGGTCCGGTAAATTCAGAGTAAGGCCTGCTCTTGAAGCCTCGTCGGCGATTCGGCTATTGGTCAGACTCCCGGAGAAGAACAGACCTGCCCCGGCATGGCTCATCAGGGGCAGCAACAGCGCCTTCATGCCGTGATCGTGGGCCACTGATAAAGATTCAGCTACCGAAGTGGGTCCGGGAAAGGCATGCACGGTGACATGTGTGACCCCCACGCCGGAAACGCTCGCAATGATCTTTCCATTGGTGCCCTGCCAACCGCTTCCGGAGAAGAAGCCTATGTCCGCAATCTTCAGGTCCAGCAGCAACGGCTTGTCCTGAATTGTGTCCCGAACTTTCCGCAAGATTGTTTTCCCTGCCTCCAGGACCGTTCCCATACCAATCTTTATTCCATCAACGACTGGACCGACTTTAGCGCAGATATCCAATACCTGCTCAGGAGTCTCCATGTCCGCGGCGAGAATTATCGCATACTGTTTCATAAGGCAATTTCCATAGATTTGGCTTTTTATTCCGGCGCCTCGCGGTTTCGGACGCGCCTAACGCGTAAGCATTCTATGATGAGTGGCGGATTTGGAGATTGTTTCGCCGTTTCACTCCTCGCAACAGCATTCCGCCTTATCCTTGCGTGCGCAGCGGAGCCATCTCCCCTGCTTGGCGCATGCTTACCCTCCGGTTTGGCTTTCCGATCCGTCAGTGTCCATGCCCAGTTTGAGCAAGCGGTACCTCAGCGAGCGAAAGGATATGCCCAGCAATTTGGCCGCTTTTGATCTGTTTCCCGCAGTCATCTCCAGGGCTCTGTTGATGAGTTTGCGCTCCACGGTTTCAACCGCGCGGTTTAGGTCGATACCGTCGGGTGGGATTTCCATTTCGGCTTCAGAACCGGTTGCGCAGCGTTCCGTCAACTTCGGCGGAAGATTCTCCGCAGTCAACTGGTCGGATTGCTCAAGCGTGACACAACGTTCAATTATGTTTTCAAGCTCCCGAATGTTACCCGGGTAAGTGTGATTGCACAGAACACGCATCACCAGAGAAGACACCTTGTGAATGCTCTTGCCCTGTTCGGCGCTGAATTTCTTCAAGAAATGGTCAACCAGGAGGGGAATGTCCGCTTCCCGCTCTCTCAAAGGCGGAATCCGAATTCGGATAATATTTAGCCTATAATACAAATCCTCCCTGAAGGTTCCCTTTTCCATCTCTTTTTCCAACTGCTTGTTGGTAGCCGCTATTACGCGGACATCGACCTTCTTGTCGTCAGTGTCTCCCACGCGCCTGAATTCCTTCTCTTGAAGGAACCGCAACAACTTTGCCTGGATAGACAGAGGGATTTCGCCTATTTCGTCCAGGAACAACGTGCCAGTGTGCGCTGCCTCAACAAGCCCCGGTTTGTTTGAAACGGCTCCGGTGAACGACCCTTTCACATGGCCGAACATCTCCGATTCGAGAAGCGTTTCCGGAATCGCTGTGCAATTGACGGTAATAAACGGCTTGTCCGCTCTTTGGGAATTGTAATGTATCGCCCGAGCTATCAATTCTTTACCCGTGCCCGACTCTCCCAGTATCAGAACTCCGGCCTTTGTGGGGGCGATCTTGGAAATCATATTGAATATTTCGTGCATCTCAGCCGATTTGCCTATTATTTCTCCAAATCTGAACCTTTCATCCCGGGATCTCTTAAGCTCAATGTTCTCCCGGCGCAACTTTCTGGCTTCGAGCGCGTTGCGAATTATGATTCTCAAATCGTCGATCTGAAAGGGCTTTGAGAGATAGTCGTAAGCTCCCTCGCGAACAGCGCGCATAGCGTCATCAGCGGAAGCGTACGCGGTTATCGCTATGATGGGCACCAGCGGATCGATGGCGTGAATTTCTTTTATGAGGTCCAAACCGCTCATTCCCGGCATTTTCACGTCGGTCAGGATCAAATCCGCCTCGTTCGCCTTGTAAGTCTTAAGGCCCTCTTCTCCGGTAGCCGCCATGCGGACCTCGTAACCTTCTTGAGTCAGCATGATCTCCAGGAATTCACGCATGCTCGGTTCGTCGTCAACCACCAGGAGTCGGTCGGTCATTTCAGGACGCCTCCTTGGTCGTTTCGGCATCCGCTAGGGGAAGCCGTACGGTGAAAGTGGTGCCCGATCCGGGCGGGCTCTCCATTTCAATCGTTCCATTGTGCTCTCGCACAACACTGAGCACCATTGATAGGCCCAACCCCGTCCCCCTATCTTTGGTGGTGGTGAAGGGCTCAAATATTCGGTCCGTCATCTCGGGAGGAACACCGCATCCGAAGTCTTGGACCTTCAATACCGCCATTTGGTTATCATAATCGGCGGTCAAGGTGATTCTAATTCTCCCGGTCCCCGCGGAGGCTTCCAGAGCATTGTTCAGCAAGTTCCACAACGCTTGCTTCAGTCGAGCCGCGTCGCCTTCCACTTCAATACCTTTGTTCACCAGAGTCTCCAAGACTGTGTGGTTGGACAACCTCGGGTCTTTGCCAAAAAGATCTACTGTTTCATCAACCAAAGCAGTGAGCAGAAACCCTTGATTTGATGGGCGAGTGGCTGCCCACGGTCAAGAGAAAATCACCCAGCAGGGCATTCAATCGGTCGGACTCTCGAATGACAATACCGAGTAATTTCTTGTCCACAGACGAAGGAGCGCCGCCGCTTTGGAGCAGCAATTCTGTTGCTCCTCTCAGGGCGGCCAAAGGATTTCGGACCTCGTGGGCCATTCCTGCCGCGATTCTAACAAAAGCCGCCTGCTTTTCGCTCAATTTGACTCGTTCCTCCATCTTCCGTATCTGAGTCACATCCTGGAAAACCACAAGGCGACCGCGGGGGACACGGTCCTTAGCTTTGAGATCCGATACGGTCAAGTCGAAATTCCTCGTCTCACCGCCAACCTCTTTTGTGGTAAGGAATGTCTCCCGTCTGACACTACTTTTGGAGACACTGTCACTGATTACCGGGAACACGACCGAAATCGGCGTTCCAATCAACTGCTCCGATTTCATATCCAACAACAACTCTCCGGCGTCATTTAAAAAAATGATGAGATCGTTTTGGTCGGCGGTCATTATCCCACTGGGAATGGACTTCACTATGCTGCGATGCAGCTCGGATAAATTCTTAAAGTGACTTTCAGTTAAATGAAGAGAGGTCTTTGCGCGTTGAAGCTGCTCAGCCAGGGAACTGGACATTATTGCCATAAGAAAAAAGACGGTAAAGTGGACAATTAGTATCCAAAGTAAGTACCCGGCCGTGTTTTTGCTCCAGGGACTTACCCATGGCCAATCCGCAGAGGGAATCAATCCGTAAAATTCCGAATTGATCAACAGCCCGAACAACAGACAAGCCACAGATGCCGTGATCAACGCGCCTTGTCTGAAATGCAGTATGCCGGAAGTGATAATCGGGAACAAATACAAAATAGTAAAAACGCTGGATGCTCCGCCGGTGAAGTGGATCAGCACCGTGGCGTAAATCAGGTCCAGCATCACCTGGAAAAAGGAAAACCCCCAAAGATCGGGTAGAAAAGGCAAGGAAAAGGCGTAAATTATACTCAGTAAAAACGTGGTGGCGATTAGAACGTATAGGGGAATTGCTGGGTGAACGAGGAAGTCGCCGGTCTCGCGCAACTGAAAGAAAATCGTGGTGGCCAAAAGTAGGGTGGTCACCATGAGGCGGAGGAGCATCAGCAACTCCACCCTTTTCCTGAATTCCGGACCGTTGTGGAGACCCTCAGGCCGGACAAGATCAGAGAATTTCCGGCTCAAAGGCATCCTCCCCCTCCTCCGTTGCGGGGCTTCGTATGAAAGTGCCGGCGGACGGCAACTCCGTGCAAATGCGCGCGTTCCGGCCTTTCTCTCAAGAACTCCTAATCAAGTGATGACAACGCGACGGTTCCTTCCATCCTACGTCGCAACGACCGGTCATAGGGATTCATATCAATTCCACAAAGCGTGACATTTGCGCAGGGGGATTCGGCCATTTATTCTCGGGATTCTAACTCCACGACGCCGGCTTTCCGTTCGCATCCCGAATAATCTGCTTTACGAAAGTCACTTTGCGAGGGCATTTGTACTTTGACAGGTATTCCCTGCAAAACCTGATAATATCCCGTTCTCCTGGATTCTGTCCAGCTTCCGGGGTCACCAACGCTTCGATCACCTGGCCGCGCATAAGGTCGGGAACCCCAACCAGAGCCACGTCGGCCACCTGGGGGTGTCGGATGATTATTTCCTCGACCTCTTGACAATATACATTGAATCCCGCGGTTATTATCAAGTCTTTCTTCAAGCCGGTCAGCCTAATGTAACCGTCTTCGTCGAGGTACCCCAAATCGCCCGTGTCCAACCATCCCGTGCGTATTACCGTCTCCGTATCGGCGGGTCTCCCGAAATACCCGAGCATTACGTTGGGTCCTTGCACGACTACCTCCCCTTCAACATTGGGAGGCAAAGGTTTCCCATCCGCATCATGGACCTGAACTGAGACTTCCGCGATCGGTTTTCCCACGGTGTCAGGTTTGTTCTTTATATTGATATTGTTCCACGACACAACCGGCGACGCTTCAGTAAGCCCGTATCCCTGAAACACGTCTATGTTGAACCGCTCGGTAAAATTGTCGTAAATCTCTCTGGAAAGGGCCGCTCCGCCGCTAATGCTTATTTTCATGCTGGTCAGATCAAGATTCTTGCACGAAGGATGGTAGAGTAACCCGTAATAGACCATCGGCACCATGCCGGAAAAAGTGATCTGCGCGTTCTGAAGCCAGGGGACCATCTTGGGAAAGTCGACTTTCTCCACCAGGTAGACGGTCCCGCCGCATTTGATTACATTGAGCATGTTCACTGCGGCGCCGAACGCGTGAAAGAGCGGAATCAGGGCCAATCCGCGGTCGTGAGGCCCACCTTTGCACGTATCGCGCAGCATGTTGGAGTTGTTGTCCAGATTGCGGTGTGAAAGGGTGGCGCCCAAGGCTGTGCCCAGCAGGCCCGCCGTAAAGATTATTACGGCCGGATCATCCGGGCTGAGGTCGAGAGCTTTGAATTGCGCGGAGAAGTCATTTTCAACTTCCTGCAGCGCAACGGCTCCATCGGTGGATTCGGTGGAGAAAACCGCCTTCAGGGCGTCGTAAGCGCTTCTTATCGCGTCAATCTTGGGGATCTGGTCAGAAGTGCAAACCACAGCGGAGGGTTTGCACTCAGCGAAATAATGGGTCAATTCGTGTACTGTCGCAAGGGGGTTCAATGTCACTGCTATCGCGCCCATCCTCAGGCATGCGAAGTAAGCGGTGACGAGCTCGGGCCTGTTGCCCATGAGAATGATTACTCTGTCTCCCTTGGAAAGTCCGGCTTTGGTAAAAGCATTGGCAAGCTTGTTTGTGGAGCTCAGGAACTGGGAGTAGGTTATTATCCTATCTTCAATTACCAAGGCAGGATGGTCCGGCAAATCTGTAGCAAAGCGATCCACCATCTCGCTGAGGTTCATGCAGGTCTCCGATGTTAAAGTGTTTAAGCGGATGACCTTAGCATGGTCAAGCCGGAATTGCAACAAATTGGATGACCCTTGGTGGAAGCGAGGCGCAAGCCACTCCTAATGAACCTTTCTCACGGGACCTTTGGGCTCATCATAAACGGCGAACCATTGGGGCAGCATTACCCTCTTCGTTACCTGTCGGGGAACCGGGATCACGCTGCGGATATTTGCCGGAATCGCTCCAGGGAAAAGGGCGTCATTGTATGCGGTGGTTCTTCTAGACTTGGGATAACAGTCCACACAATCCGAAGCTCCCTGTGCGCACCCGACAGGAACCTCGTTTCTGGTAACGGCCTGCTTCCTGAAATCAGGCGCCGGGACCGGATATCGATCCATCACTGGAGTCGGCGCGATCACGGTTTCATTGACCACGCAGGGGACCATTCTTTGGTAATATGTTACATTTGGTCCGCATTTAGGCCTAATAAAGAACGTATATTGTCCTGAAGCCGCCAGGATGTCCTCGCCGAAAGCCAGAGCGTTCGATGCCGACAAGCCGAAAACCAGGACCGCGCAGGATAACTTTATAAATGACTTTAGCATGAAAACCTCCAATTACTTATTGTATTATATCACTGTTATATCAAATAACTCAAGTTTTTTGATATACGCCGGCCGCGTTTCATTCCCGCGACAATCTTGCCGCGGGCCGGTCTTGCCATGATTTTCCTTTTCAATCGCCTGCCGTGGACTTTTCGACAATCACGTTCACCGCTTCTATCAGATCTTTTGGAAAATCAATTCCGGTCATGTTATATTGACCTGCAGAGCAACAGCGTCCCGCATTGGAGAAACGCAACAAAAGAGATTGTGGACAATGTGGGTCCGTTTGTGTAAGAACTTCGAGATACATGATTCCGTGCCCATTTTGATGGCGCCAAGGGGCGGTGCGGCAGATCAAGTCAATAGGTGATCCCAATGCGGCAGTCTAAAGCAATCTTAATGGTTTTTTTGATGTTGGGCATTTCAGTGGGACTGGTCCCCTGTGTTGCGGCCGAGCAGGTCTGGACAAAATGTCACGTAACGTGTCGTTGTCTTCAGGACAATACAATCGGCAATTTTGCCTTTGTCATCCCGGTGGACAAGACCCCGGACATAGGATTTGAAGCGGATCTCGCTTGCAAAGCGTATGGAAATCGAGTGTGTTCGGATGGGTGCAACGGACTCAAATTCAACTACTCGTACCAGGTGACAAGCCCTTGAGGGTTTTGCGAAAGACCGCCTACCGTAATGTCTGATGGCCGCTCAAGGGACCAAGCGCTCCTTCTTTAAGTCGCGCCGGGAGAAAACTTTCTTGTGCAAAAAGCTTCCTCCCGGACGCCGCCTCAAAAACCTCCAACTATTGCGTTATAGTGCTCCGCGTTGAAAATTGCCGGCGTTTTTCACATGAGCAGAGCGACAAAGTTGTCATTGCGAGCGCAGCGAAGCAATCTCTAATCCCAAATAACCGGGAGGATTGTTTCGTCGCTTTGCTCCTCGCAATGACATCGTTAAGGTTCGTACCTCTCAAGCAATACTTTAAGTCCCCTGCGAAGCTCAAACAGGACGACTATAACATGCGCCGCGCCATCCCAGGCGCCTACGAACGTAGCGTTAGCCCGAATCGCAGTAAGGATCTGCCGTCCCGCGGCTGGAATCGTCTAACGGATTAATATATTAGGAGGTTTATTGAAAAGGGTCAGAGCCCCGCGTTTCGCGGGGTCGCAGGAAGGAGTTTCCCGCTAACCTGTTAAATCGCGTTAGCGTTTCGGATTGCGCGGCCCCATGTCATGGTCGGAATTCTTGGATGAGCTTCCCCCAAGTAGTATTAATATAACAGCAACAGTGAGCAGCCCGCATCCCACCAGCGCTTCATTAGTTTTTCCATCCAAATAGAGAACTCCCAGAGCCCCCGCGGCTGCGGCCACCATAAGTGCGGCAAACCAACCGCTTGTGAAAATTCTTAGCAACATGCAGATCCTTTGCGCCTCATGTCCGGCACGGCAGCCCCTACCTATCGTCATATCGGTGGGTTGGTAGAATTGGAGCAAAACTTCTCGAAAGAAGTTTCACCACGGCGATAATTTCTTGGGATCTACTAATTACTCGGCTTGGGCAAGACCTCTGCTGACGCCTTCTTGGCGCCCTGCCTTTTCTTTTTCATGTCCAAATACTTGGGATAGTCATATTTCTTGAACGATTCCATAGCCTGTTCGTAAGCTTGTTGGGCCTGTTCCCCTTTGCCCATTTTTTCATATACACGCGCCTTATCAGCCATCATGGAGGCCGCAGAACGCTCGTAATAGACCAGGGCTTCGTTTGGCCGGTTGGCCCGGTCATATACTCTGGCGATGTGGTAAAGGGCCTCTGTCTCAACCTCGTTTTCCCCGGTGACTCGCGCCTTCCACAGTTGATGAAAACCTTGGATCAGAGAATTTCCGTCAACCCCAAGGGCGCCCGCCAGTTTCTTGGCTTCATCTTCGCTCTCCGCAATCTCTTTTTCAGTCGTCTTTTCTTTCATGATGGCCGCAGCCCTCGAAAAATCCTCAATGGCTCCTGAAAGATCACCAGCCTGCTCTTTTATGAACCCGCTTTTCTTGAAAACGGATTCCAGGCCACCGTAGATTTCAAGTTTTTCGCGAAAAGCGAGCGCCGCGGCCAAGGCATATTGGGCTTTATCCAAATCTTTAGCGCGAGAATATCTATCGGCCAGTTTCTCCAAAAGCGTTATCATGGCCGTTTCGTTATTGCTCTCCCGGTATTTCCTGAGGTCCGTCAAATCCTTGGCTATGGCCTTGCTGTAAGCGCCTTTGGGACGGGCAGTCGGGCCGTTCGGGGCCTTAGGGGTGTCTAGCTCCGGAGCTTTAACTTGGTCTCCGGCGGAAGTCTTATTCTCTTGAACCGGAGATGCCGGCTTGACCGTGCTGACTTCCTTTGCCTTAGGGTCTCCGGAGGTCCACGCGGCTGGTCCCAGGCCGACGCCGGCCATAGATGTGGAATTCGGGGTCGCTAGAATTGCGCTGTCGCTTCCGGCGGGTTTCAAGGTTCCGACGGGAATTTCGGGGGCGCTCGGGAGGGTAGTCTTCTGGGCTGCTGGAGCCGACGCCTGGGCTACATTCTGATTAAGAGGCTGCTTTTCAGTAGCTTGAGGAGCGCGATTCTCGAGTTGAATCCGCACAGGCCGTTCTTTTTCGCTGGAGGCCACCACAGCGGAAGGGTTGGTTTGTTGTTTGGGTGCGGAGGCCTCTAAAACCTTGGGGGGTTCCGACTCGGGCTTTTTAGTTTCCTTCTTAGCGGGCTCTAAAGGAAGAGCCGTAGACTGGGCCGGTTTTGGGGTTCCCCATTTTAAAGCTGACTTGCGATCCTCGGCTTTGTTTTCGGTCCCCGCCGGCTTGACGACCGCAACCGGCCGGCCGTTCGCCAGGTCCTCGAAGGATTTGGCAAGCTTGGTCTGGCCTTTAGCGCGAGCCATCTGTACGGCCTTAGTCAGCAGCGCCTGAGCTTTTTCGGCCTGCCCGAGATTCTTCTTGTTAACCGCCAATTCCGCAAAAACCAACAGTGATTCGCCGACGGCGCCGATTCTCTCAAAACTCTTCAAAGCCTCATCAAGTGTAGCCGAGGCCTTGGCATGGTCACCCATCTTGGTGTAAACTCGACCGATTTCCAATAGGCATAGCCCCACGGCAAACGCGTTCTTGTTGCGGCGTTCGAGCTGTAGGACATCTTCAAATCTTATGAGGGCCTTGACCAGATCCGACTGCTGTACGAATTGTCTTCCCTGCTTATAGATTTCCACAGAAGCCGGACCGAGCTTCTCCAACAACTTCGCGCGGGACGCGTTTTCCAGGGCTTCCAGAGACTCAATTTGAGGTTCCGCGGATTTCGGCTGCTCTTTAATCTCTTGTTTGGCCATTTGCGGCTGCGCCGGCAGGATTTGGCGAGTTTCGATCTTTTCAGCGCTTTGAGTCGGCTGTGCAGCGGTCCCTTGTCCGGCAGGATTTGAATTGTTCCGTGGCGGAACATTCGGCGGTTTCGACGCTAGCGATGATATCTTGTTCTTGAGGGGCGCGGCCAGCGCAGGATCGGAATTGAGACTCAGCGCCTGCTTATAAGCCTTCAGCGCCCGCTCTTTTTCCCCCATGTTCTCCAAGGATTCGCCCATCGTTAGAAACGACTTAGCGTCCATGCTCCGCATCCCTACGGCCTTTTCAAATTCCTCGACCGCTTTGGGATGATCGCCTCTCAAGGCAAGAGCTATGCCGAGATTCGCATTGACCTTACCCTGAAGATTGCCGTATTTTAGGGCTTCAGTGAAGTCCTTTATCGCTTTGTCGTAATCGCCCGCTTCAACGTACGCCGCCCCCCGGTTATTCAAGGCGTTGAGGTAATCGGGTTTGATGTCCAAGGCCTTGGTATAATCAGAAATAGCTTTGCTCAGGTCCCCAAGCCGTTTAAAGGCTACTCCTCTGTCATTGTAGAGAAGATGATTTGAGGGATTATTGTTTATCGCTTGTGACAGTAATTCCAGAGCGAGCGATGTATTGCCGCGCTTCAGAGCTATAAGCGCCTCGTTATAGTTGTCACGTGACTTGGAGGCGCCGAACGCTGCGCAGTGGCAAAGAATGCAACATATTATAATTCCGGTAACAAGCGATAAACGCGTCATTGCCCATTCCTCAAATTGAAAGCCGGTTAAGACTTAGCGCCGAATTGCGCGAATTCATTTTCCAGGTTTCCGAACCAAACCAAATTGAGCCAATATATCTCTTACGTAAGCGACGGTCTCATCTAGGACAACCGGGCAGTTCCGCTTGAGCCGGCTCACATTGGTCTGAACGTTGTCCTTGGCGTGAACCCTTTTGGAACCGCGAATCGCTCTCGACTCATCCAATGGCTCATAACCCACTGAGAAGGCAGAGGTAAGGATTCCAAAGGACAATACAATTAAAAGTAGAAAAATTCTCCCGCCCTGTAACATATCCAGGCCTCCTCAACGGAGTAATTATCTAGTATCAGATTAATATTATATCATAACAAGGTGAATAATGGAATAGTTCAAGCGTGTCCGATTTAGGGCGTTAGTATTATGTGAGGGATCGGCCGCCTGCTTCGAGCAAACATGATCATTAAAGTCGGGTCGCGCCTTCCTCCAGTCCCCGCCGAATTTCACACGAAAAACTATATTGTGGTCCTAATGCAACTTTTTTAACCTCTGACGCATCAGAAGAATTGGAGCATCAGATGAACTAATAAAAATATGCGCAAGGAGAGGAAGCAGTCGTGAAAAGTATTAAAGAGGTCATGAAAGACAGGAAAATTGCAAGTTTAATTGATTGGGACCTGCATCCTTTTGAGGCGGTTACCAGGTATCTGGAATGGGGGACCAATTGGTCCAGGGGTCTTGATCATGCGAAATCGTGCAATGAAGAGGCCGTGTATTTTAAGATCAACGCCATCAAAAAACCTGCTGCCCTTATGATGGTCCGACAAAGTCATAAAGACTATGAGATCCTCTCCCAGATAGAGGCTCCCCAAGAACTGATCGACGATTCAGTCGATTTTTATGCCTGTAAGAATGCCGCGTGCGGCCTAACCGACGAACTCAAATCGTGGCTCAAAGCTGAGGCCAACAGGGCATAACGCAGGCCTGAGACTATCCAAAGCCTATTACCGGCAATTGCCGAAATTTCTCTCGAATCAATTTGCTGTAGTCGCGTCTGACGTCTCCCTGCGCACAGAGAGGGAAGTGCAAGGGGACAACCGTTATTTGCTTTGATCAAGAGTTGGTGAAGGCTGGGCTCGCGGCCTTTGGATTCGCACAAACCTGATGGCCCTTAATATCGTAGTAACCGTAGGTTACAGCGATGTGAGGCCAATTTTTTATCGTGAAAACAAGAAATCGAACGCTATTAGTAAAAAGGGGGTTCCCGGACCATTACTGAAGAACTCCCAATCTGACGGCCTTCTAACTGGTCACAGCTCTGTTTTGAGCGGAAATCTCAAAGCTAATCGCTGGAGCCGGTCCCATGGCTCATTCGGAAGCGTACCCTTCCGCCGGCTCTATTGTCAGTTATGGAACAGGAGAACAAAATGGAATGTCACTGCAAGGATCATCTTCCGGGGGAATGGCATTCTGATGAAAAGTGCGATTGTCACAAACAAGACTATCCTACCTACAGCTTTGTTGTGACGAAAGTAATGGAAGAAGATCCCGGAGTGGGGACCGTCTATATTTCGAAAGCTTTCATGGAAACGCTTGAACTAGAGGAGGGTGAGCCGGTTGAGCTTATCGGACCCCAAACCTTCATTTTGCAGGCCAAGTCGCATCCCAATCCCTGGGTAGACACCAGAATGATTTCTTTGGATAAGGACACCATGGACCAAGGCGGGTTTCAGCTCTTCAGCCAGGTCCGCATACGCAAAGCTCCATGTAAAGAATCGGAAAGGCTGGTGCTCGAAGTCCCGGAGGGAATAAACCTGACCCGTATCCAGATAAGATCCATGCTGGAACGCGTTCAGGGAGCGGTGCTTAACAGGCGGGAACGAATAAAGTTGAGTACAAACAGGGGCCGGGAGCTGCAACTACGCATAGTGTCATGTGAACCCGAAGACATGGCCATAATCGGCAGGTCAACCCAAATAGAGCTGGTCGATCAGGCGGGAGAAAAATACGCTTCCAGGCGAGATGTGACCTTCAGCGATGTAGGAGGCCTTGACGAAGCCGTGCGCAAAGTCAGGGAAGTGATCCAGTTACCGCTGAAACATCCTGAAATATTTTTTCAGTTAGGGATAGATCCTCCCCGCGGCGTGCTGCTCTACGGACCGTCCGGCACCGGTAAGACCTTGATAGCGAAAGCGGTTGCAGGCGAGACGGGCTGCTATTTCAAGAGCGTGAGCGGCACGGAAATTATGGACAAGTATTACGGCGAGAGCGAAGCGAAACTCAGGGCCGCATTCGAGGACGCGTATAAGAATGCTCCGGCGATTATATTTATCGATGAAATAGACGCCCTTGCGCCGAGGAGGGACACAAGCGAGGGCGAGGTCGAGAAGCGCGTAACCGCCCAATTGCTGGCTCTCATGGATGGTATGGAAGAAAGAGGCCAGGTCATAGTGCTGGCGGCGACCAACCTGCCGAACGTCTTGGACACCGCCGTAAGGCGTCCGGGAAGATTTGACAGGGAAATACTGATCGGAGTCCCGGACAAAAAGGGTAGGCGAAAAATATTGGAAATCCACACCAGGGACATGCCCCTGGACGATGTGGATTTGGATGACCTGGCGGAAAGGACACACGGCTTCGTGGGAGCCGACATAAAGGCGCTTTGCCAGGAAGCCGGTTTCAAGGCGTTGCGAAGAATACTGCCCGGTCTGGAGGATACCGACCAAAAGCTGTCCGAGGATTTCATTGAAGCGATTCGGGTTGAAGCCCAGGATTTTGAGGAAGCAATTAGAGAAATGAGGCCGTCCTCCAGTCGTAGCTTCGAGGTTGATTTAAGGACGGCGGGCTGGGACCGTATTGCCGGTTATTCGACAGAGATCGATTTTCTGAAGCAGATAGTGCTGTGGCCCATGCAAAACGCCGGTCTTCTTTCCGGAGTAGGAGTCGGAAGCGGGCCAGGCCTCTTAATCACAGGTCCCTCTGGGGTCGGCAAGACTCTCGTCGCCAGATCTCTCGCCAAAGAAAGCGGTTTCAACGTGATAGAGATCCGTGGCCCTGAGCTCATCTCGAAGTACATGGGAGAAAGCGAAAAAAACATCAGGGAAGTTTTCCGTCAAGCCAGGCAAATGGCCCCAACGGTGCTAATCTTGGATGGAATAGACTCCCTGACCGGTTCTGGATGGTCCGACTCAAAACTTATCGATCGAATAGTCAACCAGCTTGTCATGGAAATCAATTCCATTGATGAGAAAAATCCCGTTCTGGTCGTGGCGGTCGCCAACAGCGTGAACGACCTTCCTCCAGCTTTGAGGGCGTCGGGGATCTTCGGAAACGAACTGCGCCTGCGTTTGCCTTCCGTTGAGGACAGGGCCGAGCTATTCAAGATGTATCTTGCCAAAGAAAAGGTTTGTTTCCATGGAGATTACGAAATTCCGGCGACCAATTCGGAAGGCCTGACGGGCAGGGATATAGCTGAGCTGTGCCGCCGCGTGATACTTCAAAAGGCCAAACGATACGTTGAATGCAATTGCGTCCCAATAACCGCTTTGGAGATCACCGAAGACGACATCCTGAAAGCGCTGGACAGGCGGCGTTTCAGTTCGCCGGGTCTTCCGGTTTGACCCGGAGCTGAAACGTTTCTTTTGGAATGGCATCTGATTCATTGTATATTGATGGATCTACAGGACGAGAGTACAGACGTCCATGATTCGAAAGGAGCAAAATAATGAGAGAAGAGGTGCAAGCCGCCCTTGATTTGGTGCGTCCCCAACTGCAAGCAGACGGCGGCGACGCGGAAATAGTCGAAGTGACCGCAGACGGCGTGGTGAAATTGAGACTTAAGGGAGCGTGCGGCGGCTGTCCCATGAGCCAAATGACTCTTAAAATGGGTATCGAACGTATTCTCAAAGAAAGAGTTCCGGCTGTAAAATCCGTAGAAGCCGTACAGTAAGATTCAATTGAGTATCGGTGCAGCGCTTCCCACGTCAGGAATGTAATAGTCGCCTAGAGTTGTCCGTTCCGGAGGATGGCGCTACACCGACCCGGTAACCATTCAGTCATTAGTGGCAAATTGAGGGGTTGCTTGATCGTTTCACCCCAGGCAATGACATTCACACTTGTCTTTGCGAGCGCAGCTACGCAATGTGCCCGCGCGTAAGCGGATTGATACCGGACCGCGCCCATAACCCTGCCGGACTTACTCCATCATTAACTGAGTTATTTTTTCTCTGTACCGGGAATATATCCATCCCGTCAGTATGAGGATCGTGCCGAGGCCCATGAGGGCTATCACTTTGAATATCCGTTCCATTTCCAGAGTGTACAAGTCGAAAAACACCTTCAGGATGCAAATACCCAATAGACCCAGCCCCAGGAACCGGAGTTTCCGATCTCTCATTGCAAATCCCATGACCGTTAGAAGGAGACCTTCGCAGCCCCAGGCAAGAGTGAGATATTTGGAAAGGCTCCCCGAGAAAGCTATGACAATAGCGGCAAATAAAAGCGCTGCCGCCGGCACAGAGAACAAATAGCGCTGCAATTCAAGAGGCGCAAGGAAACCAGATTTCCGGCGGTCTTCGCCTAAGCCCTCCTTTATATCGCGGGAGCTGAATTCCCAGATGACTCTGGCGCAAAACAGAAGACCTATGGCTGGAAATACTGCAAACGGCGCTCCATGAGCCAACCCCAGAAACCAAATCCCGAGCATGACGGGAAGCCCGAGCAGAAAAGAAAAATTGATCAAATCCCGATCGCGGAACAAAGTTCCCAGCCCCATAACAAACAACAGAAGGAAGCCCCACGACGTTGGAATCCACGGAAAGGGCCGGATTTCAAAGTACAACGAGGGCAAGAGGACTACTGCTACCAGGTAAATCATGGGAGCGGCAAACAGCTCTTCTCGAATCGCGAAGTATGACCGCCCCTTGGAACCCCTGGCTCTGAAGTACAAATAGAGAAGCACGCCAACGACCGCTACCATGGATATCGTTCGCCACGGCCCCGATGAACCGACATCATAGGACAACACCGCTCGAAACGAAGTCACGACGGCAAGCGTGTACGCCTGGGCTTTTAGAGCGCGACTTTCTATGGCCCTGCCTGTCTCGGACAGCGCAATGACAATGGCCGCCCATATAATGGTCGCCGTCGCATAAGAAATGCGCCCCGCCTCCACCGATATCAGGGCGACCAGCAGGATTGACGCCGCCCAAGACAGCGCTTCCCCACCATAAGATTCATACGCGTCGTGCGACAGGTCGTCTGAAACTCCTTGCCCACTCAGGGTCATTCTGAAGATCCAGTAGAAGACCCCTATGATAGGGACCACTGCGAAAATAGGGTGAGCGCCTATGAGAGCGGCGATCTTCGTCGGACCGGTCGCGGGAATAGTTCGGAGAAGAGTCCAGAGGAAAATAGCTCCCGCGAGGGTAAGCCATTGGCCAAGGAAATTCAGACTCCTCCGGGTTCTGGACAGGAAGAAAAATGCGATTAAGGGCAGCAACCAGATGGCGCCCACCCAGGCAGGCTGGCTGGATGTCCATATCTCCCATTTAATGAGGATTACCAGGAGTATTCCGGCCGCCCAGGAAAGCTGAATAGCTCCGTACGACTCCTTTGGGGAAATATCCTCCGTTTTTTCAAGCTTGAACAACCTTTCGCAAATATAGTACATTCCGCCGATGTCCAAGACAAATGCTATCATGCGCTCGTTGAACGGTCCCCAAGCCGATCCGAAGTCAGGGCTATTGAAAAGGGCGTATACGAACGCCAGATCAGCAACCGCAAGGGCTTCCCACCGAAGGGCTTGGTTTTTTATTGCCAAGCCGATCTCCATGAGGATTACAGCGGCCACAACCCACGACGTGGTTATCAGTAGAGGCCTGCTTAAGATTAGCTCCTGCCTCAACAAGAGAACCAGGATAGAGGTTGCCGCAACCGAAGACGCTACTGACGGCAGAGGACCGGCTCCGGACAAAACCTCGAACCGTTCGGGGCCAAGTAGCTCCGATGGGGTGGTCTTGGCTATTCCCTTCAGGCGCACGAACTCATAGAAGAATCCAGCGATTACAGTCGTCAGGGACAACGTCTGAAGCTGAGGCGCTTGAAACCAATCGGGCCTTGCGAAAAAGCCATACAGCGTCCAGCCGAGGGCCAACGCTTTGACTGAATATCCAAGAACCCG
Source organism: uncultured delta proteobacterium (assembly GCA_963747865.1). Classification (GTDB taxonomy): domain Bacteria; phylum Desulfobacterota; class Desulfomonilia; order Desulfomonilales; family Desulfomonilaceae; genus JBBSBY01. Next base: position 53,831 of record CAVVHK010000026.1, on the reverse strand, counting down.
GAAGACGGAATTGCGGGTACTGAGCCCCGCCTCGACAAGAAGTATTCCAAATACCGTCCATGCCAGCGACAGCCACACCGGGGCTACGGGCGCAAATTCCCGATATAACAGCGTCGCGCATACTGCTGACGCCACCGCGGCAATGACGGACGACACTTTTCCAACGTCTCCCAGAGTGTCTTCCCAGAGCCCCTTTTTCTGTAGCCGCACAAAACCTACATATGCGGTAGCGATTACCACTCCCTCGCATAAGATTCGATAAAGCATGCCGTGATCGTAATACAGGTTCGGAGCGGCCTGTAGCGGGTATAAGGCCCCTCCTGTCGCAAGAAACGAGAAGAACATGCCCTGAATCCCGAAGTGAGGGTCTCCATGGCGGATGCCAATTTCGATGAGTCCGAGACCCAAAAGGGCCGTCATCACCGATCCGATCAGCGCATCCTGCGGGAACCAATTCATGAATACAAGCAGGAGCCACAGGGCGGAAGCCGAGTACGAAAACAGATACGAGTAGGTGTCCTCCTCCGTTATTCGGTATTGCATCGAGCGCCGGACTATAGCGTTTAAGTAGAGAACGCCGCCGGTCACAGTTAACGCCATAGTGCGTTTGTAAATACCAAGGCCCAATAGCGATATTTGCTCCGAACTGTGACAGTCCACACCCAAGAGCCACATTCCCACCAAGACGAAACTGGCGATACCCAACCATCGAGCGCTCTTCTCATCGCGGATCAGGCCCGCCGCATATAGCGCTTCGGCCTGAATGAGCCAACCCATGGCCACCAACCCCGTTTCCTGAAGTTTGAGGTAAAGTGTCGCCGTGGAACAGACTGCGGCTATCACCAGCAGGAGCCGGAACAGATTCAGCCATGTCCGCACGTGAGCCAGGTAAGCCAGAGCAGCGTAAGCAGCCAGTAATGAAGTGGTGAAACACCAGGCCAATTCAGGATGCCCGGTCCCGACGTGGTTTCTGAAAGTTACCACAAACAAAAGGAAATTTAGGCCGGTCATAGTCAGGCTTAAAGCTTCGCCTTCTCTGTCGCGGGGTCTCGTCAGGAGCACGGCGACCGTAAAAATAAACCAGTATAGAAGGATAATCACCAAGCCGGCCCAAAATTCAGTCCCATGACCTGTCGGCAGCCGAAAAGTGGGGATCAAACGCGCTGCCCATATCAGGTGAGTCCCATAGCACGCGACAAGACAGAAAAGGGCGAGTCTGTGCCACTGCATGACGTACAGGATCGCCAGCATGGACAGGGCGAGCACAGTTGTGGCCACCAAGCTGAAATAAGCCCCGTCGGCCAGATGAATGGAGAGAATGATTGTCGCAAAGGCTACAAAATAAGTCAGAATGGTGAGCGACTGGGATCTGTACCGGAATGAGTGCGCGATCATTCCGGCCGCTATAGCCCCCAGCAGAAACATGTCAAGGGAGGGGCTGTGAATCAACCGCGCTTCGGGTATGTAATGTATCATGAACGTAGTGATGTACACCGCGGCCCAACCGCCTGCGATCATGATCTTGGCCCAAGTCGTGTACTTTTCCAGCTTCTCGCAAACCACGCCGGTGGCGAGCATTGCCACTGACGCCATGTACACGAGGCAGGCCTTGCCCAAGACACCGAGCTTACTGAATCCGATGCTCAGAAGGTAGGCCAACCCCATAACCACTATCAGGACACCGACCCTGGTACCCCAAACAGCGGCTTTTGACTCTATTTCGGCCCAGTCTAACTGCATGCCGCGGACGCCGCCTTGATCCTTGGGGGTTGAGGCCGCGACGCTATCGGCTTGCCGGTCCGTTGTCGATGCGGCAAGGCTTTCCGCTCGCTTTTGGACGCCCAATTCCTTCGACAAAACATGATCAACGGGAACTTCTCCCCCGTCGTCTAATGACCCTTCGAGTCCGGCGATTTGCAGTTCGGCCTGGTCCGGCGGTGGCTCCTGTGAAAGAGGTGGAATGCCTGCAGCGGCCGGAACCGGCGCATCCCTCTCCACCGGAGCCCGCATTTCAAGCGGCGGTATATCCTCATCGGGAATTGGCTCGAGAAATTCCGGCGAGAACATATCGCGTTCCGGATCCCAGGACAGGTCACTTTCATCTAGGCCGGCGTTCACCTCGAGCTCTTCCAGCCTCTGCGGCGACGCGTTAACCTGGTTCAGGTCGGCAGTCTTTTCTCTCAAGATTTTTAACTGGGAGCGAATCTCGTCAAGATCTCTAAATATGCCGTTCAGGGCAAGATTGACGTTCTTCAGGGCAAGATCAGTCGTAAGGTTTCCGGCGCCTATGCCGCTAAGCTCGGAGCGAACCTCATCGAGCTCCCGGCGAACGACGGCGAGGACTCCTTTAAAATCCTCCGATTCGTCCATTATTCCCCCGATACGGGCCTGTGACGCGTTCCCCGCAAAGGAAAGACATTCAAAATTATAATGTAGATGGGATTTTCAGTTGGTCGTGAGCTTAATTCACTACTAACCTTGCGGTCAAGATCAAACTCCGCAATTTATTCGACGCTGTCGATAAACGGGCTTTAAAAGTGATGCAGTAAAAAGTTCTCTGAGTCCGATATCACACGGACTTTCATCTCCCGGGGGTAGACAGTCTATCGACCAGTCCTCTCAACCAGATCAGAGGGTCCGACATGCGCTCCAGCCTGACTCTGTTGATGAGGTATACAGCGACGACCGCAAAGATTATCGGGGGTATTGGCAGGGCAAGCTCAGGAGGGGCTATGGCGGACCTGGCCATCCGTTCGGCAGTCAAAGTCAAAGCGTAATAGGCGAATATTACGGCTAATCCCACGGATACATTATTCAGTCTGCTCTTCCCCATATTTAGCGCGCCAATCGGGAAGGCCATTAAGGCCAGGGCAAGACATGCCAAAGGATGAGTTAGGCGCTGGATAAACAGAATCTTACCCATAAGTACGCTTCTACGATAGAAGTCTTTGAACTCCTTGGAATCTGCTTTGGCTTCTTTCACGACGTCTTCGGCAATGCGACCCTTGATCTCCTTGAGCGACATTTCCTCCATCGTCTTTGATGTCTTTTCCGTTTCAGGCCTCTGTAACGGGAATCTGTAGGTATTGCTTTCAAACGTTCCGCCACGGACGAAATCCCCATACCGGTTTTCCTGCACAATGGAGCCGTTTCGTAGATCTAGTATCAGAAATTTTCCGTCCGGGTCAGGGCTTATTTTTCCCTTCTGGGCGATTATAGTCCTAGTCTCGTCCGGCGGCGATTTCTGTTGGATAAATATCCCGTGAAGTATCCCCGTCTGGGGATCCTTCTGATCCACATATACGATTAAATTGCTTAGGGAATCAAAAAACGTGCGTTCCTCGATACCAGCGGAGATACCCGTCTTGGCGGCGTTTTCAAGTAATTTCCGGCTTTCTGAAATTCCCCTGGGGATGAGCCATAGAGTGCAAAGAAGGGTAAGAGACCAACCTATTGCCCCCACGACCATTACGGGCGGCAGAAGGCGAACAATTGAGATTCCCGCGGATTTGATGGCCGCAATTTCGTTATCCGCAGCCATCCGCCCCAGTCCAAGCAGAGTCCCGATCATTATGGACAAAGGAACTACTGTCACAAGAGTGGTGGGCAATGTGTTGATTAGTATTTGAAGGAGAGCCAGCGTCAGTCCTAGATCCGTTTCCATCGCCTTTTGAAGCAGAGGCAGGAAACCCACAATCAACCCTGCAATTAAGAAAACTGCAAAAGAGAAGAGAAAAGATACGGAAATTTGGCTGAAGATATATCGGTTGAGAATTCTCGGAGAAAGCATGGGAAAAATGATGTTTAGAAAACTCCTCCATTTTCTGCTGCGGCTCGGCGCCGCGAACAGGCCGGATAATACCAGCTCCTTTACAATCCCACAATTCGCAATCCGCTATCGAAATGATTGATGTGGAAAAATAGGCTTAAAATAGTGGGTTGTCGTCTTAGATCCGGAAACCGCGATGCTCACTTGTAATCAACATCAAGGAAATAAAAATCTTTTCGCGCGTTAATCGTTCCATCGCGCGGACAGTCAAAAGCTTAGCGCATGAAGGCGGGTTTCGGATTTTCCGGTTGCCTACTGATTGACTCTATGGAATCTTTGGAATCTTGGTCGTCGGTTTGATCGGGTCCATCTAAATTCGACAGGAAGTGGTGAACTTTCTCTTTCCAAAAGAAATAAGCTTGTTCGTCGAATTGCGTATGCACAACGTGCCATCCCGCTTCGATCACCTCATCGAGGTCCTTGGAAAACTGCATATGTTCCCCCATTCACTCAGGTGAGCAGAGCCGTGAATCCACGTGCTCATAAAAAGCTTAAACCCATAGAATTAATTAATTGTTTGGTTTCAGTAATTTTAAGATTTGCGCCGTAGTTTTCTTACCGTCCCTCCTTCGGTTTTGCCCCCTGCCGTTTTCGGATTATTTGGCCGTCATTCACATCAAGTCGTGATTCCAGACCGTTGGCCTATCCTCACTTAATAACCCTATCCATCAACCTCGATATACTTAGACACCCATAATCCAATAATGATCCGGAATAATTAAATGGGCGCCGCGCCATGTAACCATTCAGTTTCGCGCGGTCTGCGATGGGCGCGGGAAGGCCCTTGAGTCACCGATTCCCCCAAAGTCCCAGTGGTGAAGATAGGTCGAAGGGTAAATTAAGGAGGTTTCAACGAGGGAAACAAGAGAAGGTATGGATCCGCTTTCGGATCGAGGGCCAGACGATCCAAGGCAAGCTTTATCTGAGTCGCCGGTTCACCGCCCAGCTTCTTGATGGTAACCGCTATCGTGGTCAGAATGCTTCTGACCTCCGCCCCCGCGTCGGTCACCGAACCGAAGCTCACTTTCCTGGCGATCACAGATGGCCTCAAATCTCTCTCAGCTAAATTGTTGTCCGCCGGAACCGCTTTATTGTCGGCCCAATGATAGAGCCGACGCTCATTTGCTCTGAAGATGTCCTGGATGCGACGGATGCCCAAATGCAGCGCAGGTAGGGCCATGACGCTCTTGATATCCTCCCGAAGGGAGGCGGCCCGACTGTAAAACTCATCATCGGATATAGGCTGACGGCGCAGCGCCATTGCCAGAGACAAGAGCGGGGCGGCTATGGCCACGAATGTCGCCACTTCCGATTCCTCGGGAAACTCCGTCTCCAAATCCTGGACCTCTCTCAGCAGATGGGCATAGCAGTATTGAATCTCACAGGGGACTTTGTTGTACGCCGCATAGCGGTCCACTACCAGCACGCCGGGCAAAGGGTCCATGCCGAAGACGGCCTGAGGGACCTTGGCGGAGCGGCCCTTGCCGAATTGAAAAACGCTCAGCTTCGGAGTGGCGAATAACCAAACGTACCCGTTTTTGCCATCGGTCCGCCAACTCGTCTCATCCGCATGCTTGACCGGCGCCTTGCGATATTCCGGGATGAGCTTGTTCGAAACTTCCTTAAAGAGACCAGCGCAGCGTTTGAACAACTGCCCAATGCTGCCCGCCCCGATGCCGAGAAACTCGCTAATACGCCCCATGGGAACGCCGTGGAGGTAATGCATTTCGACAGCGTCGGCTATGAGCTGATTACCATAAAGGCTTTTGGGCAGCACTCCCCGGGGCTGCGCCGTGACATTGCGACGACAATGCCGGCAATATCTCTTGGCGAGGCGAAAGGTGATCTTTTGCGGGCTTTTGGATGGGGTGTCTACGACGCTGCGCTCCGCCCATCCCTTGTTTTCGAGCGGGCGGCCACATTCCGGGCAATTTTCGCTTGTCAGTTCCACTTCCACCGAACGGTCAACAGCTTCTTCGTCGTGGCTCTTCCGACCGTTACCCTTGTGACCCGGCCGGCCTCCTCTGGGTTTATTCTCCTTCGGTTCCGTGTTCGGCTTAATCGGGACTTTGGACGACGGAGTGGAAGATCCGAATGGCCCATCCTCCACTTTGCGCTCCTGATAGCGCAACTTGGCTTGCAGACCCTTGACTTGCTCTACAAGTTCATCAATGCGTCGTTGCTTTTCGAGGCAGACCGGGCAGCCGTTTATCGCCATGACACAGGAACCTTGAATCCGTAATAGACCGTATAGTGAACCTACTACTCTCAAGGCTCAAACGCGAGAAAAAAATCTCACGTGCTGCCTAAGAAGATCCCCCAGGACGGCTCATACCCCGCGTAACTGAATGGATACCCGCGCCATCCTGATTATTCTGTAAGTTGAGAGCCAGGCGCCGTATACTGAAGCATATTGGCGCAAGAAGACAGGTATGTCCGGGGAAGCGGAACGCCCTTAAACCAATCAGAAATATTTAGAGGAAGACATGGACGAAAAAACCCTCTTGGAGAAATTTTGTCTTTCAAAGCCGGAACTGGAAACGCTCCTTTCTCAATTGGTAGACGGAGGACTGGTTTTCAAATCGGAAGATCGGTGCGAGACGCATGATATCCGGAACATCGATGCGGAGGCGCTGGCGCATGACATTCGCACGAAACTTGACCAGGCCGAATTGATGAAAAAATACGGACTTTCGTTCTCGGCCCTTTGCAACACAGTGAATTTGTTGCTTGAAGGCAGCCACTTGCGCCGCAGTGACTTGGCCGGTATGGATTCTCTTATCGAAGAGTCTCTTGATCCTGGAGCTACGCGCAAATTAGAACGGTATTATTTGGATTTTCATCTGCCTGTTGTTGAAGTGGAAGGCTGCCGAACAGAAGGTAGAGTTCGGAATCTGACCGAAAAAGGGGTGGGGGTCACGGGAATCCCGGCGACGGTCGATGAAACCAAGACCCTTTTGATAAGGCACGAGAAATTTGCTTTGTTGAAGCCTTTTTGTTTCGAAGCCCGGTGTCGTTGGGTTAGGCACGACAGCTCTCGCGGAGAAACGTTCGCCGGGTTTCAAATAACCAAGATCGCAAACGAGCACCTGGAACAATTGAAAAGGATGGTCAGGTTGCTCACCTTTCAATTGCCGTCTCAAGGAAAGGTGAGGTGATCCCGCCCCGTTTTGCGGTCGAATGTGAATCAAAGCTGCTGCGAGGGCCCGTAGCAGCGCTTCTTAAGTGTCCCGCTATGAATTCACGCTATGGCAATTACTAAGATCCCAATATGTGCGAAGATTTTTATCATCTGGCCGCGACAGTCGCTAAAACCGCGCAAAAATTGCACATCTCCAGCATTAGCCCGATACGGTGGCGGGGGAAGGTCTCGCCGCTCCTAGACCTATCTATATCAATCTTGGCGCCAACCTTGCTTCCAAAGGATCGAAAGAGTTCTCGAATCAATGAATTGCGCTAGTTTCCTATTAGCAAGTTTCATGGAGGAGGGATTTAATCGGCGCTACAACTAATGTATTCACTAATTGGCTGCGATTTTGCCTTGAGGGCTGTTACGTTGTGTGTGCCCCGCCTTCTTCCAAAGGACATCCTCACTCGATATAATGTAGGAGGGATTAGCTATGTTGGAGCGAAAAATCGATCAATTGGTACAGGTAGGCCTACAGGCGTTCAAGGACGATTTAGACATGGAAGCGATTCACCAATGGAAGACCAAGGCGTTGCAACTTTTAGTGGACCAACTGGGACCGAGCCATTACTACACACGCTATTTCCTTGATCATATAAGAAAATCGGAAAATCAAAACCTGCTTACCGGAAGTGGAATACTCTCAGCGGCCAAAGAAGAAATAACCCGGAAAAAAATGCTCGTTGTGCGGGAGTTACGCGTCACGCCCAGCCGCCACGACAAGGTCGGTCAAACAGCCGGCCTACCTACGGCGTCCAAAGCATGAATTAGGCCCCCGAAATTCGCTAATTACTCTTATTGTTCTTGGGTTTGTTTAAAGGAGCAGTGATGAACGCGACGAAACGTCGGCTTGCGCTAATCGGCGCCGCAACCGCTCTGATCGCATTGGCCTGCGGATCGGCGATTATCGCCGAGGAAAATCAGGTTCCCATGATTAACGTTGAGCAACTTTACAAAATGCTCGGACGCTCGGACGTGATGATAGTGGACGTGCGAGCCCCCAGCGCGTGGACTTCCTCCAAGACTAAGATCGCAGGCGCGGTTAGAAGAGATCCGGAGCGCATAGACGCTTGGGTCGGGAAACTGCCGAAGGAAAAGGACGTTGTATTGTATTGCTCTTGACCGGATGAGGCTACGAGCGCCAGTGTGGCGCGTCGTCTCAGCGAGAAAGGTTTTCGCAACGTCCTGGTTCTGAAGGGCGGCTGGAACGCATGGGAAAGAGCGGAATACCCGACCGAGCCGAAATAGCGTCGCGCAAAACCTGCCGGCGAATACGTTCAGTTCATCCAATTCGGCCGTACGCTCATCCAATGCTCTACGGTATTTAGCAGCCAGTCTTTTAGGTCCGGTTCAACGTAAAATCGAGGCGTGAGTAGGTCGTCGTCCGGATTTATCCATCCTTGCGCGGCAGCGATCTCCGCAAGATCGGTGTAAGGGTAAATCCTTATGCCCACTGTGACTTTCATTAATTCCAAACCCAGAGAGTCCGCAAAAGCAAGACTCTCCAGGGCGGACTCCTTCGTCTCCCCTGGTCCTCCAAGCATTAGGAATCCGATTCGGCGTATGCCGTATTTTCCGATTGTCTCGGAAGCGGAACGGACGTCCTCGGGCCGGAATCGTTTGTTCATGCCGTGTAGGATTAGCTCCGACCCACTCTCGAAACCCAGTGAGACTTCTTTGCAGCCCGCCTCCGACATAATCCGAACCAGCTCCTCGTCAATCCTGACCGGGTAAACTATAGAAACGCCAGACGATGCCGAGTTCAGCTCTGACGATTTCCGCGCAGAGAGCCTTGGCGTAAGAGGGTGGAAGATTGAAGGTGTTGTCCACAAAGTAGTAGTGTCGTAGTCCCAGGCCGGTAAGCATTTTAAGCCACGCCACCACTTTTTCAGGGGATCTCTTCCGCAAAGAGCGCCCCTCGATGGTCCCGGTCGAACAATAACTGCACCCCATTGGGCAGCCGCGACGCGTCTGAACCGGGATCATGAAATCTTCAGAATTTCGGATCGAGGGCTCAGGCAGAAAACGGACGTCAGGAAGAGGCAGAATATCCAGGTTTCTCTCAAAAAACCTTTCCCCTTGGAGGCCTTGGCCCGGCAAGAAAAGGCCGGGAATACCAGCCGGTTCTTCCCCTTTTTCCAGCCTTTCTATCAGCGCCACAAAAGCGCCCTCCCCTTCTCCTTGAATTCCCATGTCAGCCCCGAGATAGTCCAGCAACGCGCTGGGATATATACTATACCCTGCTCCCCCCAGCACAATCGGAGCTCTGGTGAAAGAGCGCAAAACGGAAATGAGCTCCCTGGTTTCCGCCAAGAAGAATCTAGTGTCCGTCATTCTCTGATCGTCCACGTTTCTAACCGACACTCCGATCACTTCCGGCCGGAATCGACCGATCACGCTCTTCAAGGCTTGTGCCGGATCTTCGATCGCCATCAAGTCCACCAGCTCCACATTGTGGCCCGCATTCTGAACAGCAGTCGCCACACATGCCGCGCCCAGAGGCCACGCGCGCATATTGATTTCTTCTCTATTGGCGGAAACAACAAGCACGTTCATTGCAACTCCTATGAGAGACAGCGATAGCCGCGCCGAATTGCTATTCCCGGTATCACCCGAATAGAGGGTCGCGCGCCTGCCCGCTTTCGAGACGGCGCGCCTGAGGCCAATCGAATTCCGGACGCGGCCAATCAAGGCTCAAACTCACAAGGGCGACGGAAACATTATGTTTTAAACTTGCCTCAGGAACTAAAGAATCAACGTTCCGGAGCTCTTATCAACGGAGCAAATTCTCAGTGCGCATAGAGGATTTGGTGTTGGTCTTCAAGGAATTTTTCCCTTTGTGTTCCAGGGGCCTCAGCGACAGATCCTCCTGTCGCTCTGAGCGGCTACTGCTAAACGAAAAAAGCGCAGCCACGGTATATTATTGTAAAGTTCTGTGCCTGCAAACAAGTTTATTCAACATCCGCAGACTCTTGCCGTGCCATTGCAGCGCATCCCCAAGCGACAGCGAACGCGAATTTCTTTACCTAACTCCACAGTTCAGCCCCCTGAACATGTCTTTTTTCCACTATTATGAGCTAAGGCTAACCCTAAACTAATATCTTGCCTTGACCCGCTTGCCGGCGCGTGTTACTTTTAGGCATCCCCCACTGACATTCCAGGCCCATCGGTCGTAGCGCGAATCGAACGTGCAGACCCTTAAATACTCTCTCGGAGGAGAAAGATTTTGGAAACCACTGTTCACAGAGATGAAAAGCATAACATGGATAGTTATGCCGCAACCTACTCCTCGTACAGGCCGGAAGTGCCGGAGTACTTCAATTTTGGTTTTGATGTCATCGATCGTTATGCCGAGGACCCAAACCAAATGATGATGGTTTGGAAGGGAGACCAAGCGGACGCGCGAAACTTGACCTATGCTTATTTCCGGGACCGTTCCGCTCAAGTGGCGAACGCTCTCAACGGTTTGGGGTTGAAGAAGGGCGACCACGTGATGATAGTGATGTCCCGGGTGCCCGAGTGGTGGGAGTCAATACTCGGCATGATCAAGGCTGGAATCGTCGCAGTTCCCGGCACGACCCAGCTCACCCCGAAAGACATCAGATATCGCCTGGAAGCCAGCGACATCAAGGCAGTCCTTACCGACCTGGAAAACGCCCCGAAGTTCGATGAAGCCCGTAAATCCTATCCCAAATTGGAATCGTTGATCGCCATTGGCGGAGACCGCGAAGGCTGGCTCAATTATGAGACGTTGCTTTCAGCGGCCGAAAAGACTATCGCCCCGGCAAGCAGAGCGAAAACTCGACACGACGACCCCTTGCTTCTTTATTTCACCAGTGGAACCACAGGCTACCCGAAGATGGTCTCGCACACCCACAGCTATCCCATCGGCCACTCGGTAACGGGGAAGTTTCTGGCTCGACCTACGTATCGGGGACCTTCACTGGAACCTTTCGGACACCGGATGGGCCAAGGCGGCTTGGAGCAGTTTGTTTGGACCTCTCGGAACCGGCGCCACACTGTTCGTGCATGACACGAAAGGCAAGTACAGCGCCAACCTCACGTTGGACCTGCTTTCCGAAAACAACGTGACAAGCTTCTGCGCGCCCCCCACGGCTTACCGTATGCTCATCGTTGAAGACCTTACCAAGTACAATCTTGCCAATTTGAGGAGCTGCGTAGGAGCCGGTGAACCGCTAAATCCCGAGGTGATTGAGACCTGGAAAAAACAGACAGGCATAACCATCCGTGACGGCTACGGCCAGACCGAAACGGTTATTCTTGTTGGAAATTTCCCCACCCCTGATTGCAAGATAAAGCCAGGCTCCATGGGAAAACCCGCCCCCGGCGCGATTGTGGATGTCATCGACGAAAAGGGCCAACCCATGCCCGACAACAAGGAAGGCGATATTGCCGTAAAGGTTGTGCCTGCCCGGCCTACAGGCCTGTTTAAGGAATATTGGAATAACCCTGACGCTACAGCTGGGACACTTGTCGGTGACTGGTACGTTACCGGGGACCGCGCCTATCGGGATGAAGACGGCTATTTGTGGTTTGTCGGAAGGGCCGACGACGTGATCATCAGCGCGGGCTACAGGATCGGCCCCTTCGAGGTTGAGAGCGCATTGGTCGAGCACCCGGCAGTCCTGGAATCGGCGGTTGTCGCTAAACCTGAGGCCGTAAGAGGCGAAATCGTTAAAGCGTTTGTCGTCCTCAAGCAGGGTTATGAGCCAACTGACAAGCTCGTGACCGAAATTCAGGATTTCGTGAAGAAGCTTACCGCCCCTTACAAGTATCCCCGTGAGATCGAGTTTGTCGTTGATTTGCCCAAAACGATCAGCGGCAAGATCCGCAGGGTTGAATTGAGACAACGAGAAAAAAGCACAGGAAAATAAGTGAGGAGGCGTCCCCTCTAAGAAATCCCTTTTCAATACCAACTTGATTTCACTTCTCGTTCACCCTCCCTTTCCCATTTCTGTGTAATCACAGGAACAAAAGAGGAGGGTGATTTTTTTGGGTTTCCCTCAAGCCCTACGTGATATAGTGTAAGAGGAGAACTTAAGTTCTTTTTGATCACCTAGAATATGAACGCTTAACGGACATATCCAAACCGGCCGCTTTTTCTGGCCGCGCGGCCTTGTGTTTTGCAGGGGGTATGATCAGGTAGTGGCTCTTAGAGTCCACCATTTTCTACGAGGAGGCAAGGCATGAGCTGGATAGCATTCCTGATAATAGGTCTGATAGCCGGTTGGCTGGCGGAAACCTTAATGAAAGGTAGAAGCGCCGGACTGCTGGTGAATTTGATCGTCGGCATAATAGGAGCCTACGTGGGAGGCATTGTATTCGGTCTCTTGGGTCTGCACGCCGGCGGATTTATAGGCTCCCTCGTCACGGCTACGGTTGGCGCTGTTGTTTTGCTGGCGCTGCTGGGAATCCTCAGAAAGGCTTGACGTCGGCTTCTGCGGAGATTGCGCCATGCCCGGGCATGTGTCAATAGGCCGTCCCGAGAGGCTGTGAGGCTTGCGTGAGCACGGAGCGATGAGGGTTCTGACCGAAACGCGGTTGTGAGCATGTAACGAATCAACATATTAGGTGTTTTTGGGGAAAGGTCCGGGAAGCTCTTTATTTCACGAAAGGGTTTCCCGGTGAATGATTGCTAGCCTCTCTTAACCTCAAAATCTGGATTTCTGGGCCCGGTACGGCTGACGACGCATGTCTGGTCAAGGGGATTCGCTTGCCGCAACGCTGTCCAGCGTCACTTGTCAAATAATCTGACGTTCTACCAAAAAAACTGACCCCCGCAGATAGCCTTACTCATTAACGGGCATACCTGAAGCCGAAACGCCATCGTTCACATTGGCGCCGGAATTGCTTCTGTATTTGGCCGGTGGTTTCTAGGCGCCTGCCCCCTGTTGCGCCATAAGAAGATGGATTCGAACTTTAGGCGTGTCTTCATGCGCTACTGACTTTGTCTTTGCCACGGCTCGGGCCGTAGGAACGGAACAGAATCGATCTTCAGGAAATCATTCACCTCTCGGGTTCTTACTGACGCAAAAGGCACAAAAATCTTTGGCGAGAGCGCTTCCGGCATTTTCATCTATGTACATGAAATACGGGCGGGAAATCGGATACGTCCCATTGTTGCAGGTCTCACGCGAAGGTAGAACAGCGGGAGAGCCTTCATCCTTTTTTATGGCCACTATCTTAACTTTCTTCTCAAGTCCCTGGGACGCAAGCTGCAAAATGTTCCTAACACGGACGAAACTTATATCCGGTTCAGCGTCGGCAACATTGGAAATAATAGATCTGAAATATGCTTTAGTGACGACGTTTGGCGCAAAAGGAGCTTTTAGAAAATCCTTCCCAAAATATTCTAGGGCTCCGCCCCTTTGTTCACCTACGGTCAAGACCTCTATGGGCTTTTCAGGTCCCCCAAGTTCTTTCCAATCGGTGACCTTTCCCGAGAAGATTCGGACCACTTGAGACTCCGTAAGTTCGTCGATTGGATTCTGGGGATTTACGATTATTACTATGCCTCCCCAGCCCACTATTTTGCCTTCAACTCTTGTTCCCTTGCGTTTAAGAGCCTCTAGCTCTTCCGAATTGATCCGGCGAGACGCCATAATGATGTCCGCTTCCTTATTGGCAAGGGCATCGAAGGAGATGTCTTGACCGCCGGAAACGACGATATTTGAATCCGGATGACTTTTCATGAATTCATGCGCATATGAATCAACCATTGCAGCCATAGAGTCCGACCCTCTGACCCTAAGCGTTTCTTTGCCTGTCTCTTGGGCGACTCCGAATGGAGCTGCAATTCCACACAAAAGTAAGACCATACATATACCTGCGACGGATATACGCATTTTCATTTTCCCCTTTCCTTGCTTTCTAAAACGACGGAACAATACGCTTAAGTCACGATTAGGCTTAAGTGAAGACGACAGAAATATAGCAAATAGCATGCCAAGACCGCCAGTGGCCTCCCGAAAAAACAACATATCGGAAACATGCTGAAAGACAGGCAGTAAGGGAGTAACAGTTATCCAGTTTTCGGTGAGAGAACTCAGACCGCAATAAAAAAGATGCATGTTTCCATGAGCACAGGGAAATAGTTCCACAACCAAAGGTCCTCATGTTGGTGCAACAAAAAGCTGTCTCGTGCAACAAGAACAATGCGCCCCCTTGAGAACTCGGATTCAACGCTTGGTCTCATCCGGAATCCTACAGAAAAAACATATTGATATAGCGATCGTGTGCCTTGCCTTTGCCGATATGAGGTTGCATATGACCCTCATACAACCACTTCTCCCCAAATGCGGTCAATTCACGAAAAAATAGCCAAGAAGCGGTTGTTTGGCCCTCGCAGCATTTCTGACTATGAGGGGCGGCCGTTGGATATTGACTCCCGTTCGCCCTTTTGCTAAGCTAAATTTTCAATTCTGCATTTTAGACTCGAGTTGAATAAGCGTGCGAATCCGTTGGCGTCCATACGGTGAGATCCTCCGATAGATGCGCGACCAGGTGTTAGCACGCGGATTATCGTCGTTGTACTGAGTGCAATTACCGGGGTATTCCGGTTTTTTTGTATTATGGAGGTTGGGAGTTTGGCTAAGAAGGGTTTGGCCGTTCTATTAGGGATGGCCGTTTTCCTAACCGCTGTGACGGCGTGCGATGCGGAGTCCTTTTTCGGTCTCCGACCTATCGTTGACGAGTCTGATCCATCCGTTGCTTTGATGCGTCAGCCGGGCTTTTACGCTATTCGCGGGATCAGGAAGTTCATCAACAGCTTTGCTTCCTACCAATTCCCCAACGAAAGCGGCTCCGTAGATCCTCTGAGTCGTTTAGAATCCCCCATTGATCAGTGGTTTTTCGGGTTTCAATATAGAGCGATATTCAGCGCGGTAACTCTCAACGCGGAAGTCTGGTTCCGACTGAACGAGGAGAGCGGCCTGACGTTTCAGGACACCGACTGGGGAGAGAGAGGATTTCCGGCCGACCAGGTGACCACATTCAGCCAATCCAACAGCCTTATGGAAGACGGATATTATTTCGACCTCAACGGGGACTGGCAAACGCTGTCGTACGGCCGGGCGACACTTGGGCCGGTCGGTGGATATAGGATGCAGTGCTTCCGTTTCATGGCATATGACGGGACCCAGTTTTCATTGGGCTCCGCGGTGGCGACCCCCCTTGCCGGAGACACGATCCGGAACGAGTACAGGTTCAAAGACTTTTATCTCGGCGCCAGATCCTATATGAGTTTAGGGCGTCTGGGGCTAGTCTTTCAGGCCGATTACGGATGGCTTACAGCCTACAACTTCGATCATCATCTTCTTAGAGGCGAGCTTGGTGGCCCATTGCGCGGCACAGGCTATTCCTGGCATCTTTGCGCTAATGTTGGCGCAGCGGTTTGTCAGTATGTGAATTTGAAGCTCGAATATGATTTTAAGCGGCTTGTCGCCCAACTCTGCGTTTTGGAAAATCATGACGAGGCAGGGAATATTACCGGAGTATGGGATGGGGCCAAGATTTGGTCTGACCAACAGTCCATAGCGGTCTGCGCCGAGATGCGCTTCTAAGTAACATCGCGGTCCAATCGCGCTTCTCACTCAAAGATGCAATAAGTAAGTAAAATAGGGAGTAGTGACGCCGGCCCCCACCGTGCGGTGGGATAGGGGCCAAAACAACTTTCGGAATTTGGGGATTACACGCAGTTGCGCCCTAGCCCCGATGCCGGTGACTTAGTGCTCTATGGCGTAATTTGGGTCACGTATTCTTATAGGATGTGGTGAGCGAAGCGAACCGCATCTGTCGAGAAAAGGCCTCGAACGATGCGGTTCCCGTTTGGCGCCGGATCCTATTTGACTGTCCGCCTGACCGGAGCTTTGATCATGAATACGTCACCGTATTTACACCGAAGACCACTTAGGGAAGTTTGATGTGGCGCAGGCCTTCTAACCTGCGGTCAATTCGGTTGTAAAATAGGCAGGCTTTCTAACCTGCCCCCCCATAGGAAATTCAAGATCGAATTCTTAAGTTACAAGCATTGCCTCCTAACACCCTCCCGTTATGAAGAGAGAGGACCAGAACCCTCTCCCCCGGCGGGAGAGAGGTGGGCTGTCGGGGAAAATCGGCATATCACTAAAGCCTTATCTTAACGCCCATTCCTTTCAGCGCTCTTAAGACTTCTTCAACTCCTCCGTAGGAATCGGAAGCCGCCTTATACGTTTGCCGGTGACGGAAAAGATTGCGTTTGTCACCGCCGGGGCTATGGGTGGCACTCCCGGTTCCCCGACTCCTGTTGGCCGTTCCTGGCTCGGCACAATGTGAACTTCCACTTGCGGCATTTCGTTGAGAGCCAGCAGCGGGTAATGATTGAAATTTCTTTGCTGAACCTTACCGTCTTTCAACGTGATTTGTCCGTACAGAGCGGCGGTAAGACCATAGACAATTCCGCCTTCCATCTGCGCCACCACGGTATTGGGATTAACCACCTTACCGCAATCCACAGCGCACACCACCTTGTGCACTCGGACTTCTCCTTTTTCGCCGACCGATATTTCCGCCACTTGGGCCACGAAGCTGTCGAACGACTTGTGCAAAGCCATGCCTCGCCCACGCCCCTCCTGCGCCGGAGATCCCCAGCCGGCCTTTTGAGCGACCAGCTCCAGAACAGCTTTGTGCCTGGGTTTAGCGCTAAGCATTTTGAGGCGGAACGAGTAAGGATCTTGGCCGGCGGCGTGCGCCAGCTCATCAATGAAGCTTTCCACAACAAACGCATTGTGCGAATGGCCTACCGATCGCCACCATTGCACAGGGACGCCTATTTTGGGGCTGTGCAGGGCGACCAGCACATTGGGTATTTCGTAAGGAAACTCCTTGGCGCCTTCTACAGAAGCGCCGTCCACGTCGTCGTGTATCATCATCTGTTCAAAGGCTGTGCCGGCCATGATGGACTGGCCGACAATCGTATGGCGCCATCCGACGACGCTTCCGCTTGCGTCCAGGCCTCCTACGATTCGGTCATACCACATCGGACGGTACCATCCGCCCTGCATGTCGTCTTCACGGGTCCAAATCACTTTGACGGGACTCTTTGCCGCCTTGGCCACATGAACGGCGTCCGCCACAAAATCCGAGTGTGGGTTCCCGCGGCGTCCAAATCCACCTCCTAGAAGTGTAGTGTGGAGCTTGACTTGTTCCGGCTTAAGCTCTGCGATTTTGGCGGCGACATTGCGATCCATGGTTTGGAACTGCGTGCCGGTCCATATTTCGCAACTGTCGGGTCGCAAATCGACCACACAGTTCAAGGGTTCCATCGTCGCGTGGGCGAGATAGGGAACTTCATAATCCGCAGTAAGCAGTTTTGCAGGGCTCTTAAGCGCCTTTTGATGATCGCCGTCTTTCCGTGCCGCGGCGCCTTCTTTTCCGGCCAGGGCCACGTATTGTTCCCGCATGGCTTGTGTGGACAACTTGGAATTTGGACCTTCATCCCACACTATTTCAAGGGCGTCGCGGCCGAGTTTGGCCGGCCAGAATCCGGTCGCGATGACCGCAATTCCCTGGGGAACTTCAACAACATCCTTGACCCCCGGGACGGCCTTGGCCTTGTCAGCCTTGAAACTCGCCACCTTGCCGCCGAATACGGGCGAGCGGGCAACGACCGCAATGAGCATGTTGGGGATCTTGACATCAAGCCCAAAAATGGCGGTTCCATTGGTTTTCTCGGGAGTGTCCAGCCGTGGTATGGGTTTGCCGATCAGTTTGAATGCGGCGGGATCTTTGAGGCGCGCGTCTGTGGGCACGGGCATCTTTGAGGCCTTTTCGGCCAGTTGACCATAGGTCAGTGATTTGCCGTCCGCACTTATCACTTTGCTGTTCTCGGCTCGAAGGGTCGCCCTATCTAGCCGCCAGGTTTCCGCGGCGGCGGAAATCAACATTTCCCGGGCCGTTGCCCCCACGCGCCGTAGCCGGTCCCATTCACTGGTAGTGCTGGTGCTTCCGCCGGTCGCCTGGACTCCAAATTGGACATGGTTATAGGCCGGGTCCACAGGCGCCGCCTCCACTTTGATCTTGGACCAATCGCATTCGAGTTCTTCGGCTATAAGCATCGGTAATGAGGTGTAAACTCCCTGTCCCATTTCCGAATGGTTGGCGATAATTGTGACGGTATCGTCACTTCCTATTGGAATAAAAGCGGTCAACCAGGACGAGGCGTCCGGCTGTCCTGCCGCCTCACTGAAAGGATGACGAAAAGGCAACGAAAAGCTCAGCATTAGTCCACCCCCGACCGCCGAAGCCGCTTTGATGAAATCGCGACGAGTTACTCCGAGGATTGCGCTCATTTTTGTTTGCCTCCCTCACCCATGATAGTGGACGCCCGGCGGACGGCTCGTCGAATCCGCTGATACGTTCCGCACCGGCAAAGGTTGCCCGACATGGCGTCGTCTATATCCTCATCCGTTGGTTTGGGGTTTTCCGCAAGTAGGGCCGCAGCGCTCATTATTTGACCCGAATGGCAATAACCGCACTGCGGGACTTCTTCTTCGATCCAGGCCTCCTGCACCGGGTGGTTCCCGTCCGGCGACAGGCCCTCGATCGTTGTGATCTGCTTGCCCGCAACCTCTGAGACCGAAGTTACGCATGACCTGACCGCTTCGCCGTTCACGTGAACGGTGCATGCGCCGCAGAGCGACATTCCACAGCCGTATTTCGTGCCCGTAAGGCCGAGATTGTCCCGGATCACCCACAAAAGAGGTGTATTGGGAGCGACTTCAACTACATATTCTTTGCTGTTCACGTTGAGCTTCACCGGCGAGAAGCTCCCCTGATCGATTTTGTCTGCCATGGATTCCCCCATCTTGGGTCGGTTGAATTAGTTGATCGAAACAATTGGTAAATACCGTCCGCGTTCCCTAATTCGAGTCTGTAATGGTCGCGGGACCTGAAGAGCCTTGAAATTTATTCGAGTCGCCACTTGAATTAAAGGTCATGTGTCGTTATTAAGACTCTCAAGTGATATTTTTGCCGATTGAGGCATGCCGACGCAATAAGAAAATGACCGACACTGTGGGGAAGCGGCAATTGGAGGCCTTGTCCAACGGCAACCTCGCTTGCCTCGATCTGAATCAAGACAAAAAATGGAAACCGGGAAAATGGCGCTCAGCAGGAGGAAACTTCTTTGTGCAACGGATTGTTGCTTTAGCTCCGCAGGCCGCGACACCGCGGTTACAGTCTGGCCATGACCAAATGCACTTTGACCTGGTTTCCAGGTCAATGCCACCCAAATCTGGGTGGACACCGGCTTTGGCTCTATCACGAATACTCGGGGCGCCTCTGACTGGGCGAAGCAGGGTCAGTGTTTCGATCCCCGCGGAGTTAGGGGCATAGTCCATTGTGCAAAAAAAGTCTGCTGCCGGACCCTCTCTTTCAAGAAACTCCAACTATGGCCCCAACATGGCAGGCATCTGCCAATGCGCCATCCCGAGGCCTATGGGCCCAGCGCCTGCGCAAGCTGCTGGATGATGTGCGGGAAGTGAGGTTAAGACCCTTTAGCCAACCTTCGTATTCGAAGATTCTTCGGGAAGGGTCAGGGAAACCACTTTTTCGCAAGAAGGGGCTTCCCGGTGGACTTTTCCCGGACAGTTATTCATGAAACCGGCCCAGCGCCTTTAGTCCCACCGGCGCAGGTAGCAAGCAAGGAGGAACGACTTTGATGGAAAAGCGTCACATAAGCGCGCATCAGCTTGTCGCTGATTTCCATCACGGCATGGATGACAAAGCCTTGATGGAAAAATACCGGCTCTCTCCCAACGGGTTCAAGAACCTGTTCAAAAAACTGATTGAATCCGGATTGATTACGGAAGAGGAGTTCTCCGAATTCGAGCTGTTGTGGGCTCAGAAGAACGGGCGAATTTGGCGCTGCCCGCATTGTCACATGCCTCAATCGCACGAATTCGAGGAATGCCCCCAGTGCGGCGTCATTGTCTCGAAATTTATCGCAAGAACACCTCACGTAGAGGGCGCCCCACAGGCTTGCGAGTTCGAGTTTGTGGACGGTCCTTCCGATCCCGGCCTTCCGCGCCCATCGAGCGCGGCTCAGGAGGAAAGCTTGCCATTAAGCTCTGCTTCGGCTCTCCTGTGCCCAGCCTGCGAGGCGAATCTGCCACCTGACGCCAAATTCTGCACATCCTGCGGCGCCCGCGTAAAATGAGCCGAACAGGGATCGTTTGTCGCGGCTTTTCTTGCGTGTTGACTCCTGAAAGAAAAGTAATGCCAACGTAAGTCGCGAAAAAACTGGAAACGCCGCCTTTCTAGCGCTTGCGTCCGAGGTAAGCCTCGACGATTCGGGGATCATTTTGAAGGTCGGCAGATGGGCCTTCCTGCACTATGCGGCCGCCCTCCATCACATAGGCGTAATCCGACACATGCAGGGCTTTCCTTGCGTTCTGCTCGACCAGCAGGATGGTGGCCCGTTCCTTAAGATCTGAGACAATTCTGAAGACCTCTTTGACGATAAGGGGAGCAAGGCCCAGAGAAGGTTCATCAAGCATCAAGAGCTTGGGACGGGCCATTAGCGCTCTGCCGAAAGCAAGCATTTGCTGCTCGCCTCCGGAAAGCGAATCAGCAATCTGCAAACGGCGAGTTTTCAAATGCGGAAAACGATCATAAACCTCGAGCAGATCCTCATAGGTTTCACCATCACTGCGGGTATAGGCTCCGAGCAGCAGGTTTTCCTCAACGGTCAGATTGCCGAGTATTTGGCGGCCTTCAGGAGTCTGAACCAACCCCAGCGCTGTCACACGGTCAGCTCGCCAGCCGGCGATCTCTTTGCCCTCAAAACGGATCGATCCACTATTGGGCCGCAAAATACCGCTGATGGTATTCAACGTAGTCGATTTGCCGGCTCCGTTTGCGCCTACTAAGGCGACCACAGACCCCCGCGGCACATCGAAACTGACGCCTTGCAAAGCCGCAATCGCTCCATAAGAGGTGTGAATATCGCGCACGCTCAGCAGATTAGTTGATTTGTTTGCTTCCAAACGTGTTCCACCATGTCTTCAGATGTGGGCTAAATCACCGATTCACTAAGCGTCTTCGCCCAAATACGCTTCGATCACTCTGGAATCGCTGCGGACTGTCTCAGGGTCTCCCTCCGCTATCTTGAGCCCGAAATTGAGAACGACAACAAGATCGCTGAGCCGCATAATCATGTCCATATCATGCTCTATTATTAGCAGAGTCAGCGATGTCTCACGCAGTTCAAGCAAGAATTCGGTTAACTGGTCGGTCTCGGCGTTGTTCATCCCTGCGGCGGGCTCATCCAATAATAAGAGCCGAGGTTCCAGCGCCAGAGCCCGGGCTATCTCCACCCGCCTTTGATCGCCGTACCAGAGCGTGCCGGCGGGTAAATTCAGCAAGTTCTCCATACCTAATCGCTTAAGCAGCTCATGCGCCGCTTCTTGAGACGCTCGTTCCTCTCGACGGCTCCGCGGAAGATGCAAGAATGTTTCGATCAGGCTTCCGCGCTGCCGCAAATGATGTCCGATCATTACGTTTTCAAGCACTGTGAGGTCTGAAAAGAGGCGAATATTCTGGAAGGTTCGGCCTATCCCTCGCTCTGCAATACGGTGGGGAGGCAATCCGCTGATTTGTTGTTTTCCGAAAAGGATGGTCCCACTGGAGACCGGCGTCAAGCCGCTTATCACATTGATAAGAGTAGTCTTGCCCGCTCCGTTGGGTCCAATCAGCCCGCAAATGGCGCCTTCGGGAACGGCGAAGGAAACGTCCTCCAGAGCCACCAAGCCGCCGAACAAGCGGGTAACGTTTTGAACTTCAAGCAGATTGTCTGATTTGGACGCCAATAGGAAAGCCTCCAATGGCTGTCTACTAGATCGTTTCATAAGTTTCGTTACGTTTACCACAACCACGAATCGAAGCGCCGCGGTGTGACCTCACTTTGATTTGGATGACCCGGATTTGCGTCTCGAAAAGAAATTGCGCCAATTACGCCACAAATGTGGATCAGCAAGGCCTCCGGGTAGATAAATGATCGACACCATGATTATGAGACCATTAACCACATCGCGCTGGTCCTTCAAAGAGCTCAGCGCCTCAGGCAGAGACGTCAGCACGGTAGCCCCTATGATTGGCCCCACCCAATGCGTCATTCCACCCAGCACGGCGTACGCGAGTATGTCTACCGCTCGGTTGAAAACGTAATTGTGGGGGTCTATAACCCTTATGATCGGAGCGCTGAGAGCGCCTGCGCCCGCTGCGATTGCCGCTCCCAGAACGAAAGCCAGCAGCTTGTATCGCAAAATGTTGACCCCGAGCGTTGAGGCCGCTGTTTCGTCATGCCTTATGGCGGCTAGAATGCGCCCATAGCGAGAGTTGTGCAGAGTAGCGGCCAGGTATGTGACGACGATTACGTACAACAAAATGGGCCACGTTGTGTCCGGCAGGCCAAGTATCATTTTGGGGGAGGTGTAGCTAAGCGTTATGCCTTCGGCCCCGTTAAAAACTATTATTTCTTTGTTATCGCTGAAAAGGCGAACCAACTTGTCGCCATTTAGCGCTATGATTCGCACAATCTCCCCAAAGCCCAAAGTCGCAATGGCCAGATAGACGTCACGCAGACGCAGCACCAGCAACCCGAAAGGCGCCGCCACCAACACTCCCGCGAGGATTGCAACCGCAAGGCCGACGCTAAGTGGCAAATGGGTTCTCGTCAATATAATGGCCGCAGCATATGCGCCGATAGCCATAAACCCTGCGTTGGCCAATGACAGCAGGCCGGTGTTCAGGGTCAAATAAATGCTTAAGCCCAGGGCAATATTGACCAGTATAAAATCGATTATCGGAATATTTTGAGTGATAAAATCCGGCATACGCTCATTCTACCAATGGTTAACCCGGCAAGGGGTCTTACGGAAATGTCGCCCTTCAAGCACTCCTGATATGGTGACTGCGCAAGTTCGCGATCACATGCATGCGGCGCACAGAACAGTAATAAGAGTTTTTGGGGTGTTGCCCGGGGAGGGACTTTTTGCAAAAAATCCCTCCCCGGCAGTCTCTCCAAAATTATTGCGCTTTGCGGCAGCTTCTAAGCGCGGACAACCTTGCTGCGCCCAAAGATGCCGCTCGGACGCACGAGCAGCACAAGGATGAGCAACGCAAATACAAAGGCGTCACGAAAGCTGCTGTCGAGATACGCTACGCTCAAGACACGGACCATGCCCACGAGGAAAGCGGCTAAAGCCGCGCCGCCGATACTTCCCATGCCTCCCACGATAATGACGGTCAAACCCGCCAATTCGACCTCGTGTCCCATGGTCGGCTCCAAGCGGTTGAAGGCCAAGCCCAGCAGCACTCCAGCGGCCCCGGCAAGCGCTCCTGAGATGAAGAACGTCTGAGCGATCACAAAATCAACATTTATTCCCAGAAGTCTGGCTGCCCGTTCGCTCCAGGATATTGCTCTAATGGCGCGTCCCATCTGCGTTCGAGCGATTAACAGGCTCAACGTCAGCATCAGTATCAGTGAGAGCGCGAGCACCAACGTCTGAATGGGCGATATTACCGCATTGTCCATGATTTGATAAGGCTTGATCGGAAAAAGATTGAGCGGGAAACGCGAAACCTGTGCGCCAAATTGTCCCATCGCCAAGCTGACCATCACGAATGTGGCCCCAATCGAAGCGATCATCGGGGCCAGATGTGGGACCTCCCGCTGCCTCAATGGGCGAATACTGCGATAATCCTGGATCAATCCTACAATCATAACACAGACGCCGACACCAGTTATCGTCACTTTTAGCGTAGGAGCCATTTCTCCCACTATGCCAAAAAGGGATAGTACAAATCCGCCCCAAAGAACCAGGGATCCTGAAGTCAGGGAGCGTAACGGTTTAAAGGCTAGTCTGTCCAGCAGGACTGCGATAACGCCGGCGCCGACCATCGCGGCGGGAATGGAATACCACAGAGACCAATTGAACTTCGTGACACATACGAAGGCCAGGAAGGCTCCCCACATGAACGTGGCTCCATGGGCCAAATTTATGATATTCAACACGCCGAAGACAAGAGTATAGCCCATGGCGAAGAGAGCAAGAGCCGCTCCTTGCCAGACGCCGTTGATCAGTTGTTGAGGAAGCTGTGTCATTCCGGGGCCTTTACTGTCGAAATAAATGAATGAACATGGAGCGTTAAGTCACAGGGAGCGAGAGCGGCGCAGGCCGCCGAGTGTCCACGAGATTGTTCGAGGGCTGATTTTTGCAGGGCGGGCTTTTCCGCCGCCCCACAATCGAAATATGGCCTCAAGAGGCTTCTACGCCGTAAGTTTCTCGACAAATTCCCGTAGCTATTCAGTTATGAACGGCGAATGCCGAGATTGCTTTCCCACGGAACGCGGGATTGCGCTCCTCCCAAAGCCACTTCGGCCTGTCACTGCGCCCCCCCTTCCAGCGGAAGAAACAATCCGGCGCGCGCAGCCGAAAGGACACAAACGTCCTATTTGAACAGCTCAAACTGCCCGTCTTTTATGACTTGCACCACCGGAGGATGCACCGGATTGCGCTGTTCGTCAAAGGAAAATTTGCCCAAAACGGTGTCCAGATCTTTGGTCTTGGCCAAAGCATCGCGAATTGCCTTTGAGTCGCCCGATCCGGCGGCTTTGATCGCGTTTGCCAGGAGGTAAACGCCGGCGTACGCCTGCGCCGCAAACTGATCGGGATTGACTCCATACTTATTCTTGTACGCTTCAACAAAAGCCTTATTGCCCGGTGTGTCGTTGCCGATGAACCACGCCGCCCCTGAAATAGCTCCTTCAGCGGCCGGTCCGGCAAGTTGAGCGAGCTTGGGCGAATTAAAACCGTTGCCGCCGATGATGTGAACCGACTCCGCTATGCCCAGCTGGCGGGCCTGGCTCAGAATACCCGCCGCTTCTTCGGCCAAAGCGGAGACAATGATTTGATCCGGATTCAGGCCCTTTATTTTTGTCAGTTGCGCGGAAAAATCGGTATCCTTTTTCTTGAAGGTCTCCGTTGTCAGGACTTCGATGCCCCGGTCCGCCAGAACCTTCTTGAACACATCGTAACCGCCTTTGGTGAACACATCATCGTCGCCGTACATTACGGCCACTTTTTTGAACCCGAGCTTATCCTGAGTAACTTTGACGGTGTTGGGTTGCACCGCGATTTCAGGCAGGCTGTCACGAAAGACAAAATCGCCCATTTCAACGATACCGGGGGCTGTATTGGACACTGCGAGCACCACAACCTTGGACTCTTGAGCGATAGGGTCAGCCGCCTTAGCGGAATTCGACAGCGTAGGCCCGAGTATGGCTACGACATTTTCCTTCTTTATCAGCTTGTCGAACGCGGTGATGGCTCCTTCCTTTGTGGAGCGGTCATCTTCTGAGATCAACTTTAATTTGGCCTGACCTAACATGCCGCTTTTATTTATTTCATCGACGGCGAGATCGGCGCCGTTTTTCTGAGCGGAACCGTAGACCGCGGCGTCACCGGTCAACGACCAAGCTGCGCCAAGGACAATTTGGCCGCTCAATCCGGAAGCGCCTTCCGCCCATGTTTTCTCGCAGAAACCGCACACGGCCGGCAGAATAGCCAGCCACACCACGAAGGATAAAAGTCGAGCCTTCACGTTTTAACCTCCACGTCAAATGTAGTTCGGCGACTGTATACAACAGTTTGTCATTCTAGCAGATATTGAGACTCCAACGGAAATATAATCGCCACATTTGAACAATCATTACTTCACGGGTCGGCGCCGGACATTCACAGCGAATCTTGGGGCATCGGAATCTTCAGGCAAAATATGGCATCAGATTTGTGGGCGGTCCGCGGAAGTGGTTTCGAGAATTGTCAGTTCAGGCGGATGCCCTGTTGTCTCGGTTCAATGCGGTGAAACAACTGTCGAAACTAATTCCAGCACGGTCGCGCATTGGAGGCGAAAAATGAGGATTACCGGAAAATTCCCGATGTTTCTGTGTGTAATCTCGGTTTCCTTGGCAGTTGGAGCATTTGTAAGCGAAACAACTTTCGCTTTGGAAGGGGGCTCCAACAGTTCAACGAGCGAAATTAGCGCATCGAAAAATCCCGGAAAGCTAAGATTTGGGCCGCGGCGTCAAAAATATCGCGCCGCCAAAATTGAATTAGGGAAATCCAAACCGACGCAGCCGGCGACAACTGAAAACACGCCTCCACCGACTATCTGTTATGACGGCTATAGGTACTGGAACATGGCAAATCAATGGAATGTTCACGCCGGAGCTTACACCGGGCAGCCCAAACAAGCCAATGCCCAAACGGGCGGCGCAATTCCTGTGGCCGCCGCTTCGCAAATCTCGCAGACTGCCGGAGTCGCAGCAGGAACAGTGTGTTACAACGCTAACCCAGGGACTTCCTGTTACAACGGCTGTACCCCATACTGGAGCGCGCCCGCCTGCGCCTGGAATCCGCCCGCCGGGGCGTACACGGCAGGCTCAAACCAGACGGCCGGTCAGTCTCTCCAAAGTCGAATTCCGACCGGTTCCAATGCCCGCGCGGCACAGGCTCAGCAGTCGAACAATGTCGTCAATACTGTGACCGTTTGCTATAGCGGGTGTGTTCCTTCGGCTAATGGGTCGGTTTGCAGCGCGACGCCCACGTGCGCCACACTACAATTATTGAAGGCGCATGTTCGAGCCGATACGGAGGCAATTGTGAATTTATATGGCGGAGTGGATGAAGGTAAGCTAGGCCTTCTCTTCCACGGCGCTCGCTTTTACTATACGCCGTCCCTAGGGCCTATGAGCCCAGCGTCAGCACAAAGCCCAGTCGGCTCTGCCAGAAGCACGCTTGGGATCATTTAACCAACCAAGATACTAGGAGTTTTTGGGGAAGGGTCCGGGAAACCACTTTGCAAAAGGGGGTTTCCCGGTGAACTATTACTGAATTTTTCCTCAGTCGTATTCGCCCACTAGAATAAAAGCGCCCCAATAGAACGGATGGTCGTATCCCATGCTTCGTACAGCCCGTCTGGCCCCGGTCCAAGCTTGTATGTTGTTTTCTCCGACGTTTCGTCTCTTGAAGAATTCACTCATCAGCGTTATCGAAGCTCCTTCGTCGACCGGGCACAAGCTCATAATCACCGACCTTGCTCCCGCTGCCTGGAACGCTCTACCCATGCTCATTACCCCATCGCCCGATCGATTGCTGCCCAAGCCGGTTTGGCAAGCTGTCAAAGCTACCACGTCCGCATTCAGCTTCATTCTCATGACCTCGGTCATCCTAAGAAAACCGTCCTGATCCTCTGATTGACTCACAGCTGTGAGCGCTAAAACAGGCTCTTGGACTCCGGGTATATCCTTTCCAAAGTATCCGTGAGTGGCGAACACTATAGAGCTATAGTCCGTAAGCGGTTTGTCGAACAAAATGGATTTGTTAGCCTGCAGGCCCGTGAATACGTCCGTTTTTCCGGGGGAGAGCCTTTCAAGGGTATCCGCGAGTTCAGCGGTCTGGCCAAGCCGGCGAAACGTGGCGCATGTTTCACTCTGGATGGACATCAGATTTACAGGCAACGCAGCCACCAGTTGCTGCCTCTCCTCCGCTACGCAAGTCTCTAGACGAGCGTCCTGTTCGTCGAACACCGGGTCCGCTACAACCATGGTTTCTCGACCCGGATTTTTGTTTTGATTTCAGGCTCCTGGCCAAGGTCAAAGATGTGATAGACTGATAGTAGCTTAGTGGATACACATCGCCAAGGTAGGTTACACCTTTTGTAGAAGGTCCGGAGTCATCTCCCTTCCAGGCGGGCTTGCCGGATACGACGAGGGATTCAAAGGGTAAAATGGCCAATACGCCATCAGGTATGATGACAATGGGTTTCCCCTGGGGCACATTTTTCAGAAAATTCCCCAGTAGTCTATCATAGAGCAGCATTGCCAAATCTTGATCAAATTTGTTCAGACTGGCGCTCTCGAAGCTTTGGCGAAAACCATGCGCCGCCCGTTCCAGTTGATCGACGTTCCAGTCAAGAAACATAGAATCGATGATCTTCTTGCCCTGCAACAATCTTATGGCTACCCCATCATCCAATACGTCATACAGGAGCACGTATTCGCTTTGGCCCAGCATGGAGTCCTCGAGTTTACACGGACGAGGATACTTTGCCGCGGCGTAATCTCTAAAATCTTTCCAGAGATTCTGAACAAATTTGTTGCGCTCGTTTTCGGCTGTATTGATCTGTTTTGAAATATCAGCGCACCTCTCAGCATCCAGGGATTTTGGAACCACCGCAAGCGCCTGCTTAAGGGATGCAAGTTTGGACGTTACCCTGACTTCCTGTTCCAGGATATCCTCGGGGACATTAAAGTTCCGCGTCTCGACTCGTTCGGAGATGTCGTCCGCAAAACCTCTCGCTCTAATGGCTTCACCGGCCACGATACTCTGACCGGGCTTCTTAAGTTTCAAGGAAACTCGGATAAGCCCTTTGGCCGGTTCCGATCTCGAAAAGCCGCTTATCCTGCATGCAAAAAAATCCTTCCTTTCCGAAAGAAGGAGGCTCGCACGCAATTCCTCCGTAATGTTCATCGCCTTCTGGTAATATTCTTCGGCCTTGGCGTAATTTTTCAGTAGCTCATTGGATTTACCCAGCCCCGTGTACGCGACGAAAAGCTCTTCTTGATTATTTTCCTTCTGGGCCGCGTTGAGAAGCTGTTCATAATGCTTTACCGCCTTGTCCGCCTGCCCTTTGGCAAGCTCCAAGCGTCCCAAAGAGGAATCGAAATCCGCATCGCGAAGGTATTGCTCCGCCGTTGTCACTTTACCCAAATCAAGATTCAGATCACCAATTAATTTTTTCGCCACATCCAAAGGGGCTCCCAGTCCGGCTAGCATGTGCAGAGATTGCTCGCTATATTTAATTGCCTCTTCGGGCTTGCCCCAATCCGCATAGACTCCGGCTATTGCTAAATTAATTTCGGATTGTAGACGTGTGTCGCCGATCTTGACACTACTCTTCAGAGCTTCTTGATAATACTCCAGGGCTTGAGCGTACCGGCCATGTGAACGACAAAGCTTTGCCAGATTTGTCAGAGCCAAAACCCGGAATCGATTATGATCTTTTGAGCTGTCCCTAGCCCTTTCAAACTCCTGTTTTGCCGCTCTTACTTTGCCCGCGTTCTTCTCCAGCACACCTTGATTGTTCAAGGCCATTTGTAAGCCGACCTCATCAGCCGCTTCCCCCAACAAAACCACGCTTTTTTCGTTGTGCTGTCTGCCCTTCTCGTAGTCTCCAGCCGCAATATTGACTGCCGCAAGATTCCGTAGGGCAATAGCCTCCCCTTTACTATCCCCCGCCGCTCTCGATATCTCCAGAGTAAAGTTATAAGTATCAAGCGCTTCGGGAAACCGACCGGTGAGAAGGTACATGTGGGCTAGCCTCAAAGCTAATCCCGCACGCTCTTCAGCAATTAACTTCTTTCCATCCTGGAGAGCTTTGATGCGCTTCCTGAGCTCTTCTATCGTTTTCTTCGGCTCGGCGCCGGCGAGATCTCTAAGGGCCGGATCTATATCCATGGCAAGTTCGTTGAGGTATTTGATGTAAGTCTTCATGAGCTTGCGAGAAACAGCCACTGCCATTTTGGGCCGAACCGGTGATTGCCGGTCGGTTTTGTCATCACCTGTGAATTGTCTTTTGGTTGAGCGATTCATGCGTTCTTCGGGCGTCTCAACGGTCGTTCCCAAATATCTGCCAGGCGCCATTCCGGGACCTGAGGAAGGTCCGGACAAATCAATTCTGATCCCGAAACCGAAAGATGACCCCGAACTACCTGAGCCTCCGCCGGAGTGTCCCCCGGGGCCGGAGGCTTGGGGCGCATCCGGAACCAGGAAGAATACTAGGCAAAGAATTATTGCCAAAGAGCTCCCCAGAAGGTCGGGTTGCGACGGTGAACCTTCTCTTGAATGAGCCTTCATGGCGTCCCCCCATTTGTAGTGAACTTTGCTAAGATCGAGACAGAATTTAGGTTTCCGGGAAGAATGGTTAAGTTAAACGCCTATAATCCATTATATAGCGGTCATCAAAAAAGATCTCGAAACGAAAGCGCCTCTTCGATCGATTTGAGTATTTTTCCGGGCATGTCCCGTAGACGCGCCACGCTTGTCGATTATGGGCCGGTTATAGCACGATGATGCGATGGCTTCGTCATGAAGGATTTCGGCTGGAAGCGCCTCGGCCTTGGTAGGATGGAGAGGATGAGAATAAGAGAAAGGCCTTGATTGCTTTAGCGCTTCCTAGTTTGCCTATAGATCGTGAATATAAGCAAGGGCTGATTTCTCGTCTAAGCCGGCACAAGCGCGTTAATAACCAAGGGGACGGCGATTCGTTTGAACGCCATCCCCCGGCGAGCGCCTACTTCTTCAAGTCGCCCTGCTTGGTTACATTCATGATTTTGATGGCATGCCTCTTGTTGTCCTTCTCTTCATAGGCGATTCTCACAACGTCGCCTACTTTAGGGACAAGGCCTATCATGGCGCCACTAGTGTCATATGTGCTTTCCTTCCCCGTGGGGTTTCCGTATTTATGCTCCTTTGTGAAATTCGTGTCGTAATCCTCAATTATCAGAAGCTTCTTATCGGGGTCATATGTTATTGTCTTGCCCTGACTCACGCTTGCGGCGAGCGCCGGCAGAGCCAAGAAGATGGCCATGGCTATCGATATCGCACAGAATAATATCCTTCTTTTCATCTTTCCATTTCCTCCGGACGGCGTTAAGCGGCGATTTTTTGTTGAGCTCTTTTCTCACGCAGTTCCTGTGCGGCCCCTCTGAACATGATGCTCATGATGTAGATTGAGATTACGCTAATTGCTCCGAGGATCAACACCGCTGCGGGCCCGTCGAATTTGAATTGTTTTAAGATAACCGAGATCATGCAGCATAGAACCGCTATACCGAAAGCTATACGGATGCCGAAACCCTTTGCGTACTTGGTGGCGACCGTTCCGATCTGAGCGCCGACAGCGGCGCCGGCCAGCATTACGAACACGCCCCAGATCTCGATGCGGCCCTTTGCGCCGTAGGTAAGGGTTCCGAATAGGCCGGAAATGATTATCTCAAACAAATCGGTGCCGACTGCGATGTGTGTGGGACATCCAACCAGATAAACCAGCGCGGGCATACGAATGAGTCCGCCGCCGATGCCTAGGAAACCGGTCAATATACCGGTCAAGAAACTCACCATTATAGGTAGCCAAATGGAACAATGAATATCGGCCACTTTGAAATGAGTAATAGGCGGAATGTTGATCTTGTGCAGAGTCTTGTACCAGGTGTGGCCTTCCGCCCCGTGTTCGCCGACAATTCCGGCCTTTTTCTTCTGGACGGCTTTGAGGTAATCCGTGAAGACCGTCAAAGCGATGAGAGCAAGCACCACGACGTAGACCCAACGCACAACAGGCCCTACTTGGCCTATGAATTCAAGCCACATGACCAGCCGGGCGCCAAGTTCAATGCCGGCGACGGTGCCTACGACCATGATAAGGCCAAGTTTATAATCCACATTGCCGAATTTCGCGTGGCGCATGGTTGATATCATTGACTTGCCGGCCATGTGGGCCATATCGGTTCCTATTGCAAACGCCATCGGAAAACCTAGTATATTCAGACCCGGGGTGACCATCCATGCGCCGCCCATACCGAAAAAGCCGCCTATAACTCCAACCGAAAAGCCGATGAGCACCATTCCCGGCCACCAGATTGTGACTCCGGCTATCGGCATATACATATACATCCAGTCCATGAGATTGCCTCCTCAATTCTTCAATTTTGGTTAAATCAATGCTCGATTAGCTTTCTGGAGGTAAGATCGAGTCCTGTGCGGGCCATCAGGAAATCTGCGGTAAAGCCCAGCGTGCATCCGAACGCGGCTGTCAAAACCACACATAGGACCCCGAACATGGTGGGATTAGTGTTGTACACATCCAAGAAAAACAAGGTAATCGGTGAGGAGACCACCCTTGTATCTGCCACGACCATTAACATCTCCACCTTTCCGCCACCGGCGGCCAAGGCCAAATCCGGTCCGAAGAGGCAGCCCACGACCAGAAAGGCCGCTACTAAGTAACGAATAGCGCTCATCAAAAACCTCCTCCTCTATTAGGGGTTAAGTCTTTCGACATGTTCGTCTCTCGTTGCTTCGACATAAAGCAATGACTGTGCCAAGGCTTTGCCTACACTTTTTTGGCATAAAATGCGGTTTTCTCAGGTGGCGATTAGGATTGGAGCGCGGGTTACAGCCGAAGAAACCGGGGACTGGATGTCACTTTTCTTTACAAAGTGTAAAAGAGGACAGGCCGGAAAAAACGCCGGCGCGGATTTGTGGTCCATGGGCTGTGTGAGGTGGTTCACATGAGTGGAAGAAACTCGAGAATTGCCTTCTATAGGTTGGAAGCCGGATGGGAACCAGCGCGGTCCTAGACGCGCAATAGACACTTCCATGTAAAAAGCTCGGGGTTCCTCGCCCCATGACCGGTCAAACAGCAATCTCCAAATTGCCGCAGCTGAGTGAAGGGTTACTCGTTACAGCAAATTTGTATTGAGATTCTACTGGACATGGTATTAGTATTCACGATTCATGCGTAGTAGAGCATAACTAAAGTTAAATTAAGGAGGTTTTGTTTAATTTGGAAAAAGTCTTTCTTTTTCGATATATCTGTATTTTACCCGCGGTATCTTCACTGATCGGGTCTTTATTGATGTTCTTCATAGGCATGATGAAAACACTCCACGCCTTTGCTATTTTCTTCGGCAATAGTGCAGGTTCTCAAGTTGAAGACAAATCCGATAGTTATGAAGCGGCTGTTATGCTCATTCGATCGGTTGACGCATTCCTCTTAGGTCTTTTCCTAATTGTTTTCTCTTACAGCATATACGCGCTTTTCTTGAAAGGAGTGGCAACCGATCAGGATTCGGGACCCTTCCATTGGCTAAAAATGGACAGCCTTGATCAGCTCAAGACAACACTGGCGCAATTGGTTATAGTAATATTATTTGTCCTGTTCCTAGACAAGGTGATAACCTCTGAAAAGGTCAGTTTGGGAATGGAAGACTTGGTGTTGCCGATCGCTATACTCTGCCTTTCGGCAGCCAAACACCTACTCAGTAAGACCTAATATCTCTGATGCGCTGATCAGCTCTATTCACGTGATCCATTCCATGGAACACAAGGTCTTGCTTTCATGTTGTTTTACTCGCCGCAAAGCCACTTTGGCCTGTCCTAATGAATGTGCCGAATCAATTCTCCACGCTTGGATTATGGCGCCTGGGCAGGCCGTTGTGGGATGATTCAAAAAGCGTGCGCCGATTCGGCGCAAAAAGTCACGACCGGCTTAACTCGATTGACAACCCATTCTTCGACGAACGATCCCCCTATTTTCTGACCCTGATGTCGAATCGGGACTCTCTCATCGCAACGATCAGATCGGATTCCCGTTCAATGTCGTCGTGAAAATCCATTACACAGGTTCCCACGGCTTGAACCGAATGCGCATCGCTGCCTCCGACCTTGATCAGCCCGAGCTCATCGGCGACTTTGCCCGCCAACTCATTCTCGGCGGTTGTCACTAGTCCGTTGAAAACCTCCATTCCGTGCACGCAAGAGAAGGTCGGGTTGGACGCGGCGTCTTCAAGGCTTAAGTTCATTGACCCGATGCCGAAAAGTAAGAATCCTCTAAAGGGATGCGCCGCAATACAAAGCCCTTCCGACTTGTCCACCCATTGCTTCAAATCCCCGGGGGACAGCATTCGCGCGGGTGGTTCATACACGCCGAATACCAGCACATCGCCGCCTGTTGTCGTTACTTCCATGCCGCGAAACACTTTTATGCCATAGGCTGCGCTCAGGGCTCTCGCCTCCCGTTCATCCCAGACCCGGTCGTGCTCGGTTATGCAGACTGCGTCCAAACCCGCGTTTACCGCGGCGGCCATCATCTGGTCCGGAGTCATGTGGCTGCATGACGAATGACGTTTTGTATGCACGTGCAAATCCAGCTTCATGTTTCAACCAATGCTTTTGAGATAATTGGAAAGTTGAGGACGGGAGTTTTCATATTGCGTAAAGAAGTCCTTGGGATCCAGAGACGGATTAGCGCTGAGAGCCTCTCTGAAAGCCTCCGCCCGCTCGGATCTCGCGAAGGTTCTGCAGCACTCTAGAATTAGCGCGGCCATGTGCCTGCAGCCGTCGCGTCCAAGTTCCCGCTTCACTTTTGCGTCCAGTTGAGCGTCAAATTCCCACCCT
The DNA here is from genome assembly GCA_963747865.1 of uncultured delta proteobacterium. Classification (GTDB taxonomy): domain Bacteria; phylum Desulfobacterota; class Desulfomonilia; order Desulfomonilales; family Desulfomonilaceae; genus JBBSBY01. The sequence goes on along the minus strand of CAVVHK010000026.1, from coordinate 19,516 downwards.
TCCGCTCGCTTGAAAACTTCCCAAGCTTCGGGGCAGCGGATAGTCGTGAATCGTTTCATTCGCGTGTTTACGGTTTCTATGACCAGAGCGTCTCTATTTATGGCCAGATTGCATTCCATGGCATAGAGTTCGTCCTCAAGAACAGCGCTCACCACAGCTCTATGCGCCCCCTGATACTGAACCCCTACGGATTTCATCCTGGAATAGATAAGCATTTACAGCTCCGAATAGTAAGTCGTGGCGGTTATGATGACATTTTTGCCTAACGGAGGCAACAGATTTGCCGTGGGTGGCGCTCCGAATCGGCTTGTCACTCGCCGCTCTTGAGTGAATGGTTGCTTTTGGCGAGCTTACTTTGTTGACGAATATCGAGAATTAATGATAAAATAGCAACAAGCGGTAAATTGAATCTGTAGAGGGAGGAGTAAGATTCCTTTACTACAAGATAAGAAGGAGTGTCACATGAAAAGGATCTTGTGGACGGCTGTAATAGCGGTATTGTTCTCCTCTCTTGCTATCGCGGGTTTTGCGAAGGCGGAAATATTTTGGAACCGCGATGTGCAGCCCAACCCGGAAATAACCGATAAAGATTTTAAATTTAAATACGGAAGCAGCGAGTCGAAATCTCTAGGGGACATGGAAGTCTATGATGAACGCAAGCCGGCCGTAATTGAACCTTCGGTTGAAACGGAGCCACAGCCTGCGCAGAACGTTGCCCCTATAGCCCCGGCAGTTACCGAACCGCGCCGACCCAAGCCAAGTCGTTCAACAGACGTCCTCCCCAGCAACCCCAATACAGTGGTCAAGCCGACGGAACCCAGCACGTTTACCTCAACAACGCAGAAGAAAGAAGCGCAACCTTCGGGGGTGCAAACTCAGGGGGAGCCGGAGCAGCGCTTAAATCCCACGACCTCTGTTGTGGAGTCCACTCGGCCGGCGGCCAAGAGGATGCGCTGGGGACAAAAGGAAGAACCCAAATCCAACGAAACGGAGAATCAGCTCCAGTTTGAAGAGAAACCCAAGTACCGTTGGGGACAATAGCCCTTCCTGGAAATCGGCGACGCGAACAGAATGAGGAACCAGGCTTAACCGCCCGGTTCCTTTTTTTTGTTGGTAGCGCAGCGAGGTATTCGCCGACCGTACATTACCCCTGCCCCCTCCGTTGGTAGCATGTAGCCTCTCATCAATATTTTCCGAAAGAGACGACGGGTGTCTGCAAGGCCTTCTTCCGGTAACTGAGATTCACGGCGAGCCGATACGGAATCCCCCGGACGCTGCGGAATACCCGTTTCAGAATATTGGGAAGAGTGTACGTTTGCCGGAAAATCCAATCATAGCCATCCTGTAATTCTTTGACAGTCATATTGGCAGGCTGAAATACGACCTCGCTTGTGTGATACTTTGACCAATTTCGTTCGAGAATGCGTTGATCTTTCTCCATTCTGTCGTACAAACGTGTCCCGGGGAACGGTGTGAGGATATGATACTGGGCGGCGGCAATCCGGGTTTTCAGGACGAACTCAAGGGTGCGCCGAAAAACTGAAGGGTCGTCATTATCCAGGCCCAATATAAAGCTCCCGATAATATTGATACCCGCGCGATGAATCTTGTCGATGGCCTCTTCGTAATCTTCGGCCTTACTCCATGGCTTGTTGATGTCTTTGAGATTGTTTCTGGGAAAGGCTCTCAAGACCGATAAAGGCATATTGCCCTCCGCTTTTTGCATACAGCCGAAGGAGTTCAACGTCCTTGGCAAAAGTAATGGAAGTCTGGCCGCCCCATTTCTTTTTCAGGGGGATCAAAGCTCTGAACAGCTCCTTCGCATAATCGGGTTGTCCGCAAATGTTGTCGTCGGCAAACAAAAAGCCCTTTGTGTCGAATGAGCGGATTTCATCCAGCACCTCTGCCACGGGCCGCGTTCGGAACTTGCGTCCGAATACGCCTGTGACGGCGCAGTAGTCGCAATTGTAAGGACAGCCCCTTGTGGCCTGAATTGTGTTATAACCTGTATACATGGCCTTGTTGAGGAGGTCCCGTCTGGGAATTTTCATCTTTTCCATAGTGCACAGCGTGTCTGAGTGATAGGTGGCTTGCATTGATCTTGATTCAAAATCGATCAATAGCTGCTTCCATATCTCCTCGGCCTCCCCGATCACGACTGAGTCGGCGTGTTTGAGGGCCTCCTCTGGCGTAGCGCTGACGTGGACACCACCCAAAACCACGGGAACACCCCTTTTTCTGAATTCATCGGCTATAGCGTAGGCGCTGTTGATCTCCGCCGTGTACCCGGTAACACCTACCAGATCAACCTTCTGTTCGTAATCCAAGGGGGCCACACGAGCGTCATGAATGGCGACATTCCAACCCGGCGGCGTGAGCGCCGCAACTGTCGGCAGCCCCAAAGCCGCAATGCCCGCTTTCCCATGCCGGACCTTTCCCCAATAACCACCTTCACTTTTGGGAAACACCAAGAGCAACTTCATAGAATCATTATCTCCTAGACGGACGAGTTCAAGCCTGGCGGAGAAAAGCCGGCACAACGCACGAGGCGCAACCTCTCGACTGCGCTTTCCGAAGACCGGTCCCGCAAGACTGATGAACCATCTTAGCCCAGGAACCACGCTTTTGCACGTCCAAGAAGATTAAGTAATGGTTTACCGGGAGTAACCATTCAGTTATGAGCGGCGAATACCGAGATTGCTTTCCCGCGGAACGCGGGATTTCACTCGTCGCAATGACATTTGGACTTGTCTTTGCGAGCGGAGCGAAGCAATCTCCCGCACCTGACTGAATGAATAGTCCCGGGAAACATATTTTTAATAACGTTCGCTTTCTTGTTTTCGCTAGAAGAAATTGGCGCCATGTCTCCGTAACGCGCCGTCACTACGACATGAATTCCTCGAATTCTGGTTGCGGCCTGAGGCAGACTTTTGCAAAAAGGAATTTTGCGGACCCTTCCCCAAAAAACTCCCCATATTTCGGCTGATTAAAAGGTTTCCTCCCGGACCTTCTTCAAAAAACTCGAACTATCGAATGAATATGGCGATGCGCCGTCCCCAGGGCCTATGAGCCCAGCTTCAGCACAAAGCCCGGAGCTCTCCGCTCTAAGCTAGGCTGCGACCGGATACTTCGTTGCCCTGCGCTGACTCTTGCTCTTATCAGAAAAGCTTTTCAGGGACAAAATCGCTGTTGCGAGTTTCTGTCATGGAGATAGCCGCGGACGGGCAGGTTACCTGGCACAATCCGCATCCCATACATTTTTCCTGGTCCACTTGGGCGGGGTTTTCGCCGTCTTGTGTTATTGCGCTGAAGTAGCATCTATCCAGGCAGGTTCCACAAGCTGAACAAAGCGCGGGGTCGATTTTCGCTGAGAACCGGCTTGGTTCGATCACGCTGATATTGTGCTTGATGAGTATGGGCATGGTCTGGCAGCAGCACGGACAGCAGTTGCAGATGAAGCTGTCCACGCTCTGCTTGTTCATCACCACATGTATGAGACCGTCTTCTTCGGCTTGACGCACGATGGCCAGGGCTTCTTCCGCGTTAAGCTTTCTTCCGGTGCCACGGGCGATATTGTATTCAGCGCCCTTGTTTATCTGGAGGCATGCTTCCAGTTTCTTGTCACACTTGTGGGCCGTGAGACGGCAGGTGCATTTGGTTACGGAAATGGTTTGCGCTTTGTCAATGATATCCCTGACGTCTTCGAAAGCGAGCACATGATGCTTGGCCTCGATGGTTATCCCCACCGGTATCACTCTCGTAAACGGCCGCGGCAGGATTTTGTTCAACATTCTCGCGACATCGGGCCATTCGATTTCCATGAATTCTTGCCACAGGTCGAGGAATTGTCTTGGAGCATCCGGCCAAAGGATTGACGCGTCGTGAAACTGAACCAGATCGCGTGACATTCGGTAAGAAGGCGGGGCGCTCTTGCCGGACGGGAACACAAGACCCTTAATGAACAACGTGTTCAGCGTGACCGCCGCCTCGCTCTCGGGGCAGCCAAGCTTTTGGGCGACTTGCGGAGCGTTTCCGGGCAAAGCCAAAGAGAACTTCGGCTTCCGCCGGATCCGCTATCATCTGAAATAGTTTCGGTATTCTCTCTGATTGGCCAAGCCCGATACGATTAGCCAATTCCGTGTATTTTGGGTCCATTATGTTTTCCTTGATTTAACTGTTGGCCAAGCGTTTTACCGGGCCGAAGGAAAATATTGGAGCACAGAGCCCGAGAGCCGTCAAGCCCATTTTCCACGGAGCGTGGATTTTGGTAATCGTCCGGCCGGAAACTACTTTGCTTGAAAATGCTGTCGGAGGGAAGCTTCTTGAAAGGGGCTTCCCTCCATGTCGGTGATTAAAGGAAATTTGACGTGGCGCAGGCGTGCCGAAATTGTCTCAAAACTCCAGAATTGTCGGGAATCGTGGCACGGTGATCGTAGGGGCGGGGTTTATCCCCGCCCGCCTAGCAGGTTTGTGAATAACGGGCGGGGATAAACCCCGCCCCTACAAACATTTTCCGAGATTATAACGACTACCGCAATAATAATCCTCATGCAAGGCATCATGTTTCAGATAACGATCGTGCTACGAATTACCAGGCGCCAATAATTTTGAGACAGTTTCAGAAGGCCTGCCCCAAATCTGAGTTAGAAGCGCCTGTCACGACCCCTGTTTGGCCTGAGCCGTGCTTTTCATGCGCACCATTGTGCATTCCTGAGTCCGGTCTTTTCCTATGTGCACGAGAGCTGAGGACTCGTCTTCAGTGAGATTATAGAGACCCGTCTCGTAGATCGTAGTTTTGTTGTCCCCTACCGTCCAGGCGACCCGCTGAGTTTTCTTGTCAACGGCCCCTTGGACTGGAAGGGTGGTCTGCGTCAGGGTGTTCATACAGTTGCCCCGTATAGCCCCCTGTCGGTCGACCGCCAACTGGAATATCATTGTTGGATTGGTCTGATCGCCCTGCGCCAGCCCGAAAACACCCAACGGCATCCACTGGGCCTTGTCCCCTTGCTGAGGAACCGCGGGAAGAAGCAAGCGATGTGGCTTGATCAAAGTATTGGGTTGGGGATCCCACGGGCTGGCCTTCCACGTACACGTTGTCCCCCTGGTAAAGGACAGTGCTGCCGTAATCGTAGTCCTGCGGTATTGTGTCGCAGCCGAGCCAATCCGCTACGCCGTACCACGTGGCCGGCGCCCAAGCCGAAGCAGCTATTCCTTCGGCGGCCCAAGCATCGGGATGAGTCCTGAACCATTCCGAATTGAACCAGTCGTGTCCGTAGAAATTCTGCCTCACCGATAGAGCCTGGGCGCTACGGACGCTGGACGGAACGTAATTCACATGTGTTCCGGACACGAAGGCGGCGGACCCGCCATAGGGACCTTCCACTCGTCCCGCCGTCACGCGTGTCCCTTCAACGCCTGCGGACGATACAGCGCCGAGACCTGCGTCGGTGGGCAATCCGAGGAATTTGTCCAAACGATCACGGGATACGCCCGCTGTGTCACGGTACCGGTCAGCGTCGTATCCGCCTCTGGCTCTCCAAGCGTCATCCGAATAGCTTCTGACAGTCTGCGGGTGATACTCTTGAGCCGCGATAGGCGTCGCCATAGCCGCCGCTTCTGTATCCTTCGAAGCTTCGCGTCTGATATCCGCCGCCATAGTCGAAGCTTCTGCTCTCCCCAACTCTGGCGGAGTCAAATCCGCCTCCCCAGCCGCCACCAAAGCCGCCGGACCTGCCTCCTCCGAAACCGCCGAAGCCGCGACTTAGGGCGTCACCTGTGGAAAGCCCCGCTATCAGCGCCGCCGCCACCAGAGATACTATTAGCTTGTTCATGTTTGACCTCGTCGTAGGTGTCCTACTGTTCGATCTTTATGAGTCTAAAGTGAACAAATATTCTAAAGGGAGAATTCTGTCACCGAGATTTTCTTTTCATCACAATCGGTTCCGTGTCCTTCAGGTTTTGCCCGGCTACCCTGCGGTTCACGGACTGCCAGGAAAAGCTGTTGGCGTCAATTCTCGACATAATATTGGTCGATGCGGTAGGGGCGCCATCGGCAAGGGCTCCCCGCGTTTCTACAATCACTCCCTTCTTCATGAGCCTCCATTGCCCCTGGCCACAGCCTCCTGTGGAATCGAAACTCCATGAGGCTACGTCGCCTGTGGAAGGATCACGGCCTATGACCTGAATTCCGGAGGCGGCGACGGCTCCTTTGTCGCGGACCGCATATGCGAGTTCGATGAATTTCTTGTCCGCAACCCATTTAAAGGAAAAATCGATGGTCTTCGAGTCCTTTTCCGCAGTCCAATCTCCAATCAGCCATTCCAGATCTGCGAAGGTCGGACGTGGCGCAAGTGTTGGAGCCGAGAATTCTCGAACGCTTGATATAAGCCATTTGTCGCCTTCCTTGAGATGTATGGCTGTGTACGAGCCCCGTGACACAATTTTGCCTTCCGGGTTTTTTAGAATCGACGATCCTTCCTCAAGGGCCGCCTTGGCGCCGACCACCTTGAGGGAAGAGATGGAAGTCTCTATTTGCGAGCCGGGATTAGCCGCGAAGAAAGTGGAGTAGACTTTCTCGATAGCCTCCCTGCCTCGGATCAAGTGTCCTGTTTCATCCACGTATTCACCGTCAGGCGCCCAGAGAGCCGCCACTGCTTTCGCATCGCCTTTGTTGAAGGCTGCGGTGAAAGCCTCTGAGGTGGCGCGAATCGCTTTTTCTTCAGGCCCCTGGAGTTTTTCCCCGTTGGCGGCCGCGGGTTCCTTGGCACCGGCCGGCTCACCGGCGGAGAATCCGGGAGCGACACCAATCATTATGGCCACCACGAACAACAGCGACAAACATCTCATAACGTGTTCCTTTCATTGCGAACCTGGCTTTGGGCTGTCCTTATCGTCCTCCCGTAGCCCCCGGGAGTCACTGGACCTAAGCGTTGAGTTATTCGGGGGAGACTACTTCGCTGCGCTCGCAAAGATAAAAGCAAATGCCATTGCTAGTGATAAAACAACGACGCAATCTCCTAACTTGCCGCTCATGAGTGAATGGTTACTCCTGGACTTTAACCACTGGCGGCGGGTTCCATTTACCATTGAGAACAGCGTTTCTTCGGCGCATAGAGGCGCATGGTCAGGTTAAAAGGTCCCTTCGGAGCCGGAAGCCAGTTGGCTTCCTTGCCTGCTCCCGGGCTTTCATTCTGGAAATAGATGTCGAGCGAACCGTCAGGGTTGTGGTTGAACGGCATCCAGCTACTGATGGCGAATCGATTTAAGTTGTTTGCGACCTGAAAGCCCTGTTGGTCGTAAAGCGTGATGGACCAAAAGGCGTCAACCGGCGGGATAGTCTCCTTGTCGAAGTGAATCGTGTATTTGTTGGCGCCGTCCAGGGGTTTGCCGGTTTCGTCCGCGAGATTCAGGGGGTAGATCGCATCCTCGGGCACATTCGCGCCGAGGCCTTGTTGAGCGACGATGGCCCGCTTCAGGTAATAGTCGCCATACACGCCCATGGTATCCGTGTTCATTGACCAGCCGTTTGCAACCCTTGCCATGCCGGCCGCTTTCCATTCCATCAGCTTTTGAGCCTCTTCAGGCACGGTTTCAAGTGCTTTTTTGACGGCAGGATCAACCTTATCTATGTCGAAACTCTTTCCCGGCTCGATACCGATGCGCTTCATGATCGCTATGATCGGTTGATCCGTAATGTGAGGCGGATGAATTTTCAGGAGCTCAGCAGCATACTGGAAGAACTTGCCCGCGGGCATAGTATCCACTTGAGTCTTCGGTGGAGTCTTCATATCCACCGAAGGATCAACTTTCACGTGAACCGGCTCGGGCGCTTTGCCCCACTGAGAGAGCGGCGTGACTTTCAAACCCGCTTGGATCTTATGAACAGCGTCGTAATCATTAGGTCCGTCGGTCTTGGTGCGGCCGATTATCCACACATACGGCGTGGGAGCGTCGATGCGTTGCGTGTCCTTGGGAAGCCGGAACTCTTCGATGAGACGATCCCTCAAATCCGGTTGCCAGCCGGGGGCAACGACGATGAAAGCGCCTGCCCCAGTTCCGGTCAGTACGCCAACCGGGGGACGCGAACACGTCCGTCCACATATCCAGCATTGGAAGCAGATAATAACGCCCGCCCGTATCCGGGACCGACACTACCAAGGGCTCTTTGGTCAGGTCGAGCCACGCAAGTGAATAGAGGGTGTCAAAATTGGGTCGGACAACAATCTTCATATCCGCCGGCGGGTATTCCGGAACATTGACAAAAGTGTTCATCGGCCCCTTGCCCATCTCTTTGCCAGGCTCGACATTGGTGAATTGTTTGCGGCTGACGTCCATTGTGATAAGCGGGTAAAAATAGAGGTAAGCATCGAGGCCTATGGAGTGCGCCTCTTGTTCGCTTACAGCGGCTTTGCTCTCTGTGGAGAAGCCCGCCGACATGACCATCAACATCATGGCTAGGACGAATGGCAGACAACACCCGTTCAGAAGAGTTTTCCCTTCGTAAATCATACGCTTGCTCCTTTCCTGATTAGTTTTGATTGCTGAACCGGGTAGAACGTGAACTCCGACCAAACGCTTCCCCAAAACCCCGTGACCTGTCGGTCGAGGAAGACGATGGAAATGGTTGCGCCAGGTCAAGACGGCCACAAATGTGGAAAGGCGCACACGAGCCGTCTCCACATCCGGAGTTATTAAGGGGTGATCCGTAGTGGAACTTCTTGCTGGAAGTTCCGTTTAAGGGGCATCTTCGGGTAAGAATAGACCCCCCGGGTTGAGATCTTATTGCGACGACCGCCTGTGATTAGTCAATTCCACTTAGTAAACAATTAAGGGGCAACCGGGTTTCCGTTCCTGGAAACCATCGTAAATTTGTTGAAGAACTCGATACGCACAGCCTAACATGCCGATCCGAAAAACTGCAAGGGGAAAAATTTTCGCGAGTCAAGCGTATGCTGGTGCGGCGGAATTCGGGTGAAACACCACGAGGAATATCGTGATTTAGCGAATGAAATTGGGAAAACCGTGGTCGTTAAGTGAGGTCTATCCTCAAAACTACCTGTAAGGGTCACAAAGCGCCTGTTCTTCAATCCTCCTCGCCGACGCTTGATTTCTGTGAACCGACGGTCTTGCGGTACTCCAGGATGTCCCCCGGTTGACACTCAAGAAACGCACAGATTGAATCAAGCGTTGATAAGCGAATTCCCTTCACTTTGCCGTTCTTGAGCAGCGATAGATTTTGCTCTGTTATTCCGACAGCTTCTGCCAATTGTTTTGACTTCACTTTGCGTTTGGCGAGCATCACGTCCAAATTGATTATGATGGCCATGTCAGTCCCTACACGATAAGCGCTTGGTCTTCTTCGAGTTTCCTGGCCTCATCCATCACCCAGGAAATTATGATTACGACAATGCCAACGAACACAGCGGTAAAATCTCCGGAATTAAGGCCGACAGCGAGCACTCTGTGGCCGGGAGGGTTCTCCAGAGAGAGAATAAGGCTCAGCAGAGTATATCTCACGATATCGCAACCGACCCACACGAGAAGGGTCTTTCCTAGGCTACGTAGGCAACGAACGTTCCGTTCAGTGAAGATCAAGCCGTCTTCATAGAGCGAAAACAAATCTCTAAGTCTGAGCAACCCGTAAATTGCGGCGCTCAGCGGGACCATATCCGCCATAAATGCCAGGAACCGACAAAGGCTGGACACGTCGTGGTTCACTCGAACCGGCAACGAAATCATCGGCGAGTTGCCGTATAGTCGATTGAAGAAAATCCAGAACAGAGCATATAAAGCGGGCAGACAGAATACCAAGCCTGTACAGGTCAGCCGCAGCTTGCGACTTACAATCGTAATGCGTTGGGCGTTGTCCATGATTACCTTCCCTTTCGTAGACAGGCCCGCGGACGCAGGTTCAATGAGTCAGCGGAGCCTGAACTCTACTTATGAAAATGACGCAGGAGAGAAACTTCTCGAACGAAGCTTTCATACATACTTACGTTCAAGTTCCAATACATCTATGCCACTCTTTGTCTTAGTATTCTTCGGCGTAAATGCGGCGCCGTATTCATGATCGAAGCCCCGGTCAAAGGGCAGTTAAATAGGATGCGTAACCGAAATTGCGCTATGGACCGCTCAGTTACCGCGAAGGAGGGAAATCCTTCGGGTAGTCGTGGTTACCGACGCCAATTCATCGACATGGACACAGCCTAAAGGAACTTACACTCCGAGTCAAGAGCTAAACATTGCTTTGCGATCATTTATTATCGTACCACGATCATTTTTGAGCTGCAGCGACGAGAACTTCATTCGAACGCCAAATTGCTTCACAAGATTGGGCAGAGAGGTTATTGTCCACTATGAGGGGGCCCCGCCCATATCTGTTTTAAATTACGTAGCGCTGCTAATGAAAGAAAGGAGGACACGGTGACGTCTTATACTTGGAGACGCAGAACGGATAACGAGGGATCGGCCGGCTCATCGGTCCCAGTTCTGTTGGTATTCGCTCTGGCCATTGCGTTGTTGTCCGTCGGGTCAGCTCGATTCGTAGGAGCGGATCCGCCTTCTTTGGACATCGTGCTGGAAGCCGCGGACAAAGGTAACCCTGAGGCCCAATATCAAGTGGGTGTTATCTATTACTACGGCAAAGGAGTTCCCAGGAACTACGAGACCGCGTTCGACTGGTTCCGAAAGGCGGCTGACCAGGGGCACGCGGCCGCTCAATACGCCATGGGAAGAATGCTCTACTATGGGGAAGGAGTCGAACGAAACGGTGCGGAAGCGGCAAAGTGGTTTAGGAATGCCGCGGACAGCGGCTCTGCGGATGCTCAGTTTGCCCTGGGGGTAATGTATCAATTCGGAAAATCCGTGCAAATGGACCTAAAAGAGGCGGCAAAACAATATCGCGCCGCGGCTGAAAATGGTCTGGCTGCCGCTCAATATGCCCTGGGCGCGATGTATCGCCTCGGGCAAGGAGTGGAGAAGGACGCTGAAGAAGGTGTTCGCTGGTTGAAGAAAGCGGCGGAGCAGAGCTACGAGCCTGCGTCCCGGACCCTGGTGATTATCCAATCAGCGGGCCCCGACGTAGACGTCAAGGTTCAAGAGATTCAAAACAACTTGAGCGACTCATTGTGAAAAGATTCGTCCGATTTGATGTAAGCGCCTGAGGTTGCTGGACCACGAGAGTAATAACCGTATCGTCCATTGGCCGTCGGAAGACCGGTAGACACACTCACTTCATGTTATGAAAGGATTACAAATGAGAAAAGCGCTCTTGGCTGTGACCGCTATGTCATTGGTTACCCTAACCAGTCCGGCTCCTGCGCAAACGCTGGAGATGGCCGCCAAATGCGAAGTTGCGGAAAAGCAATTGGCTGAACTGGTGAAAAAACCCGACACCACCGATGCTCGGAAGATTAAGGAAGCCCTGGGACTGGACATTCTAAATTCATGTACGACGGCTGAAGGGAATATTATCTGTTATCAATGTATAGATAAAGATGAGAGGCTCCGCACGTTGCAATTGCTCCAGAAACTCGATACCAAACGGTTCGAATTGCTGGGCTTCGGCTGTCAATGTGATAAAGCCAAATAGAGGCCCCGCTTTGCTCCGGCAGTTCTACTCGGTCCGTTCCCGGGACCCCGGCCGGGAACGAGAAGAACAATAATCCCCGTCCCTCGCTTACGCCTCAAATTCCCACCTGCTTCCTGGTCCGTCAAGACTGATGGAAGCAATTGGGGTTTGGGGCTGAGCAAAGTATACCGATATCACAAGACTTGATTTTGCCTTCCCTCATGCTGTACAAATTATGCAAGTCTGCGGTTGTGCGTTGCCAAACCCGGAATGACCCGCACAGACCCGGGCAAACTCAGGTCCGACCCTCCCGGAACCCGATATCGATTGGACGTTGGGCCTCACGGATCCGCTCGCTTGACGTTCGTTTGCTTTGCAGCCCTTGCTCCTCGTTCGAAATCTGATTGGTCATTATATGTTCGTCGGTCACGATCCTATTCCAATCTATGGAATTCGGTCGATCCGTCGCATCCATAGACGCGCTCACGGGAAAACCGTCAGGCTCCTTTTAGTCCTAACGAACGGGGCGCCATGACATAACGAAAGTCGGGGTGGTCTCCCATAGTGTGAACGAAGCCCAAAATCGAGGTTTGAAGGATGACAGGAGAACTAGTTAAAATCACATGTCATTTGGTGGTCGCGGCATTGGCCGGCGGATTAATCGGGATTGAACGAAGCTATCACGGACGCCCTGCCGGTTTCCGCACCCATACCCTCGTTTGCATGGCCTCCAGCATTCTGATGCTGGTAACGGTTTATCAAAAAGTATGGTTTGCCGATGCGGATTTAGAAACGGTGCGCATAGATCCGACACGGATGGCCCAAGGCGTCATGACCGGCATAGGTTTCCTCGGCGCCGGCGTAATCATGAAGGAGGGGCTGTCGGTTCGGGGATTAACAACGGCGGCGTCCATATGGATGACCGCGGCCATAGGCATTCTGGCGGGCGTGGGCTTCTACAGCGCAGTAGCTGTTGGCACAGCTCTAACCTTAATAGTTGTTTCGGTTTTTCGTTGGATAGAAGATAGAATCCCGACATTACTCTATGCTCATCTGACATTACGTTTTAGTCGCGACGAAACCATGGCAGAGTCGGAATTGCAGGAGCTTATCTGCAGCTTAGGCTTCACTATTGCGAATATAAGCTATTCCTCTGGACGGGAAGATGAATTCTTCGAATATTCCATGATCATCCGTACGTTGAACAGAGAAAATATGCGTCTACTTTCCAACGTTCTATGTAGCCTTGAATCCATCACAAAATTCCATATTTATCCAACAGGAGACTGATACATTTATAGTAGCTTGGGGATCTCAGTCCCACCGTAACGCAATTTGCGGATCCAAGGCGCTGAGCCATTGGGACAAAAGACCAGCAATCCAATCACCTTATGGGACATGTCCTATATTGGATTTGTCCTATAGGTCAAAAACCACAGGATTTGTGGCGCCGCAGAGAGGCGCGTGCATGCGTATCCAGAAAAAACCCAATAAGGGAGCACAGTTAATCTTCCGTGTCCGCAAAAAAGAAATCGGGGTTATGTCCGGTTTGTCCTGTTAATGCGCATCGCGCGCGGATATAAAAATAGGTCGGAAACCAAGCTCCCAAAAAGCTTAACATCCGTTGGCTGATTTGAAACGTGCAGGGGGCTGCTGGAAAAAGAAGGACTTGGCACGTTAGTTGCTCGATATTTCGGCGCAGGAATTTCACAACTTATTCTCAACAGGCTTTCTTCAGACAGATTTTCGGGGGCGCAGAACGGCATGTCGGTTCAAGTAGCGACGTACGTATAGTCGCGTCTACTCCGCTCATCCGGGGATTTGTTATTAGTCTACCTCAGTGAGATTCGCGGGATACTTTAACTATCTTCGGATAATGACCACCCGCCAACGTGTCATTGCGAGGAGAGAAGCGACGAAACAATCTCAGCCTGTATGGTTTATTAGATTGCCAAGGGCTGCGCCCTCGCAATGACAGGCTTCGGCTTGTGCGGGTCGAAGGTCCCCGCAATTTTCAACGCGGAGGACTATAGCTCCAAGAAGACTCATTGAAATTGTGTGCGGGCCCCAGATTACGTTTGCCATCCGCATGATAACGATGGAAAGGCAGGGGCCGCGGATACGTGTTGAGTTCCGAAATTCGAATAGGGAGGGCAGGGATGATGAAAACCTACGGAGTGATTGCGGCGCTTCTGACGCTATTGGCTTGTCAATTTTCCTCGGCGCAAGCGACATCGGTTCTTGTTCCTAATCCTGAGCAGGGGGCGGTGGTGCTAACGGTGAGAGAGATCCCTGCGGGCGGTGCCCCGCAACCGGCTGTTATCCCTGCTTCGTTCGGAAATCAGACTCCCGGTCGAGGAGTTAACACTCCGGCAAACTACCGAGCAAGGGACGCACAGGAGATTCTTAGAGATATGTACAGAGAGAAACACGAAATCCCTTTCTGGAAAAAATAGAGAATTCCTACTGAGATAAGGGCCTCAACGGAACTTTTTGAAAGAAGTTTCCCTACGGTCATCGCTTCGGGAATTTCTAATACGGCGACGTAGCGGCTTGTCTATTTCTCAGCAACCGGACGCCCCTCCAATGCTCCCCTGACGCGCTTTTGGGTACAGTCGATCCTAAGACTGGTTCCCACGGCGTTCCCTTTTCCGTCTTTCTCCCCGGATAAATTCCAACGGCGGGCAAAGCTCCAACCAAGCGCTGGATCAATATTCGAGCCGCCGGTTTCTCTATGAGGCCTTTTTGCAAGCTCTTGAAGGTATGTGGGAAGCTTTTTGGCGGAGGTTACTTTGCACAGACATTTTCACGGCAAGGCAGGAAAGAAGTCACAATAATGAAGAAAAAATGTATACTGGAGTCGAATTCGTTTTCATGAGACAGCCTCGGTCATTGAGGCATGACGTTTGAGCCAATTGTACCTTATCGTATTTCAGAAAGGAGGCGCCAATGAGCAATCCACTTGATCCGGTACGCATCGCTTTCGAAAAGGCCGTTGGGCCGCATCGAAAGAGGCTGAACTTGATGTCGCAGTTGAAAGAACCGGACGTCACAAAAACCCGCAGAGCAGAGCTTGTGAAAGAGTCCGAGGAACTTGAAGCAGAGTGGCTGGCGGATATGATCTCCCTTTGGAAAGCCATGAACCAATGTGCGGCTTTCCAAGAAAAGGTGAAGGCTTGACGCCATGATGTTTGGCCTAACGGCATAAATCTCTTCACTTTGGACTTCATAGAACGCTGCTGTGCGAACGGCTTCATCCCTAAGAAAACTCTAACGATGCGGTTCGCTTCGCCCACAGCATCCTACGGGACCGGAGTCCGCCGGAAATTATGCACACCATGTTTGTGAAAACGACCACCAAGTGTTCTGGACAGAGCGAGCGAGCAAAAAACATGGTTCCATAAATCGGACGAGCTCCTCAGGTGGCTGAAACACTAAGAGTTTTTGGGGAGGGGCTCGGGGAGGTATTTTTTGCAAAAAGTCCTTCCCCGACAACTCTTCCTAACCTCTTAAGTTTTGCGCCGGCCTCAGCCCCTTCCCACGTTTTCAGGTGGTAGGGGTGGATCTCCTTCCGTCACCAGCAGGACCATACCTGTGGCCATGTGCCACTGCACATGACAGTGGAAAAACCAGAAACCCGGATTGTCGGCCTTCCACTGCACCACCGCCCAACCCTTGCGTGGAATGCTGAGCGTGTCTTTGAGGATGGGATTTGTCTCGTTAAGCGATTGTCCGTTGTAGTCTCCGGAACCCGGAGCGCTCACCCCAAGGACATGAAAATAGTGGCCGTGTAGATGAAACGGGTGATCCATCTTTGAAGGATTATTGATCACAGCGCGGACTATCTCCCCTTGTTTGATCCTCAGTTGGGTGACGGGCGGATTCCGATCTTCGGTCAAGGGCTTCTTCGGCAAATCAAACGCCTTGCCGTTCGCAAACCATTGATACGGCATCATGGAGCCGGATAACACGATGATTTGGTTATTTGTCGGCGAATCAACCTTCCGAGGAAAATAGGGCTTGAGATCCCCCAAAGAAAGAGCGACGCCCCATTGCGCTTTCGTCTTGGGCTCTTCCGGAGAGGCCCCCTTGTACCTCAATATTGCGAGAGCCTCATGATCCTTGTCCATCTCAAGAGTTTTAGCTCGAACCCAATAATTTGAGACTGGTTGGTCGGCCGTGACGATCACGTCGTATGTCTCCCCTACGTCGAGAACCAGGTTGTCCACCGTATGAGGCTGAGTTAAAGCGCCGTCGGTCGCGATCACGGAAAGATTGTGGCCATCGATGGCGAATCGGAAAGCGTAAGTGGACGAAGCGTTGATCAGTCGAAACCGCACCCGATCATTGGGGCCGACTTCAAATGTTTCCAAGGGAGAGTTAGAATCGGGCTCAAATCGTCCCTTACCGTTTATCAGAGCCGACTCAAAGGGCACGTCGCCGACATCCGGCATATCCATGGCGCCCATGTCCATCCGCATGTAAGCGCCCTTCTTCAAGTTGGCCAAAATCTGTTCCGAGGGGATATGAAACCAGTCGTTGATCATGATCACGCGATCGTAGTCGTAATCGTTCTTGTAAGGATTTTCCTTTTCTTCCACTATGAGCGGGCCGAACACCCCGTCGCCGTCCTGGACCCCCATGTGCGAGTGATACCAATGAGTTCCCGCCGGGTGAGCCTTGAACCTGTATGTGTAGCAGGCTCCCGGTGGAATGGGCGCCTGTGTGATCATGGCCACGCCGTCCATGAACCAGGTTCCCCTCTGATGCATCCCGTGCCAGTGGATTGAGGTAGGTTCAGACAAATTATTGCAGATGGTTACCGAGACTTCGTCGTCTTCGTTCACTCTTATGGTGGGACCCGGTAAAACGCCGTTTATCGACTGGATGTCTCCGACTCTTGGTTTGCCGTCGGGCCACACTTTGGGCTTTAGAATGGCCGTCTCGTATTCAAGCGGCTTTCCGGGGCCTTCTCCCGCCATGACGCGAGGCGGAAATCCTGTCCTGAGAAGGGCTGCGCCCGTGACCCCGCCTGCCACAATAAAGAACTCTCGCCTGGTAAAAGAAGTCGCTTGCATATGTCCCATCCTTTCCCCCGCGTCGGTGGGATTTTCTATTAATATAATCGTTTATGGCGCCGGAGAGCAGGCCTGCTTCGCCCTGGGTCTACCGCCTATTTGTCGGCAGGGGCTTTAAGGGGCATAGGCGGGGGAGGCGGCGCCATGGGTACAGGACCGCACGCCGGTCGTTGTTTTAGATAATTAGCCTTCAAATAAATAGGAGCAAAATTTCGACACCGCTCGATTCTCAAATATGCGTCGGGATACGGCTTGAAATCAGTTGCCACGTATCGCTGCGGATTGCTCACAGATGGTTCCGGTCTCGACCAAGCTATCTTCGAGATGGACCTTGAGTCTGACACCTGTTCAAAGTGAGTCGAGACTTCGCTTACTCTATGTAACGCGGAACTGTCTATGATAAAGGTGGCCTTTCCGATATTGTCCTTCCACATGGACCCTGTTCCGTAAAGGTAGGCAACCTCGCAGGACCTCTGGCCGCAATACTCGGTTTCATACGTCACACGAATTGTCGTTTTGGCGTGGCCCGGGAATGTGACTTCGCTCACGAGCCATTCACGGTCTTCCTTGATTTTCTGAGTGACACGAAATGGGTATACATCCGTGTTGGGTTTGGGAAATCCTGCTTCTTCCGAACTCTCCTTCTCAGGATCGAATTCGATCGAGGCCCCGTTCACCCAAGCCTCCAATTTAATGTAGTTTGGCAGCGGACGTCGGCCTGGCGCCCCCCATTTAGGAAAGCCTATCCATTCAGTTGTCGTGTCGCCGGTGTTGAACAGCTCGAAAACCGCATCTACGACATAACTGCTTTCTTTCAGCCGAATTCTAACTTCCTCCGAATCCAGCCGAATGGCCTTATGCGGGGCCTTGGGCGCAATACCGCCTCCGCCCTTGAGTTGCTCAAGTCGCTCCATATCCGCCTTGGGGGGATTCGGGACTGACCGCTCCCTTGCGGAAATACGGCGGGGGATTCGAGTAATTGGAGGAACCTCCGGGAATACGTTCCCAGGCTGGAGCTTGGGAACATCGACATAATCAACGGAATACGCTACCGTAGTTACGTCATCGAGAGCTGAGAAAAGCAGAAACAGCCGTCACCGCCAACAACAATCCGCGCATGAATCTCATAACGTTCCCTCTTTCCAGGGGCCTCATTGCAGCTAAAACGGACAATAAGCTTGTTCAAACCTCAAATATTATCGGGCTGTTTCTTCGGCGTCGCGTGGAGTTCCACTTTCCGGCTTACGGAGACTGTTTGGTTCTTGATCTTGTCGTGAAGAACGATCCTTGCGATAACTTGGCGAGCCGCCAGTTTCAGCAGGTCCATCTGAATCGTAAAATAGAGATCAATAGCCGGAGATCTGCTTACGCGGCTCAGCTTGACGACGCTCGGTTTGGCGAGCAGCGGTTTCCCCGCTGTATCCATAAGGAAAACATCCACCGTGCAGTCAATCACATAACGATCCCCGGACATTAGTGTGCTCACGTTGGAGGGCTCACAGTAAAAAGCTATCCTGGTAATGGATTCGCCCGGCGTCAGCGGAGAGTATATCCCGAACCCTTCAACCGAGCTGCAAGCCACGATCTTTCGGAACCCAAGTTTCCCTTTGTTTTGCAGCTCAATTATCTGCTCTTTGAGCTTCGTGACTTCGTCCGGGGGACCCGAAACGTCGGGGCTTGTCTTCCCGGCATTGTCGGACGGCGATGGCCCGGCCTCACTTTTCGGCGTTTCGGCCTTCTCCTGGTTCGACTCCGCTATCGGCGTGACAGCGACTGCCGTCAGACCTGGATCATGCGGGTACGATGCGCCGACCCGATCGCGAGTGATGAGGTTTGCGGCGAAAGTATAACCTCCCCCGCAGACGATGATGAAGAAGGGGGCCAAGATTGTTAACAAAATCCACAACCGCTTCCTGGGCATAGGCGTCACTCCGGGGAAATGTTAATGTGAAAAACCAACGATGGTAGACAAGGCCATCGCTCCAGTCATTCACTTTATCACAGCTGGCCGGGGCCTACTATCACGAATCTCTTCACGTTATCCCGGGGTTCGTTGACGCCATCTCTGAGGTAGAATCTATGGTCGTCTGTTATTGGCTCTACATTGCAGTGACGTCTTCTGCCTGCGTATTGGCGGTGATCGTTTACATCAGGGACAGGAGTTCTTTTGCGTTTTCCCACTCGAATTATTGGCGATTTCTTTTTGCTCCATGGAAAGTGATCGTATTCTCCGTCGCAGGCGTAGGCTTGACTGCCATAGCGCCATGCACCGGCGATCCCACGTGGGACTATGTGGACGCTTCCGTCATGTCCGTGCTATGCTTTCTAAGCGCTCCATGGGCTGTCGGCGCCCTGTACAAAACGGTAAAGCGGGAACTCCCGATTAAGCAAGGCTTTGTAGCTCTGTGCGTATGGATTTTCACGGTCAGCCTGTTTTACGAGTTGTATCTGCTGGCAAGGGACGGCGTCTACAACCCTTTGTGGATTCCGAACATCTTTGCTTCATCGAGCCTCTATGTATTGGCGGGCCTACTTGCCAACCTTGACTGGACACCGGAACGGGGAACAATCTTCGCATTTATGGAAAAAGATTGGCCGTCCGAGTCTTCCGAGCCCCGGTTCAAAAAAATCGTATGGTTGGCTTTAGTGTTTATTGCTTTGGTTGCGCTGCTCATATTGCCGTTCCTGATAGATATTCCAGGGTTGTGATTAAGGCTTATACGACCCCCATGACCAGCCGTTCAGAAGCCAAGATGAAAATGGCGGGCGCGGGGCCGGCCGTCGCACAAATAGTAAACGGCGCCGGGAGGAACCTTTTTTGTGCAAAAAGGGGTTTCCCGAGGATCTATTACCACAAATTAACTAGTCG
>CAVVHK010000025.1:0-10400 GCA_963747865.1 uncultured delta proteobacterium | reverse complement strand
GGCAGCCGATATTTCACCGATAAGCTCGCTCATCTTTCCGGCGCTTGCAGCCACCTGCGAGAAATCGGCACTTGTCTCCTCTACCAGTTCAGATCCGTCTTTGATCTTCTTCACAGTTCCTTCGATGAGATTAGCGGTATTCTTTGCCGCCTCGGCAGCCCGCATCGCGAGGTTTCTAACCTCGTCGGCAACAACGGCGAACCCTGCTCCGGCCTCTCCCGCCCGAGCAGCTTCAACGGCGGCGTTCAGAGCCAGGAGGTTCGTCTGGAATGCGATTTCGTCGATTGTCTTAATTATCTTTGAAGTTTCTTCGCTGGCCGTTGTAATTTCGACCATGGCAACAGTAAGTCTATCCATCGACTGATTAGCCTTTACAACAACATCGCTGGTTTCGGCCATAAGCTTATTGGCCTGGCTGGCGTGCTCTGCGTTTTGCCTCGTCATCGAGGACATCTCCTCAAGAGAGGAAGAGGTCTCTTCTATTGAAGCCGCCTGCTCCGAGGCTCCTTCTGCAAGCTGCTGGCTTGATCCGGATACCTGACCAGCCGCCGATGCTACCTGTTCGGCGCCTTCCGCAAGGCCATCCACAACTAAGCGGATTGGCTTTGTGATGCTCCTTACAATGAGATAAGCCATGCAGATTCCGAGCAAAAGTACAACGATTAGCCCTGTAGTCAGGATCCGTGATGCAGATGAAAGGGCCGTGGCAGCTGTTGTGGCAGCCTCACCAGCGTGTTCCATACCGGCGAGGGCTGTCTTTTTGGCCAATTGAGCAATCTGGTCCCCGGTTTCACCTCTCGTTTTGTTGGTTTCCCGCAACGATTGCCAGGTTGAGAAAACATTCTGCATTGCTTGCTTATACTCACCAGTGGCCGCGCTGATCCCCTCAAGAGACTTCTTATCCTGCTCCTGGGTTGTTATCTTCTTTAATCCTTCGAGCTTTGTTTCAACATCGGCTAGATGCTTGAGTGCTTCTTCAATGTACTTCGGATCGTTCAATGCCTGAAATCTGAAGTTAGCAATGCGAGTCCAGTTCCCTCCATCAATCACATCTTTTATCATATTGATTTTGCTGTGGCGTTGAAGGAGTTTATCTGGTTCCAAAGAGGAAATAATCTCATTTTTCATCTTCTCGTCCATGGTTCTAAAATAATCGTTGGCACTATTCATGAATCTTTCTGATATCTCAGCCATTGACTTGCCTAGGGTGTCATATTCCTCGTTCTTCTTAACTGTCTCATTCACAAGCTGTTCGTACTCGTGGGCCTTCGCCTCGGCCAGTCCTACCCCTTCCTTGAGCTTGACAAGATCGGGAAATCTGGCGGAAAGCTGCTTGGCTTCTTCCAGATACTTCTTTACTTCCAGCAGATTCTTATTCCCTGCATCGAGGTAAGCTCTTCTCCTGACTTAAGCCGTATCCCCGCATTTCGAGCATGGTTTCCAGTGAATAACGCTCCACGTTGTTTGCAACGGCGACTTCGGGTACGTACTCGTGTCCAGTTTAACGGAAAGCTGCTCGACCCTGTTCATGTTCCAAAGGGCGACCGTTCCCAGAGCAATGGCGAGAAAAAGGATTGCCGCAAACCCCAGGGAGATCTTGTAGCTTAAACGAATATTCTTAAACATTGTTGCATCCTTTCAAAGTGAAGAAGATTCAAACCAGACTTATGCAGCACAGATATCACGCCACCTGATCAATCATTCACAACTCGTAGCTACGGAGTAGTTTTTCGATCTCCTCCTCCCTGTCCATGGAGAAGGTATTTGCCCTCCAGCAGGTTGGCATTCCTGTTAGCGATTTGATCATCCGCCGGGTGTTGGGTCATTGTTTGGCCTCATCCGTTGTTTTGTCTAAGGATCCAAGTTCACAGCAATTTGATACCCCCATCTAAAGACATCCCAGTTATGCCCAGAATCCCAACCCATGATGAATGGTGATTTCTACTGGGCATTTCCATTAAGGTCGGTGTTGTTCGAGGAATTTTCGACGTTGAAAGAAAAGTGAAATATCAGTGACTTAAAATCACTAAAAATCGATGGAGTTTAGGTAGGACCTCAGGTTGACCTTCTTCTGGTTCACCCCAAGCTTTGATCGAAGATGATAGCGGTGAGTCATGATGGTATTCAAAGAGACCCCGAGTACCGAAGCGATTTCTTTGTTTCTCTTGCCAACCTTGATGAGATTTGCAACCTGGACCTCCATTGAACTGATATGGACATGGTTAATCGTGAGATTTTTCAGAAACGGAGAACAGATTTCGGATAGATTCTTCTCCAAAATCTCAACATATGCCCGATACTCTTCACTAAAATGACCTTTTTTCAACTTCTCCACGTAAGGGAGAATCAGTTCCTTCATATTGGATACAACATTTTCGCTGAGTGTCTGCTTGTCTTTCTCAGCCCGTTGAAGGAGCACACCCATTGTAATATTGAATTCCCGGAGTTCCCTCTGCATTTTCCGTTCTCGATCGATCCTTTCCATCTTTGCCTTCAGTTCCGGCAACTGGAACGGTTTTGCTATGAAGTCAGCCGCCCCGGCCCTGATTATGTCGCTGTACGTATAAATACTGGTATGCCCG
This sequence comes from uncultured delta proteobacterium, assembly GCA_963747865.1. Lineage (GTDB taxonomy): Bacteria > Desulfobacterota > Desulfomonilia > Desulfomonilales > Desulfomonilaceae > JBBSBY01. Next base: position 7,818 of record CAVVHK010000025.1, on the reverse strand, counting down.
GTCATCATGATCGTATCGAGTCCGGGGTCGATTTTAAGAATTTCACTGAGCAGCTGCAGGCCATCGATGCCAGGCATTTTAATATCTGAGATAACGAGATCGAAATCGTTTCGCTTTATTGCTTCCAACGCTTTAGTGGGATCGGTGAAGCTCTCGCAGGAATAACCGGAGGATCGCAAAAATTTAGTCAGCATGGCGCAAATATCTTGTTCATCATCGACAACCAGGACCTTTCTAATTTCCCTTTCCAAATCAGCCCACCTTTCGCTCATCGAGAATCTTTCGGACCTCCTCGGATATTTCCCTCATCCCATAAGGCTTCATAAGGAGTCCCATCCCAAGCTCTTTCATACGCTCAGAAGTAATTTTTTCACTAAATCCCGTGCAAAGCAGGATCGGCATATCCGGACGGATTCGTCTTGCTTCCCTTGCGAAATCCAGCCCTGTCAGTTTGGGCATAGTATAATCGGTGATGAGAAGGTCAAACTCGTCCGGATTCGACCAGAAAATCTCCAGCGCGCTCGCACTGTCTGTTTGACTGGTGACCTTATAGCCCAGGCGCTCCAGGATACGGGTTGCCATTTCCATCACGTTTGACTCGTCATCCACGAGCAAGATCCTTTCAGAACCACGCTGCAGTGTATCGTCAACCTGCATGGTAGCCTCAGGTTGGATATCAACCCTTGGGAAGTAGACACTGAATATTGTGCCTTTCCCAGGTTCGCTTTGGACGGTAATTGCCCCTTCGTGCCGTTTGACTATGCCATGCACAACCGCCAGTCCGAGCCCGCTTCCCTTTCCCACCTCCTTGGTGGTGAAGTAAGGGTCGAAGATGCGCTCCATAGTCTTGCATCCATTCCAGCGCCCGGTATCTGAAACACTCAACTCTCAGGTATGGGCCGGGCTTGAGATCAACAATATGCTGATCGGCCAAATCGCTTTCGCTCAAATCTACAGGGGACAGGCGAACTTCCAGAATGCCCTTGTCAGCCATTGCATGGGCTGCGTTGGTGCAAAGGTTCATCAACACCTGGTGGATTTGAGTCGGATCGGCCAGCGCGACACCCTTCCGGATCTTTTGCCTCATTTCAATCGAGGTCGGAAGCGAAGACCGCAAAAGCTTCAGGGCCTCTTTGATAATCGAACTTATATCGATCGGTATTCTTTGCTGCTCTTGAGTGGAGCGGGAAATCGCCAGGATTTGTCTGACCAGTTCCTTGGCCCTTAGAGATGCATTGAGCACCTGCTCCAAATCTTCTCGCACTGGATCGGATGGAGAAAGTTCACTTAGCGCCATTTCCGTGTAGCCGATCATAGGCTGCAGTATATTGTTGAAATCGTGGGCTATGCCTCCGGCAAGCGTCCCGATGGCCTCCAGTTTCTGAGCCTGGCGAAGCTCGGCTTCCAGCTTTTCCTTTTCTTCCTCTGCACGCTTGCGCTCGGTGATGTCCCATATAAGGCCGTTCACCCTCACTGGCTGACCTGTTTCATCACGGAACAATTTTCCACGGGTAACGAATGTAATGGACGCTTCCATCCGGCCAGACAACTCGGTACTCCGTTTCATAGGGCACATCCTGTTCAATGGTTCGTGCCAATGCCGCCTTGAGCATCTCACGGTCGTCAGGATGCACCGCCTTGAAGAAATCATCCGCAGTTCCGGTGAATTTAGCCGGGTCGATACCCAGAAGGCGGCAGACCTGATCGTCAAAATATCGTTTGTCTTCAATTAAGTCCCATTGCCACACACCCATATGCGCAGACCGCAGTGCAAGATCGAGCCGTGACTGGTTCTCCCGCAGTGCCTGCTCGGCTGCCTTTCGCTGAGAAATATCCCGGTGGACGCAAAAATTCATTTTCTGACCAGCCAATTCAACGCCATTGCTGCTTATCTCAACATCATAAATAGTGCCGTCTTTACGGCGATGGCGAGTCTCGAAAATACTACCCTCAGCATCGATAAGCCGAATTCGCTCCAGCAGCTCCGCCTGTGTCCAGTTAACATCCCAATCCCATACGTAGAGTTGAGCGATTTCTTCGGCAGAATATCCGAGCATCTCGGCAAATCGCCGATTCGCCTCGTATACCTTGCCGTTTTCGTCAAGGACAACGATTTCGTCTCTGGACTGATCGAAGAGTATGCGCCGCCGGGTCGCTTCTTCCGCGAGCTCCTCTTCCATCAACTTGCGCTCCGTAATGTCCGCGTAAGTTCCCAGTATGCCAATCACTTGGCCGTCCTGGTCATACATGGGCACCTTGCTGGTGATCAGCCAAGCCCGAGAACCATCCGGCCTGATTTGCGGTTCTTCATAGTTGATCTTGGGCCTGCCGCTCTCCACCACCTCGCAATCATCGGCAACATATAGGTCAGCAATTACTGCTGCGGCGTGCTCATAATCGGTCTTGCCCACAAGCTCACCTGGGTCCTCATAGCCCCAATCCAGGGCGAAGGGTTTGTTACAGCCAACATAGACCGAGTTTCGATCCTTCCAGAACACCCGCTGCGGGATGTTGTCCAAGACTGACCGGAGCATCTGACGCGAATTGAACAGCTCGTCCTGCGCCAGTTTGCGGTCGGTGATATCACGCGCAATCCAAAACACCGTATTATCAGTTAATGGTGAGACTTTGCTGCCAAACCACACTTCTCTCGATTCGATTTTCAACGCGTACTCAAAGTTGATCGTCTGGCGATTCTCCAATGCTAGTTTGATCTGTTGGAGAATCTTGTCTGCGTCTCCTTCAGGCAGAACCTCGTGAACCTTCTTCCCCAGTAACTCATCAGGAGGGCGATACAAATTGATAGAACTTGTCGGTGCGATTTTGACGTAATACCCATCAGCATCCATTACCAGGACGACATCAGTCATCGCGGCAAAAAGCCCACGAAGCTCATCTTCCGACTCTTTAAGCGCTTCCTCAGCCAGCTTACGCTCGGCTATTTCCAATCGAAGCTTTTCATTTGCAGTTTCGAGTTGTCCGGTGCGCTCCTTGACAAGGTCTTCCAGACGGTCACGGTAAATCTTAAGCTCCCGCTCGGATTTTTTTCTTGCGATTGAGTAGCGGATGGAGCGTTCTAGCATATCATTAGTCAGTTGGCCTTTAACGAGATAATCGGCAACTCCTGACCGCATTGCCCCCATATCCACTTCATAGTCCCCTGAGCCCGTAAAGAAAATGATCGGCTTATCGCAACCTGATCCCGTCGCCTCGCGTATGAGCTCAAGCCCGTCTCGAGATCCGAGTCTATAATCAAGCAGATAGACGTCATGATCGCCTCGGCACAACTCTTCAAGGCCTTCCTGGTAGGTTTTCACCCATTCCAGAGAGAAGTCCGCGCGGCCAAGTCTCCGAAAGCAGCTCTCTGACCAAGGCATAATCGTCTTCATCATCTTCGATCAGAAGAATTTTTATATGATCTTTGTCCATGGAAACTTTACTCTCGCAGCGGACAAGTAAAATAAACCCATATGGTCAAAAAACCGATCGTTCTTCCTTTTTGTGTCCGGCACAGTCACAATCCCGATAAAGTTTTCGTTCGGTTAACAAATTAACCGTGAGTTTGCAGAGATATGTCAACTAGTTAATGCGAGTCAATTCTTAGCGCGACGAGAAGCAGTCTTTGGATTGCCCGCAGGAGGACTTCCCACGTCAACATGATTTCCCATTTTAATCATGCATCGGGCCTTTACAAGGTTTTTAGATACTTTGTGCGGATCTCACGGACTATCATGTACCACGGAAGAATCTCGAAAATGGAAAGATCCCCATGCTCAAACAGCTTGCCAATCTCGAAAGATTCAACTTTGCAGCGATTCGGTAAACAAATGACAAGAACTGTTTATCCTGTGTTCACGGGCTTTTTCAAAGCCGTATCAATTGCTGCCGCCAAATCGCTCTTCAAGTAGGGCTTGTGTATAAAGGCCTGGGGCCGATGCGGATGATCGCCCTGCATTAGCTGGGCTTCGTCGTAACCGCTGGCAAGAACAACCGGGATGGAAGGTCGCAGCGATCTAAGTTGCGCCAGCGTCTCCCACCCGTCCATTCCCGGCATACTTAGGTCAAGAAGAACAAAGTCGATCTCATCCTTACGTGCACGGAACATCTCCACCGCCTCATAGCCGTCACCGGCCGCGATCACTCCATAGGCCATCCGCCTAAGCATGATTTGGACCATATTGCGGACCATAGGATCATCATCTACCACGAGAACCAACCCTCCTTCCTCCACCGGTCCGGAGGCAAGCGATTCTTCCTTCGGCAGCGGCACAGCTTCCAGTGTATGCAGGGGAAAGAACACCCGAAACATGGCTCCTTGGCCCGGGCTGCTCATAACGGTAATTGCTCCATCATGTGCTCGCACCAAACCCAGTAGCACGGGCAGCCCAAGACCTCGCCCTGTGAATTTGGTCGAAAAGAACGGGTCAAAGACTTTCTCCTGGGCTGCCACATCAATACCACAGCCTGTATCGGTTACCGAAAGACAAATATATTGTTCTGCCTTCGGCTCCCATTCCAACGGAAAAAACCGCAATCCCCGGATCTCCGCTGCTGCCGTCACTTGTATTGCGACAGTTATGTCACCTTCATTTTGGTCTATGGCCTCCGCAGAATTTGAAACCAGGTTGGTAAGGATCTGCTGTACGTGCAAATTATCTCCAAGGATGATCGGTCTCCACGGTGGAAAATCGGTCTTTAAATGCACATGCCGAGATATTGATGCGGCGAGAATAGGGAGCGTCTCCCGGATGGTTTCCACAAGGTCGAAGGGTTCCTTTCGCCCAGTGGTTTGACCGAGATACGCAAGCATCATCCGACTGACCTCAGCCGCCATACGGGAGGCTTTCAGAGATTCAACAATACTCGCTCTGGCGCCTGACTCTTGAGGCAAATCGTCCAGAGCCAATTCAAGGTTTCCCATCACCACGGCCAGCTTGTTGTTAAAATGATGGGCAATAGAGCCGGCCATGCGACCGAGGCTTTCCGCCTTTTCCAACTTTTGCAGGCGCTGTTCCATCTGAATCTTTTCAGCTTCTGCACGTTTGCGCTCGGTGATATCGCTGAACACGACCACTGCGCCTTGCAGTTCGCCGTTCTCATCGCGGATCGGTGTGCTCGTATAGGCCACGGGGAAGCTTGTTCCGTCTCTTAGCCAAAACACCTCAGTGTCGACGTGGTGCACATGGCCGTCTTTGAGAGCGGCATAGATCGGACATTCTTCTCGCCGGTAAGGAGACCCGTCCGACTTGGTGTGATGGATGAGATCGTGCTGGGGGCGGCCGATCATTTCCTCCAGACTATAGCCCACCAAGTTCACCGCTTTCGGGTTTGCGAAGGTGGTCCGCCCCTCCAGGTCCAGCCCGTAAATTCCATCCCCGATGGAGTTCAACAACAGTTCATTCTGCCGGTTGACACTTGCCAGCATTGCCTCTGCCCCCTTGCGTTCGGTGATGTCCTGACAGTAGCCTAAGGAAACTCCATCCGAGGTCATGGCAGCATGCAACGAAACCCAGATCATTTGCCCGTCCCGTTTCTTCATTCGGCACTCTGTTCCCACGTGCCCGACTTTCTGTAGTACGGCAAATGTGCTCAGGACTTCCTCATGATCATCTTCTGGATGCAGGTCCAGGACGTTCATGTTCCTCAGGCTAACTGTGTCATATCCGAAAAGATCTTTGGCGGCAGAATTGAAATCCCTCAACCGGCCTTGTCGATCGGCTACAAAAATGGCCAGTGGCGCGGTTTCAATGTAGGAGCGAAACCTGGCATCACTCTCGCGCAAGGCCGCCTCTGTTTTTTTGCGCTCGGTGATGTCGTGCGCAATCCAAAACACCGTATTTTCTGTCAACGGTGAGATTTTGCCATCAAACCACACTTCTCTGGATTCGATTTTCAATGCGTACTCAAAGTTAATTGTTTGGCGATTCTCTAATACCAGTTTGATCTGTTGGAGAATCTTGTCAGCGTCTTCTTGAGGCAGAACCTCATGGACCTTCTTTCCGAGCAATTCTTCTTGAGGTTTATATAAATTCAAAGAATTGGTCGGCGCGATTTTGACGTAACGTCCTTCAGCATCCAGCACCAGAACGACATCCATCATCGCGGCAAATAACGTGCGGAGTTCTCCTTCCGACTCTTGCAACGCCACCTTGGCCCGCGTGTGCTCCGCCTTGTCCTTCTCCAATTCAGCAACCCGGTCGCGCAATTCATGCAATTCGATGATGAGTTGCTCTTTGGTTTTGGCTTCAGCCTGCATATCCGACTCCCCGGAAAATCTGATCAAGCGCCGGTGAAAGGCCAACAGAGAACCCTTATTGCGGCCTGGGATTGCCAGATCAATACGAATAATATAGCGTTGATGATGAACCACCCAATGGAGATTCGATGGACCCAAAACTGTTTATCCCATGCTCACCGGCTTTTTTAAAGCCGTATCAATTGCAGCCTTCAAATCGCTCTTCAAGTACGGCTTATGTAGAAAGACATGGGGCCGCTCAAGGTAATCTCTGCCCATCGCGCGCGCTTCATCATGCCCGCTGACCATTATCACCGGAATATACGGCTGGATTTCTCGCAGGGCCGCCAGCGTCTCCCAACCGTCCATACCAGGCATGGTAAGATCGGTGATCACGCAGCGGATCAGGTCCAGGTTTTCCCGGAGCAACTTTACGGCCTCGGCCCCGCCGGAAGCCGCCAAGACTTCATATCCCAGTCGCTTGAGCATGGACTCGGCCATTTTCCGCACTGTGTCCTGGTCCTCCACCAGCAACACCGTGCCGCCTTGCTCTATCTCGTGAATCTCGGTTGTCTTGTGAGATGGTCGGAGAAGCTCCTCGGTTACCAGCGGCAAAAATACGCGAAAGGTGCTCCCTTGATTCAGCTTGCTCTCAACACCAATAGCGCCGCCCCAGGTTTTTACGAGTCCCAGGACGACAGCCAGGTCCATCCCCCGTCCGGTGAATTTGGTGGTATAGAAAGGATCGAAGATCTTATCCAGATCCTCTTCTGCCATTCCGCAACCTGTATCCATCACTTCCAGACAGGAAAATGTGCCCGCTGCGGGCTTCCAACCGATGGGCGTCAAGTGGGATTGGGGGACCTCGGAGGCTGAAATGATTCTTGTCGCTAAAGTGACTGTGCCCGCACTGTGCCCTATGGATTCCCAACCGTTGGTGACCAAATGAGTCAGGACCTGCCGCATCTGGACAGCATTTGCACGGACAACCGGACCGGGCGAAAGCAGATCGGTCTCAAGAGCAACGCCTTCCGGCATCCCTTGCTGACCGTGTTGCCGGTGCCGGCGCTGTCCTTGCGCGTCGCCGCGTCGGGGATCGCGGCGATGCGGTTGTGGATGGCGTCGGAGACATAGAGCGTGCCGTTCGGCGCCGAGCGCCAGTCCGGTCGGGCCGATGATGAACACGTCCTTGTCGGCCTGCTCGCCGAAGCCGTTGCCGATCACCGTCTCGTCTGATGACGACCGGCGGCTTGCCGCGGCGCGATCGACAGGCGCGATGCGCACGCACGTTGGCCTTGTCCACCACGTCCTGGCCCGGGCGCGCCGACGTCGAAGCCGGTGTTGCTGACGAACAGCGTCGCGGTGTCGCCGTTGTCGATCACCGCCATGTTGCCCCAGGGGCCGTTGATGTCGGGCCCGGCGATCGTGCCGGCGACGTTGCCGCTGGCATCGAGCACGAGCAGGCAGCCCTGCCCCTTGGTCGCGGTGGTGCCGTCCTGGCTCGGCAGGCTGCCGACGATCACCCAGCCGGATTTCAGCATCGTCATCGCCGTGGTCAGGCCGATGCCGCCCGGGCATTGCGG
>CAVVHK010000024.1:0-123177 GCA_963747865.1 uncultured delta proteobacterium | reverse complement strand
TGTTACTCCGGCGCCTATGGCCAAAATCACAGGGACAGACATTTTGGGATCTACTCTAAAGCAGTCTTTTTCCATATTTTTTCTTCCTTCCTACAGGCCTCTTAGCTTGTATCAATATAAATCATATGATAGCATTCCAATCTTCAAGGATGGAAGGAGTTTTGGCGCCTCTGAAAAACCAGAGGGGAGGAATCAATGGTAATGAACAAACGTCTTAAAGCCGCGTGTATAGTAATAGCACTTGTCGGTTTGCTGCTGGCGCCCATCAGGGCGGTCACCGCGGAATCGAACGCTAAATCTCCCGATTACAGGGAATTGCGACTATTTCGCCAAGTAATGCAACTGGTTCAACGGAATTATGTCAAAGACGTCCCGGACAAGGATCTGGTTCAAGGCGCCATCAATGGCATGCTTCAGTCGCTGGACCCTCACTCGTCATTTCTCAATGAAGAGCAGTTTAAGGAATTGCAAGTAGAGACCAAAGGAGAATTTGGCGGTCTGGGTATTGAGATAACTCTAGAAAACGGCATCCTGACCATCGTTTCCCCTATTGAAGATACTCCGGCATTCCGAGCCGGCCTCAAACACGGCGATAAGATCATAAAGATCAACGGAGAATCCACCAGGAACATCACCCTTCAGAAGGCCGTGAAGCAAATGCGTGGGGCCAAGGGGACCAAAGTCACCGTGACTATCATGCGAGAAGGGTTCCGCACAGCTAAAGACTATTCGATCACACGTGACATCATTCGCGTTCAATCCGTAAAGAAAGAACAGCTCGAGCCCGAGTATCCTTATGTCAGGCTGATCCACTTCCAGGAAAACACGGACACCGACCTGGACACCGCCATAAAAGAATTGGGCGGGGACGAGATTAAGGGTTTGATCCTTGATCTGCGAAACAACCCAGGCGGGCTTCTGGATCAATCATACAAAGTGGCCAGTCTGTTTCTGGAAAAAGGAAAACTCATCGTCCATACAGACGGCAGGATGAAAGATCAAAGAATGGAACTGTACAGCACCAAGTCCGGAAAACCCTATAAGTTCCGACTCGCCGTGCTGATCAACGAAGGCAGCGCAAGCGCTTCCGAGATCGTTGCAGGCGCCCTTCAAGATTACGACAGGGCTCTAATTTTGGGCACCAAGTCATTCGGCAAGGCCTCGGTTCAGACTATAATTCCTTTGGAGAACGGATCGGGACTAAGGCTTACCACCGCATATTACTACACGCCCAAAGGCCGGCATATTCAGAAGACAGGTATTCACCCTGATGTAGACATGAAGGCCGAGGTTCAAAAGCAGCAGGAAGAAGAAGCAGAGGAAGACGCGAAGCCTGAAAAAAAGAAGCAGAATATGCAGAAGCCCAGGGGAGCCAAAACCAAGGAAGATCTTCTCAATGACCCGGTCGTGAAGAAAGCCATGGAATGGCTGAAATCAGATGTTAGCGTTCAGCAGGAAAAGGAACGAAACGAGAAGCCCCCGACGGCTGACACCGCTTTGAACGCCCCTTCCGAATAATTAGCCTCATCAGACCTGACAGACGAAAATGACCACGTGCTTGTGACGTGGTCATTTTCGTTTTGTGCAGACGCAATTGTTCACCGGGAAACGAGTTCCTGTGAAAGAAAGCTTGGAGGGAAACGTCTTTTAAAGGTTTTCCCTCCACACCTCTCTTCAAAAACTTCCGAAACGGCTACGCATCGAGGTCTTCTTATCTCTACCGGATGCTGGAATTCTCTTGGGTAGCGACGCGCGCAGGCCATGGAGCGCGGCGCTATTCATTCATCATCTCCGCGAATTTGTCACGGCTCAGCTTGAGATAGCTCCTGTCCTTCGAAAAGATTTCGAAAGTGACGGTTCCGTCATAGGCGCCTGATTTGAGGGCTTTTGCGAATCTGGGGAAATCAATTGTCCCGGCTCCTAGGGGCAGATGATTGTCATCCTTTCCGAAATTGTCGCTCACATGCACGTGTCCTATTCTGCCCGGAAAGCGGGAAATGAATTCAAATATGCGTTTTCCCCCTTTGCTTCCTATATTCGTGTGACCCGTGTCTAGTGTCAGCTCGACACTCGGGAAACGGTCCAGGACCTGGTCGAAGTCTTCCGGGTGAATCAGAGAGTGGGTTTGGGGGAACATATTTTCTATGCACAAATTCAAGTTCAGCGCTTCGGCTTTTTCCACTATCGCTGTCAAGTTCCGCATCCCAAAGGCTCTGGCTTGATCGTAAACGAACAGCCCCAACCCTGTCACGTAAGGAGGATGCAAGACTACCTTCATGGGATGGAGCTGCGCGGCTACGTCAAGGGAATCCAGCATTTCGTTTAGTGACGCCATGCGAAGGCTCTCGGTTAGATCCCCGAGGCTCAGGAAGGTCGGCATATGACAGACCAGGCCCATCTTTCCGCGCTCCAGGGCCTTCAGAATATCGGTCATTTGCCGCCTGATGGAGGAATAGTGCGCCTGAGGAGGGTCCATGGTTAATTCCAGATAATCGAAACCCAGCGCGGCGATTTCTTCCAATTCTTGGAGGACCGGTTTCACCGGGAAATTCATGGCGCCATACTGCATTGGTTTGCCTCACTAAGAATAATTTCGGGGAGTCAGGACATAAGGCCGGATTCACAAATGTGATACGGTCCCGTGCCAGGATACTAGTGTTGCTTGTACCTAGTACAGCCTTTCATAAATATGGTCGCAGATTTTTATAGGGCGTGGCGCCCCTCGTGAACCGCATATGTAGCGAAAACGCCTCGAACGATGGGGTTCGCGAGGGGCGCCACATCCTATGGGATCGGGATGGACCTGGACCCAGCGAGACCGCATTTATGAAACGCAGTACTAAGTCGGCGCAAATCCAGAAAGACGCTCACGAACGACGGAAGGACACGCGCCCTAAAACGTCGAATCGTGGGCGCATGTTCTTGGACCGGCTAGATCTTGCAGGCTGAGGCGCAGGCCCCTACCTTGCCGGGGTCCCAGCGAAGTTGAGTCATGCATTGATCATAACAATCCCCGTGTGATCGGGGTTTCTTGTAATCAAACAAGCCATCGAACAAAGAACTCTTATCGTGGTCGTCGGTCCGCCAGACCGTAATGAGTAACATCTCGTAAGATACGAACCCGGCAATCGCAAACAAGAGGAATGCGAACAAGATGATTGAATTAATGTCCATATGAATTCGCCTCCCACTCGGACACTCCATTTTCTTATCCAGACGCCGGGCGTTTTCTTTACGCCCTTGGCCTTCTATTTATTTTGACGGAGGCGCCAAATATTCGTTAAGAAATCGTCATGTGTTAAACACGGAGTTTCTGTTCTGGACCGTCTTGAAGGAACCGGCAGTCAGGCCTCTTCGGAGAGGAAGAATCGTCCCTCCTCTCCTTGGCGGGCCAATGTTAGTTAATTAGAGCCGCTTCGCCCCGCGCATGCTCACGACTCTCGCTCAAACATTCGCAGCGTTTACCCGGATAGCCCCGAAACGTGGTCTGTCGTGTAATTGAAAAGTCCTGGGCTGATTGCAGCTTTCCCTTTTCCGACGAATTGGCGTCTTTGATCAAGTTGTCTTCACTTGAATCTGTTTGGTTTCGGGTTTGGGCGCCGCCTTACGCTGAACTGTGATTGTCATAACGCCATTCTTGAAGTTTGCGTTGATAGTGTCTTGATCAGCGTCCTCGGGCAAGGAAAGCACTCTTTGGAAAGATCCGTAAGACCGTTCCACTCGGTAATAATTCTGCTCTTTCTCTTCTTTTTCCTGTTTTTTCTCTCCGAAAATCTTCAGAGTATCGTTGACCAATTCCAATTTTACTTCATTGGCTTCCACTCCGGGTAACTCTACGGTGATCGTGTATTCTTTTTCCGTAACTCCAATGTCCAACGTGGGTTTCAACCCTTCAGCCCGCATACGAGGAAAGAAGTCCCCGCGCAGTCTCATGGACGGAAATCCGAATCCCCGAAACGTCTCTTCGAATAATCTGTCAATTTCGTTGTGGAGCTGCATCATCGGATGCTCATAGCGCCCCGGCGGTCCTTGCCGAACGGGCAATGATTTAATTTCGTGCTCCGGGTCCTGCTCTTTCTCAAACCAATTCCAGGGGGCAAGCTTCTTCAGGTCCATCTGAAATTCCTCCTTTGCGTAATCGGTTAGATTCTTCGGCAGTTAATCATCAAGACTCAGATTAACATATTTTCGAGAGTGTCAAGGTGGAAATGAATTTTACATAGGCATCTTTTCATCGTCTAAACTGTCAATAGGTTTGATGCGGCCGAGAAATCGCAAATGAATCCCTATCCCATGGAAAGGTGAAACATAAAGCGAACCGTCCGCGTCAGAAGGGAATATCACGGTTATGAATGGTGAATTGGCGGCTCATGAGCAGCCTACGGGCCTGAGGTCCATCGCCCGGTCTTTGCGACACCGCAATTTTCGTTTGTTTTTTCTGGGTCAAAGCGTTTCGCTCATCGGGACCTGGATGCAACGTATAGCGGTTGGCTGGTTGGTATATCAACTTACTCATTCGGCTCTAGTATTGGGACTTGTCCAATTTGCAGGGCAGATTCCCACTTTCCTGGTAGCGCCTTTTGCCGGGGTTTTGGCCGATCGCTGGAACCGACACCGGACATTGATAGCGACTCAAGCTTTTGCGATGATTCAGGCCTTTGTCTTGGCGTACCTTGTGCTCGCCGGACTTGTTACAGTTAGGGACGTAGTTCTGTTGAGTATAATTCTAGGTGTCGTAAATGCGTTTGACATGCCTGTGCGTCAAGCCTTCATGGTTGAGATGATTGAAGATAAAGACGATTTGGCTAACGCCATTGCCCTGAATTCATCCATGGTGAATGGAGCCCGCCTTTTGGGACCGTCTATCGCAGGGATACTCGTGGCTGTGGCCGGGGAAGGCATTTGTTTTCTCATCAACGCAATAAGCTTCGTAGCTGTGATAGCCTCATTGCTTTGGATGACAATTGTTCCAAAGCCACTGAAAACTACGAATTCAAGGGTATGGCAAGAGTTGAAAGAGGGATTCGGCTATGCTTCAAGGTTTGAACCAATCGGGGCTACGTTGCTAATGCTCGCCCTAGTCAGTCTCGTGGGAATGCCGTACACGGCGTTAATGCCCATTTTCGCCAAGGATGTCCTACAAGGGGGACCCGACTCCTTGGGGTTTCTGATGGGGGCTTCGGGAATGGGAGCGCTGGTTGGAGCGCTATATCTCGCGGCGAGAAAGACTGTGCTCGGCCTGGGTAAGTTGATTCCTATCTCGGCGGCCGTTTTCGGTCTTGGACTGATGGCTTTCGCCTTCTCCGGGGTTATGGTTTGGTCTTTGGGGCTGATGCTTGTAACCGGATTCGGTCAGATGATTCAGATGGCCTCCAGCAACACTCTATTGCAGACGCTTGTTGACGACGACAAGCGCGGAAGAGTCATGAGTTTTTATACTATGGCGTTCTTCGGGATGGCTCCAATCGGCAGCTTACTAGCAGGGGCCTTGGCAGGATGGATCGGCGCACAATGGACAGTGTTCATCGGAGGCGCAGCCTGTCTGGTAGGAGCATCCGTTTTTGCCCTCAGACTGCCGAGTTTGCGGAAAAAAATTCGACCCGTTTACATTACGATGGGGATTATCCGTGAAGAAAGCTCAGGATTAGGGACGGCGCCCGGACTTTCGGTTGCCGACAGACGTTCGAAGTGAACAGCCCTGAGACGGCGCCCCTATTCTGGCGCGTCAAGGCTGGGCCGGACCTTCATCAAAGGACCGGTGTTAAAATAAGTAACGAGGGCGAAGCATGGCCGCGAGAGCTAGATTGTCTCACAACCGCCTATTCTGACGTACGATAAAGGTGTTCCTGAAGGAGTGGCGCAAGAACAGCGGGAATTAGGGCGCTTCGAAAAGCGCCCTAACGGGAGAATTTCTTGAAAGGCGATTCTCTGACGTTTTCCTAACATCGCGCCCACTGCGTTGAATTTCTTCTCGTGAAACGCACTCGCTTCCTATTGTTTAGACGCCAGCCCCTTGCCGGCGCAAAACTCGATGAACTGCTCAGCTTGCGGACTGATCGTTTTTTTGTCCCAATAGAATCTGAACGGCAGAATTATGGGATAAGTCTTGTCTTTCAGCGTCTCTTGGGATGGCTTTACACCAACAGTCTGTTCATCCTCTTTTACGGCCAAGATTTTTATGGCGTCCTTGGCCGCGAGGGAAGAAATGACAGGAGCTATACCGATTGGAAAATCATTTGCGGTTGAACAAACTTTGATAATGGTTCCCCAGGTCTCAGTGGCAGTGGAAGTCGGACCATATGGGGCTTTGTCGAGAACTTTCTCCTGGAAGAAAAGAGCGGCTCCCGATTCCGGCACTCGTCTCGTAAGGCAGCGAATTGGCGCGTCCACGCCACCCACATCCTTCCAATTCACACACTGACCTGAGAATATCTTTCGAAGTTGGGCTACGCTGAGTTCGGAGACAGGGTTTTTGGGGGTTGTTATTACCGCAATGCCGGAATACCCTATCAACATTTCTCCCAATTGTATCCCTTGCGCGACCGCCCTCTTTTCTTCATCCGAGGAAATGACTCTGCTCGCCATCGCTATCTCCGCGTTTTTGGCAATAAGAGCCTCAATTCCTTTCCCTGCGCTGGAACCCGTGACTATTATCTCAGGACCCGGATTAGTTTCCATAAACGATTTGGCCCAAATCTGCACCTGCTCTGACGATATGCCTGCTCCGCTTACCCTGATAGCTTTTTTCGAGGCCTCTTGCCCAAGTGAAATTCCCGCAGATCCCACGATCAAGAGGCAGGCAGTAATTGCAATGGATATCATCCGATTTTTCAAGTTCTTCTCCTTTCTCCCAATCTCCTTGCTCCGCCGGACAGTTTTCTCCGGTCCGAAACCATAGTTGAAATAACGCGTCGTTCATGCGCTCGTGCAGCACGCCGCTTCTTGAAACTGCCGGGTCATACCGCCAGCCCCGCTGGAGGCGGGGCGCCGCTTCTTGCAGGCCTGGGGTCGCAAGGCGCCACAAAAAAGAAGCTATGCCGGCGCCGACGTATTTCAGCCGAGACGCGCTGACCAGGAAAGTAGAAAAAGAAAGCTCAAAAAGCCAGCATTTTGTTAAAATGGAATTAAAATTGTTAAGAGAGCGATTTCTTGTGAAGACCGATGGCGGAAACTGAGATTGTTTGCAATAATCGGGCTGGTTTGTGCGACACTTCAATCAAGGCCCGCTCCATGAATATCGAAACTATCAATGCCCTTACTTCCGCTTTTTATAGAGATCCCCTGACCGAATTCCTCCTGCCTGCGGAGGAATCGAGGTTGCAGCCATTGTCGGTAGCAATGGAGTTTCTTCTGGGATTGTCCCTGAACACGTTCAGCGTAGAGACGGCAGACCTGCGATGCGCCGGTGTTATTGGCGCCGTGCCGCCGGGGAGATACCCCCTCCCGTTGTCACGAACACTGTTTGTCGTCACCAGGTTGGCATTGAAGTCATTGTCTCTGCGCACGCCATTTCATGTGATCAAGCAATGGATCAGGATATTCTCTCAGTTCGATGGAATGCATCCCACCATGCCACATTGGTATGTGGTGGTTCTCGGGGTTCACGCCGCGCATCAAGGAAAGGGGCTTGGCGGAAAGCTGCTTGGATCGGTGCTTGAACAGGCTGACGCCGAAAAAGTCGCTGTTTACCTTGAAAGTTCCAATCCTAGGAACTTGGACTTCTACAAACGGCACGGATTTGAGGTGATAGACGAGATAGTTCCGGCCGGGAACTGCCCTCCCGTCCGGGGACTGCTGCGAAAACCTATGACCGTGTCGGACAATCTCGTCGGATGACCATTTCATCATTCCGGAAGATCAGGTAACGTATTTCCGGCGGCGTCCGTGGAAGAAGCCCCAGGCCCGGCGGCCCCTGGACACGGAATGGCAAGATCCCGGTTTGGCGCGCCGGCCTCGCGTGTCCTTGGAACCGAAAATTTGGGACTCTTGGAGGCCTTTCAATCTCTGTCCCAGAGGGATTCTCCTCCAGCCTACCAAGATAATGAGGCGCGATTTATGGTCGAACAGACGCGATTTCTCGCTCATTTACTGCAGGTGTTGGAGGTTTTAGCAGGCGTCGTCCCCCTCATTATGTTCGGAGCCTTCTTGTTGAACGGCCCATTCAATCTTATCCAGTTGGAATTATCAAGAATGGGTGTGCTGCTGTGGGACGCGTCACTTTCGGCCCTCTTTTTCCTGCAACATAGTGTCATGGCTCGTAAATGGTTTCGGGACTCAATATCCAACGTTATCCCTCCTCACTATTATCCGACGGCCTTCGTGATCATATCCGGCATTGTGCTCTCAGCCGTGGTAATCTTTTGGCGCCCATCCGGAGCCCTTCTCTATCGTCTCGACGATCTGCCCCGTTCTTTGTTCCGAGCGCTTTTCTTCGTAGCCCTCGCAGTGATCGTGTGGAGTCGCTGCACGCTGCGATCCGCCGGCCCGGTCATCGCAATCCCCCTGGAAGATCCCTTGGCCGGCAAATCTCTGTCGCCCGCTGAGTTGGTGGCCCGAGGCCCGTATTCTGTGGTACGCCACCCCCTTTATTCCTCACTGATCGCTCTTATATGGTTGTGTCCGGACCTTACGCTCGATCGACTTCTGTTCAACATTTTGTGGACAGTCTGGATATATGTAGGGGCAACCCTTGAAGAAAAGGATCTAGTTGAAGACTTTGGAGACGCGTACCGTCAATATCAGCGTCGCGCGCCTATGTTGGTTCCATTAGGCAAAGCTTTCGGCCACAGATACTCTCCCGGCGCTTAAACGCTCGTTTTCACCAATACTGTTACACTTGGTTCTAGCGTTACCCGGTTTCAGAGGATGTGGCGCCTGAAGTGAAGCGCATCTGTCGAGAAAAGGCCTCGAACGATGCGGATAGAGCGAGGCGCCACATCCCACAAGAATCCGCGACCATATTTACGAAGCAGAGCGCTTAGCAATCTCTGTCCCGGACGCGGTCCCTTGCGTATCTCGAGCGCCTTAATAACGTATCGAATTCACGAAAGTGTAGGCTCAGTCACGCTCCACAAATTCTTAATCCGCAGGGGCCGCTTACTCCCTCAGTAATCTATACCTTTCTGCGGTTCAATCCCTTCTCTATATGCGTGCTTGATTTCCTTTACTTCAGAGACCGTATGCGCTCTGGCGATTATGTCCGGATGAGCGTCGCGCCCTGTTAGCACCAGATGCAGGTCGGGCGGTTTCCGGTCAACGAGATCGATAACTTGCGGCAAATCCACCAACTTGAGTTTGAGGGCGTTGTTGATCTCGTCGCAGACCAGAACATCGAAATCGCCGGAAAGCATCTTTTCTTTTGCCAATTTTATCGCTTCTTGCGCGTTGGAGCGATGTTCGCTGTACGGATAGGGATTCCCTTGAATGCCACAGAATCCTTTTCCGGTTAAATGATGCTCCACTAGCGGAGCAAGCCTCTTGAGACCTTCGTATTCCCCCGCGTCGATATCTCCCTTCATGAATTGAATGAGACACACACGCATTCCGTAGCCGACCGATCGCAGGATGATACCCAAGGCGGAAGTGGTCTTTCCTTTTCCATATCCAGTTATCACTACCACCAGCCCAACTTTCTTTTTTGGTTCCAGCGATTGCAGAGGTAATACGGATGACATTTTTGTCCTCCCATGACAGACCTTGATCCTTGATTAATCTAATACCTCTTGCAATATATATGGACAGCGCTGTCGATTTCCGGAACCCTACGAACCCAAACTCGCGTAAATTTCTGGTATAGCGCCTGGATGGCAAGATGGCTTATCGGAGTTCTCTCGGCGCCGACCGGCTCGGGAACAATTAGCCCGACATTTCCATAGTCAGGCCTTGGGGTCATGGACACGGCTCCAAAGACCATAAGGAAGTCTGAACTACACATTCTGCAAAAAATAGATACCCTCAGTTTGCTTATCCTGTAAACTGATGTTGGATGGAGTGGCCCTAAATCCTTTGGAGCCGAACGATATCCGTGTGGAGCCTCATGAACGACGACGAAAAAACCAAGGAACAGCTTGTATATGAAGTTGGCCGACTGCGTCGCCGAATTCAAGAATTGGAGACAGCCGTCGCCAACTTTCGAGGTACTAGGCAAGGGCCGGCGCCACGGACCAGGGACGCCACGGAACCCGGCGCGGAAGAGGCTCCGGCGTTCGATTCCCTTGGCACGCAAACAATCGACCTTTCCACCGTATTTACCGATGACGTGACCGCCTCGGGTAGCTTCAGTTTCACCGGAGTATCACACACATGGTTCGGGCGATTGATGCAAGCCTTGCCCATTCCTGCGCTCTTGCTGGATCGCTCCGGAGTAATCGTCTTCATGAATCAGGCGTGTGGAAAAATCGGAAAGGATTACCCCAAAGTAAAAGACAAGCCTTTTTCGTCGCTTTTCGCCAACCCATGGGTGACCGAAGAAGCGATGAATCTAGTGGACAAAGTCTTGTTAATGCGTCTTCGAGAAACCATTGAGGGAGCCCTGGAGATAAATGGCGGCAAAATGTGGGGTCGCTTGCATCTTAGATCCATAAGACTGGGAGACGCGCGTTCAGTCCTTGTGCTAATTGAAGATTTGACCGCCGAAAAAGAGCAGCTGGTGTTAAAACAGAGACATCAAGAAGAGATACTCGCAGAGCGCAATCTTCTGGAGACTAGTGTGGCTCAACGGACCGCGCAATTGTTGAGCTCGAACCAGTTGTTGAGAAGCCAAATCGCCGAACGACGCCGCGCACAGGACGCGTTGCACGAACGGGAGGCCATATATCGCGCCCTGGTTGAAAACTCTCCCGTGGGCATTGTCTCCTGCGACAGGGAGGGCAACGTCATCGAGTCAAACCCCGCTCTTCTAATCACGCTCGGAGCCCCTTCCTCGGAAGCCATTGCCTCTGCCAACCTTCTTACCGCTTCTTCGCCGGATGAGATCAAGTTTACCAAAACAATCCGTAACTGCTTGGAATCAGGCACACCGTCCTGTAGCGAGTTTCCCTACAAGACCAGATGGGGCAGACAACTCTTCATTCGTATGCACGTGGCGCCGATCATGGGAAGTGACGAACCTATAATCGGTGTTCAGGCGGTAATAGAAGATGTTTCCGATCGCAAGCAGACCGAAAAGGTCCTTTTGAGGTCTGAAAGACTTAGAGCCTTGGTAGAAATGGCCGGCGGGGTGGCCCATCATTTCAGTTCTTCGCTTCAATCCGTGGGAGCGGACGCCCAAACGGCATTGACCGGCCTTGAATCAGGCAACTTCTCAGATGTAGGCCCACTGTTACGCCAGATACGCGACAGCGTCCATCAGACGGCGCAAACAGTGAGCCGACTCAAGCAGTTTTCTCGGTCTCAATCTCCGGCAAAGAGCGGATGGGGGGCAAAGCTTTTCGACATAAACGACACTGTGCGATCAGCGATCCAGCAGGTGAACATATGGTGGAAAGCCGACCCGAAGAAGAAAGACTCTCCCGTTTCCGTGGTTAGCGATTTGACCCAAGGCTGCACGGTGCTCGGGGATGAGCAGGAAATAGTTGACGTTGTAGTCAACCTCTTGAAAAATGCGGATGAAGCCCTACATTCGGGCGGTAAAATCCTTGTGAAATCATTCGTTGAAGGCGGCCAAGTGGTCCTTCAAATTCAAGATGAAGGCGTGGGCATCCCACAAAAGGACCTGGGCAAGATCGGTGAACCGTTCAGGACGACCAAAGAAGGCCACGTAGGGATGGGGCTCGCCGTGAGTTCAGCGATAATCAGTCGCCACAAGGGCGCCCTCACCCTTACCAGTCGAGAGCAAAGCGGGACCACGGTAACAATCGCTCTGCCATATGTTGAAAAAAGCTCTCTACCCGAAAGCAATGGAATTGAAGACAATGGCTTCATAAAGCTACAAATTCTGCTCATTTGCAAAGATCGGAGCCTACTTTCAACCATGGAATCAGGACTTGCCCGGCTCGATCAGGCCATCTTCGCAGCGTCTACGGGCCGAGAAGGGCTGGATATATTCAACGATCAACAAGTTGACGCGGTTGTGTGCGACCTTACTATGCCCGATATGACCGGATGGGAAGTGAGTGAATCGATCAGGGCCACTTGTGAAGGTAAGGGCATTCCGAAACCTGTGTTCGTCATGCTGGCGGAAACTTCGGACGGGATATCTGAAGAAGACGTTTCGGAGCGCCCTGACGTTGATAGAATAGCCGCTAGATCGACAGAAGTGTCCGAGTTGCTGGACATGATCGTATCCGAACTCAAGGCGGTCGTTACCCAGCCAAGTTTCTCGGGAAGCATTCATGGAATAGACATTCTCGAATACCTGCAACTGCTTTTGCTGTCAGGCCGCAAGAGCGTCGTTGAGATCGTGTCGAGGCATAGATTAAAAGGGATCCTGTTTGTGGACAAAGGAGCTGTGCTCCACGCCGAATGCGGACAACTGGAGGGCGAAAAAGCCTTATACAAGTGTCTTAGTTTTAATGGAGGGACCTTCTCAAGTCAGCCGTGGAGAGAGCCCGCGAAGAATTCCATTAACAAACCCGGTGACTTGTTGCTCTTTGAAGCGGCCCGCAGAAGAGACGAAATGAGCGGCGATGACACGACAAGATTGATTCAACCAGAGTGAAAGAAACCCCATTTCCTGACGGTCGGCTCAGCCGTGCGCATGGGACGCGAAGCCTGCGTCGTCATCCCTAATTCTTGCGGAATTTCCGGGCCTGCCTTAATATCCTAACAGGGCTGATAAAAACCATAATTAAGGAGCAACGCAATGAGCAGCACACCAATGCATTGTCCTGGTTTACAAGCGCACAAAAATCTATCTTCCTTCACCTGCAAATGTCCTGGTTGCGGCAAGGAAAAAGAGATCTTTTCCGACGAATTCGATAAGCCTCACGTCTGCAAAGGCTGTGATCAGCCGATTGATTTCTCTCAGTGCGAATTCGAAGCAGGCAGCTCCCAGATCAAGTAACGGTTTATATTTCATTTTGGGGGAGGTTTTGATGTGTTGAGAGACCTCCCCGGCAGCTTCTACGGCGCCGGAACACGACCAATCCGCAGAATCGTCGTTCGCTCAATTGATCCTCCGGCTCTATCTCCCGTTTAAGGATTTGAATTCCTATGATAACGCCGCTAAATATAAGAGATCTCATGATCCCACTCACCAACGCTGCTGTGGCTGGAGTGGACACTCCCCTCAAAGACGCCATTTCGGCTTTGCGAAGGCTTTATTGCGAGGTGGAGGAAGGAAAGTGCACCGAAGCCGGTTTCAGGATTATCTTGGTGACGGACGGAAAAGGGCAGGTCGTAGGAATTCTTGATTTTCACAGTATCATAAGAGGCCTTATTCCGGAGATAACCGGGACTTTCCCGGAGAAATTGCATGCATTGTGGGATTCGCTCGGGGCGGCCGGCGCAAAGTCCATATTCTCGGACGACGCCAAACTTGGCCTCAAGGCGCGTGTCCTGAAGAATGCCGAGAAGCCTGTTGGAGAGCTAATGCAGAAAGTGAAGGGCTCAATAGGCGCGGACGCGGATGTTCTGGAAGCTCTTATCATGCTATGTGAGAGCAAAGCGAGCGCGTTACCTGTTTACGACGGTGATCAACCGGTTGGCGTAGTCAGGGATTCAGACTTGTTCTTGAAGATCGCGGATATACTGTTCGAGTCAAAAGAAGAGTAGCGGTCGGTTGCTTGGAAGTTGAGTAGTTGAAGAAGCGGCTCGAATTCGCGGCCGAGGCCATGCTTGCAGCCGCATAGGTCATGTGATTAATCAATATGCAAATCATTCTTGAAATTCTGATTTCTTCATGGCGAATTTTGGAAGCCGCGGCCCTGTACCTCCTGTTCGGCTTCTTTGTCGCCGGAGTCATCCGCGCCTTCATAAACGCGGATTCAGTGGTGAAATACTTTCAGCGGGGTAGATTCAGATCGGTGCTGTACGCCTCGCTGCTGGGTATTCCTATTCCTCTGTGCTCCTGTGGCGTCGTGCCCGCGGTCGCCGGTTTCAAGCGACAAGGAGCCAATAACGGAGCGTGCCTATCTTTTCTCACCTCCACCCCTGAAACCGGTGTGGATTCCATTGCCCTGATGTACTCCCTGTTGGGACCTATACTGACCATAATGAGGCCGATCACAGCCTTCATCACGGCTTTGAGCGCCGGAGCGCTGGAAAATTTTACCGGCGGCTCATACGTAGAGAGCAAGGGGGTGATCCCGGATCGCACGTGTATCGTCGACGGTTGCTGTGACGGGGTTGACTGTGACCCCAAGGTTCACGCCGAGCACCACACGCTCTTTGAAAGGCTCCGAGCCGGAATGGGGTTCGCATTCAACGATCTTATGGCCGACTTGGCGGTATGGTTTGTAATAGGAATGCTTCTCGCGGGAATCATCACTGTCTTAATCCCTGATTCGTTAGTGACCGCGGCCCTGGGCTCAGGAACCAAGTCCTATTTGATCGCCTTGGTCATCAGCGGCCCGATGTACGTCTGCGCGACGCTGTCCACTCCGGTCGCTGCGGCTCTGGTCATCAAAGGAATGAGTCCTGGAGCCGCCTTGGTAATGCTCATGGCGGGACCGGCTACGAACATGACCACCATCGCAATGGTGGCCGGAATACTCGGCAAACGTTCCCTCGGTATCTACCTGGGATCAATCTTCGTTTTCTCGTTGGTTATGGCTTACGCCACAGACATGATCTATAAGGTTACGGGCGTCCATCCGGCTGCTTCAATTGGGGTTGCCGCAGGAGGACCTTTATGGGAGTGGGCGGAGTGGATTGCCGCCATAATTCTTGGGGCCCTTATTGTTCGCACATTGTGGCAGGATTATTTGAAAGATTATGTGCTGGGCTCATTGGTCGGTAGCCCTGCGACGCCTCCCGTCCACAGATGCGCTTGTAGCTGTTGCGCTGAAGAGCCGGGGGACAAGAGCGACGGTTGATTAGTTAAAATCGAGCTTTTGGAAGGCTGTGATAAGGGCGCCGGCTCGGACCGGCGCGACTGTCGGCCCGAGTCGAGCCTCTTACGATAAACATGGCGCTGTTCTCACGAAAGGGAGCATCAAGCCCAGCCGCCCTCACACGTGGCAAAACAGCGGACGGACCCCTCCTTGGAATCCAGTGTACACATTTCGTTGCAGTCTCTAGGGGCTCTCATTACCCCTTCCGCATGTTGTTCTTCAATTCGCTCTTCCACTCTGCTCCTGAGCATCAGGAGACCGTAAATTACCACGGCGCCAAAGGCAATAAGCGCCAACGCAATAAAGAAATCGGTTCCCATGTTGGTATCCTCTCTTAACAAGATTTCGCTTGATTAACTTCTTCTTTAAATTTAGACGCGGCGGCGACCGAAATGATTCAAATATTTGATTAGAGTTGTTGGTCTGGAAGGATTTGAGAAGGTCGGACTGCTTACCTTCGACCACGCAAGGACGGACATTGGTCGGCAAAAATGATCCGGGTCCGATAACCAAGCATGCCGCCCACGGACAAACGCTTGGATGCCCCTTGACTTCCAGGTCCATTGTCCGTAACGTCAAGCTGTAAACGTCGGATAATTCCCGGAGGCCCTATGTCGCTGTCACTCGTCGAAATCGAAAGGGAGGTCAGTCAGCTTACACTGGATGAAAAGGAGCGACTGATTAGTTTCCTGATTGCCACGCTTGAGCCGGCTGACGAGGCTAACGTCGAGGCCGCGTGGGAAGAAGAGGTTTTTGCCCGCTCAAAAGATGTTCAAGAAGGCCGCATCGCTCCTGTGTCCGCTGACGAAGCTCTTGTTCGAGTGCGCCGAAGCCTGCTGTGAGCAAGCTTCAGATTCATCCGCAGGCCGAGGCCGAGCTTGCGGCGGCAGGTCGGTTCTACGAAGCACGGCTGGCTGGGCTTGGCGAGGCGTTCCTTACCGAGGTTGGCCGGTGCTTTGATCGTGCGCATCATTTGCCGGAATCCGGCGCTCCTTGCTACGGCAAGTTTCGACGGCTGCTGGTCCACCGCTTCCCTTATTCTGTGGTATACGAAATTTTGTCTCAGTCGGTCCTCATCGTAGCTGTTGCTCATCAGCGGCGCAAACCAGGTTACTGGCTCAGAAGGTCTTAGACGCCTCACAAAGGCGTCACATTGAAGCCGGGGAATGGAGTGATCAATGCGGTTCCCGTTTGCCACATGCAGCATATATGGGAATTATAAAAGTTTCATGCACGAATGCTGCTTTATCGCAGCCGCTATGTCCGGTCTGTGCTCCTTAATTACTCCATCAAATATGTCTTGAATAAACGACGCCACCCAGGACCGCGAATCCTCTTCCGGAGTCATCCCACAATCGAGACAATCCACATAGTGGCTCGACGTCATGTAGTGAGGGTTAAGGAAGAATAAGTAGGCCAAGTGAAGAATTAATATACTTGTAACGTCCTCCGAGAGCCTGTCCAATAATTGGAGTCTATCGTTTCTGCGAAATACATTGTCGTTTAATAGGACATTATGGAAGAAATTGTAATGCGTGTTATCGTTGCATCGAATTCTAATGTCCTCGTATCTCTTGTCTTGAGATAGAAGATTGTTCATTACAGTCAATTTGTCAGACTTATTGATATATCCCGCCATAGACTTGTAATTAGGAAGTTGCGTCTTTCCCTGAAGCCAGCCATCAATTTTCTCCACTATCAGATTCTCAATCCCGAAATTGTTTTTCAGATACAGATTTGTGTAGACGTTAATGATCGTTCCGTCATAGTATTTTCGGAGTAGCGTGTATGCGTCATTTAGTCTTCCTTTTCTCAGGACGTCGTGGATGGATTCAAGGGTTCCCTGAATTGAAGAGTACACATAAGAATCGATATTGCAGATAGACTCGGTGCCCAGGGAGCAAAATCTGAATACGGACATGCAGAACCTTTCATAGAATTCCGAGTAACCGTTCAACTCTCCAAAAATACGGTGTTTCTTGATATTCCTTGTCATTCACCATAATTATCCGTCGCCCCCCTTATGCGACACAATGATCTTGGCTCAACTCATGTTTAGAGCGTTTCCAGACTAACCCACTTCAGCGGCTTGCTCCCCAATATTACTCCGCTCAGATTTTCCCGCAAACCCTTTCTTCCCGATGGCTTGAGTCGCATTTGGCTTGAATCCTGCGCCTAATACGGTTTCGCATCAGCACGCCGAACTGTCTTCCTCATAGGAGCCGATTCCCCTCCAATTCACAGGCGGTCATTTCTCGTCTGCAAGTCGTAGGGCCTTTTCGACCAGCGCTTCGCTGATCCTGAGACCCGAGTCCTTTACCTGATCCAGCGCCGGACCGAGCGCAGGTATTAGGCCGTATTTTTTGGCCAAGAGCAACACTCCAATGGTTCCGCGCACCCGTATGCCCAGTGCTACCGCACACCGCCGTGCAGCACGGTCGTCCATGATTGCCTCATACGACGGGTTACGGTTAGCCCAGGAAATCACTTCGCTCTCCCCCGGACCGAGTTTCCAGGACAACACAACTGAATCCACGGCGCCTATATCCCGGATGCGAGCTTTCCCATTCTCGTCCAGCCATTTCCTTGCCGGGTCCCTCTTGGAACCGTGCTTGATCTCACCGTCCACAGCGGCGGGCACAATGATCTCTGAACCCAACACCTATCCACGGACAAACTCCTGCTCAAGTTCCTCGGGCGTTTCTTGAAAAGGAGAAACAGAGAGGCGGGACAGCGCTTCCATAAAATCGGAGCGACTGAGCCCGGCCAATTCCGCTGCCTTTGCCTGAGAGACGGCGCCAATCTCATACCACTTAACCGCTGCTGCGATTCGCATTTCCCTGACAAAAGCTTCAGGGTCCGTGCGCAGGTACTGTGAATGTGTCGTCCGGCAGCTCTATCGTGACGTGTACAGACATGGAGATTTCCTCACCTGCTAACCTGGTAGCGACGATGCGCGGCCGGTTGCTTTCTTCGGCGTTCCTCTCTTGTAAGTGTCCCCGGCGTGCCGAAAGGTTTGTTTTGCATCCTTGCGTGAAGCTAAAACATATCACACACGATTGTTCCGATAAACAACGTGTTACAGTGTGATCAGATGGACTCGAACAGTGAGGTTCTCTTTTTGCGCCACCGTCGTTTCGAGGCTGGAACACGCTTGTACCAAATGAGACCGCATTTGTGAAAACGACTACTAAGCCGGGCGATTGACCCTGATCAATTTACCTTCCAATGGCCCTGACGATTCCAATGCTTCATGAATGCGATGAGCTTGAGCCGTGAAAGCAGGGTCAACTGTACAGACAATTATACCGTAATGAATGCGACTCAAAGAGTGCAAGCGGATAAAGTGCTTTCTGTCCAACGTAATGAGAATCCGCTTCTCGGCCACAGCCATGGCCAAGACAGCTTCATCGGGCAAAGCTTTTCCCGCATTACCGGCGTCAAGGGTGGTAAGCACGTCATGTCCAAGCCGCCTGAGCTCTTCAACCACAGGAAAGGGAAAGTTTTCATTGGCATAGATACGGGCCATGATGGTCAAGCGGCCTCGTTCTCTTTGATTTCGTTATCTATTTCGCTGCGATGCGTACGATAATAACCCCATGCGTTGGCTAAATCTTCCGCACGGAGAGTTGGATAGGATCTGAGAATATCGGCCTCGCTCATCCCTAGGTTTCGCGCCTGAACCAACAGCCAAACCGGGATGCGAGTGCGCACGATGCAAGGTTCCCCGCCGCAGACCAGCGGATTGCTTTCAATTCCCGGGAAAGCGTCGCCTAGATCCCTGACTATCCATTGCAGCAATTGCGCCTTGTCCGCACGGTTCATGGTCGAAAGCAGTCGCTCCCAATCCTCGGATATAGTCATGACTTCTTCTCCCAAATCTTTCTCTCGGGCCACTACCGCTCTCCGCTTTATCCAGGCGTCCTGTGAACTCGTCCGAACGGCCTATCGGGTGCGGTTATGGTAGTATTCGGAGGCTATTTCTTGAGTCCTCTAAGCGCTGCGAAGGGTTCCCCTCCTATGCGCCTGTAAACCTGGACCAATCCGCCGACCTGTTGTTTGCGCGAAGCAAATGTAGCATGGACCGGCTCTGACGACAACGGGACGAATCCACCATAATTCAAGGGCGCCTATACGATGACGGTCGTGTAGAGTGGTGGGGGGCTGGAAATGGGAGTTGTTGACAGGCGCTTGAGCGCAAAATTCGACAGGCGTCGGCAGACCTCAACGCAAGTTTCAGCGCCACGGTTCGAACAAGTATCCGGACGAGCTACCCCAATACTGTTGACTTAAGGAATTTGGACGTGGGGCAGGCTTTCCAGCCTGCGGTCAATTCGGACGTGAAATCGGCAGGCTAGAAAGCCTGCCCCACATAGAAAACTCAGAGTCTAACTCTTAATTCAACAACATTGACGAGCTACCTCCCCGTCTTCAGGAGTGAGCCCCCATTCAAATCCTTGACATTCCGGCATTGGGCGCCCAACATCGCATCAGGAAGGCTCATGCGGTTTATTTAGATCGTTTTTCGACTCGGAGCCCTCAGCGGCGCCTCCTTGTTTATTTACGAACGATTGCCGCAGACGTAGTTTTTGTTTATCATTGAGTAATTACGAGTTCTCGCTGCGGTAACCGCTCAGAAATTCTCTCGTTCGTGTATCGCATCCCGCTTGTGTCAGGGGGTCCATTATGTTTCTGGAGTTAGGCCGGATACCTGTTGAGGCCATTGAGTGGAGTCGAAAGACTTCACTTGAGGGAACCCTTCTATACATTAATAGACAAGAGCTTCTAGAAAAAGCCGTGGCCGGCGACGACCGCATCAGGACCATCGAGGCCGAAATTGCCGCGCCGGGCGAGAGCACCCGTATTATTCCGGTAAAAGACGTCATCGAACCTCGGGTCAAAGTTGAAGGAAAAGGCGGAATCTTTCCCGGCTTGATTTCCGGTGTGGAGACCGTCGGGCAAGGGAGGACCCACGTGCTCGAGGGATGCTCTGTTGTTACGGTGGGCCAAATCGTAGGATTTCAAGAGGGAATGATAGACATGAGCGGGCCTGGGGCAACGTATTCTTCCTTCTCGAAGCTTCTGAACGTAGCGCTCGTGATTGGTGTTCGAGAAGGCGTCTCAAGGCACGAACATGAAGAAGCGGTTCGCTTGTCCGGATTGCGGGCGGCCGCATATCTGGGAGAAGCCGGACGTAACGCTAAACCAGTCGAGGTGACCCGATTTGAAGTTAGAAGCCCGTTCGAGCGGACCAAGAGCGAGCCCGACCTTCCCAGAGTGGCTTATGTTTATACTCTGCTGAGTCAGGGGTTGCTTCATGACACCTACCTTTACGGACGCGACATGAAGACCGTGCTTCCCACCTTCATCATGGCCACCGAAACCATGGACGGCGCCGTCGTGAGCGGTAATTGCGTCTCCGCGTGCGACAAGAACACCACCTATCATCATCAGAACAATCCTATAATCAAAGAATTGTTCAAGAGAGACGGAAAAGAACTCCATTTTTCGGGAACCATTGTCACCAATGCAAACGTTACGCTAAAGGACAAGGCTCGATCTTCGCATTATGCGGTTAAGCTGGTCGAACTCCTGGGAGTCGATGGAGTGGTCATCTCCAAAGAAGGCTTCGGGAATCCCGACGCTGACGCAATGATGACCTGCTCCGGGATCGAAGAAAAAGGAATCGCCGTTGTTTTGACCACCGATGAATTCGCCGGATCGGATGGGTCGTCTCAGTCGTTGGTTGACACATCTCCCAGAGCCAACGCCCTTGTCAGCGTCGGAAACGCCAACGAAATGGTCAGTCTCCCAAATATGCAAAAGGTCATCGGCGATATCGGCATTATTGAGAAAATGGCGGGGGCTCAGGCCGGAAGCCTCTCCGAAAAAGGCGTCACGGCAGAGCTTCAAGTGATCATCGGGGCTACGAATGAGCTGGGCTACGAATGTTTATCCTCTCGGGAATCGTAGGAGGTGGAATGATGAGCAAACTCAAGGCGGTCCATTACCTGAATCAGTTCTTCGGCGGGATCGGCGGAGAGGATAAAGCGAATATAGAGCCCGTCGGACGAAATGGAGCTGTGGGCCCGGGGGTCCTATTTCAACAGATTCTCGGCCAAGAAGCGGAAATAGTGGGCACGATCGTTTGTGGGGACAACGCCTTCGCAGAGCGCATGGACCAAACAAAGGACGCCGTTCTTTCTCTGATAAAAGCTTACGAGCCGGATCTGGTGCTGGCCGGACCAGCGTTCAACGCCGGGAGATATGGAATTGCCTGCGCGGCCGTGTGCAAGGCGGCGACCCTTGAACTGGGAATTCCTGCGGTGACGGCAATGTTTCCGGAAAATGCAGCGGTGGATTTGTACAAAAAGTGGGTGTACATCGTTCAAGCCGACCGCACGGCGCTGGGTATGAAGGACGCGACTCAGAGGATGTCGCGGCTGGTCATGAAATTGGCAAAAGGAGAAGCTCTCGGAACTCCGGAAGAGGAGGAATATATTCCGAGGGGTATTCGCAGAAACTACTTTGCGTCGCAAACAGGCGCGGTGAGAGCCGTGGACATGCTCTTGCGGAAGATAAAAGCTGAGCCCTATAAAACTGAGTATCCAATGCCGGTCTTTGACAGAGTGGAGCCTTTGCCGCCCGTCGAACGCCTCGATAAAGCGACCGTCGCTCTTATCACCAGCGGCGGGATCGTTCCCAAAGGAAATCCGGATCGGATCGAATCGTCAAGCGCTTCGAGGTTCGGTAAGTACGATATAAGCCAAGTCGAGCGCTTAAGCCCCGAAACCTATGAAACAGCCCACGGTGGGTACGATCCGACTTACGCGGGCGCTGATCCGCACCGGGTGCTGCCCTTGGATGTGATGAGGGATCTCGAACGCGAAGGAAGAATCGGGAAGCTCTATCCATTTTATTACGCCACAGTGGGAAACGGAACTTCCGTGGCCCATGCTAAGGAATTTGCTCAAGAGATATCAAAGGATCTGACGTGTGATGGAGTCCAGGCCGTAATCATCACATCCACTTGAGGATCTTGCACTCGTTGCGGGGCAACGATGGCAAAAGAAATAGAGAGAGCCGGCATCCCGGTCGCCCACATTTGCAGCATTGTTCCCATTTCCAGGACTGTCGGCGCCAACAGGATCATACCGGCGATAGCCATTCCTTATCCGTTGGGCGATCCGAGCAAATCCAAGGAACAGGAGAAAGCCTTACGCCGAGGGTTGGTGGAAAAGGCCCTAAAAGCTTTGGAAACAAGGATACAAGATCAAAAAGTTTTTGAAGACTGATTCAGGAACGAGAGGCGCCCCATGACTGATCCCGTTATCAAGATGTGCTCCTATGTCCTTATTCACGTGCCGGACTTCGTTCGGTACGGATCTAAGCCTACGCGGGAAATAGCTCATGAATCCGGCCCCGTTTTGCCTACCATAGAGGCGCATCTCAGAACCTTCGAGGAGGCCGTAGCATACCCTCCCAACCAGGTCTTCATCGGAAATCTGCATCCCGACGGACTGAATAGTATCGAGCAGCCTTGGTACAAACATCCCATTGCGGCGGCTTCTCGCTATGGGAGATATGGTGAAATAGTTCCTGAAGATGAATTCCTAGCTCTGCTCAAGCTTGCCGACGACTTCGATCTGATCTGGATCGACAAAGAATTTGCGCCTTTTTTGCAGGAGAAGGCTAAAGGCAGTCCTCTCGGGCAAGCGATGAACATCGAGGCAAAGATCGGGCCGGGAATAGACCATGAGCGTATACTGGAGAAAATAGAGTCTCAGAGCTCACTTCCGCTCTACTGTAAGGGTCGTATTATCGGATGCGTTCATAGACATCACGAGGAGGATGAATCTCTTAAGGCCCATATATTGCTGGAAAATCTTATGACCAAGGCTTCAGGAGCCGTGGCCTTGGCGGATCTTGTGCGGCGATCGGGTCTCGTTCCGGAAGATGTTGAATTCATCCTCAATTCTTCGGAAGAAGCTGTAGGAGACCGGTACAACAGAGGCGGCGGTAGCCTGGCCAAGGCTATCGGTGAGATGTGCGGCTGTGTCCAGGCCACCGGCTGCGATATCAAGGCGTTTTGCGTGGGGCCGATATATGCGCTCGTTCATGCGGCCGCCCTTGTAAAAGCCGGGATTTTCAAGCAAGTGGCGGTGGTGGGCGGTGGGTGCTTGGCCAAGCTGGGGATGAAGTTCAGCGGCCATGTCGCTCACGATATGCCGATCCTGGAGGACGTGCTCGGGGCAATAGCGTTTCTGGTGACCGAAGACGATGGAGAAAGCCCGGTTATCCGGCTCGATAGTGTCGGCAAGCACGATATCGGGTCTGGGTCGTCTCAGCAACAGATCATGGAGGCTCTGGTCGGCAAGCCGTTGGACAGGCTGGGCATGAAGGTCACGGACATCGACAAATACGCCACGGAAATGCACAACCCGGAGGTCACCGTACCTTCGGGAAGCGGCAACGTGCCTTTGAACAACTATAGAATGATAGGCGCTCTGGCCACGCTAAGAAAGGAAATCCAACGCAGCGGGATTGATCAATTTGTCACCGAACATGGCATGCCCGGATTCGCCCCTACTCAGGGCCACATACCGGCCGCGGTTCCATTTCTGGGGCACGCCATAGACGACATAAAGAGCGGCAAGATCAGAAACGCAATGTTCATCGCCAAAGGAAGTCTCTTCCTGGGGAGGATGTCTCAGCTCTCGGACGGCATGTCATTCATTCTGGAAAAGAACCCGGCCAAGCGCTGAAACCCATTGGTGGATACAACTGTCAACACACAATGTTTGCCAAACAATTTGTGTCAACATTCGAGGCTCCTGCCGATTGACCATGGCGAGGCCTTAAGAGTTCCCGGGGGTTGAAAACTCTGCCGGCAGAAAGGTTAAGACCGTTTAACAAATCAATATATTAGGAGTTTTTGGGGAAGGGTCCGGGAAACCACTTTTTGCAAAAAGGGGTTTCCCGGCGAACTATTGCCAAATTGCCGCATGAGCAAAGCCGAGGAATATCCAAGGGAGTCGGTCGTCGTTTGAACGGCCGACCGCAATGCGCAAAAGCCGAAGCAGGAAAAGGTGAAGAAAATGTTCCACGGAAAGCGAGTTATTATCTATGGGGAAAGGGACGGAGTTCCGGGTCCCGCGATTGCGGCCTGCGTGAAAGCTGCGGGAGCGGAAGTGGTATACTCCGTCACCGAGTGCTTCGTCTGAACGGCCGCGGGCGCAATGGACCTGGAGAATCAAGCTGCCATCAAGAAGCTGGTAGACGAGACCGGAATTGAGAATTTGATGGTGGTCTTTGGGGCGGCTAATATGGAACTGGCGGAACTTGCCGCTAGAACCCTGACGAGCGGCGACCCCAGTTATACTGGTCCATTGGCGGGAGTCTCGTTGAGACTCCCTGTTTATCATATCTTGGAGCCTGAGGTGAAGCAGGCCATTCCTGCTGAAGTCTATGAGAAGCAGGCCGAATTTATGGAAATGGTAGTTGATACGGAGGAGATCACCATAAAATTCAAGGAAATGAGAAAAGAAGCTGAGGACTCTTCCGCAACCTAGACACTAAGTAAGTCATTTTCTAAGGACGGTTGCGGATTTGACTGAGATACGGCGCAGGCATTGACCGGGTAGGGGCGGGGTTTATCCCCGCACGTTATTCGCAAACTTGTTAGGCGGGCGGGGATAAACCCCGCCCCTACGCCGCTGAAGAGGAACGCATCTGTCGAAGTCTTCTGGAGACCGAAGCGGTTCGTGCAGCCTAACGAAGCGTCTAAGCAGATGACGGAACTGTGGATTTACTCAGTTTTCGGGCCGCGGTTTCGCTGCTGCGCGAAAAAGGCCTCGAGAGCCTCCATGTGCTCCGGGCTGTGATGGCAAAGGGCCTGATACGCAGCGGAGATTTCGAGCGTTTCCTCGAGCGATTTGTCTTGTGACAGGTAGAAGAGGCGCTTGGCCAATCGAAGCGTCCGCGCCGGATGCTTCGCGATTTCGGAGGCGATCTCCATGCAGCGTTCCATGAGCTTTTCCTGGGGAACCACCTCATTTACCAAGCCTATGCGCAGGGCTTCGGCAGCGTCGATGATCCTGCACGTGAGAGCAAGCTCCAGGGCCTTTGAAAACCCCACTGTGCGAGGCAGGAAAAAGGCCCCGCCGTCTCCCGGGATGAGTCCCACGGACACGAAGGTCTCTCCGAACCGGGCTTTCCGGCCTGCGATACGAATGTCACACATGCAGGTTAGGTTCGCAGCCGGCGCCTATGGCGGGACCGTTTACGGCCGCGATGGTCGGGACATCTAGGCAGTGAAAGGCTCTGGGGATGCGCTGAATGCCTTTGCGGTAATTGGTTTGCACTGCGTCCGGATCGCCTGAGAACATCCCTTCCTTGTTATACATGTCCTTTACGTTCCCGCCTGTGGAAAAGGCGGAACCTGCGCCGGTGATAATGAGCGCTTTGGTGTCCTGATCTTCCTGGACACTTTGGAGGGCGTCCACGATCTCATCCACGACGGCCTGATCCGTGATAGCGTTGCGCGTGTCAGGCTGATTCAGCGTGAGAACAGCAATGTGGCCCTTCTTCTCGAACAGTATTTCTTTATAATCCATAAACTCTGTCTTCCTTCTGTCAGGACGGCTCGGCAAAATCAAATGACCGCAACGATATCCTTTGAGTCATCATGCCGGGCGTGTGCCGATGCCCCGCCGCGGCGCCATCTCAAGAATAGTTGAAAGGTAGTCCGGAGGGAAGCTTATTTCGAGAAGTTTCCCTCAAGCCGCAATGCGTTCCCGGGCCGGCGCCTGGGAACGAGAGAATACGATTACCTATTCAGCTTTCTTCATGGTTCTAGGCTATGGAAAGAATCTTCCGCTAAGATGATGTTTCGACTTGAGCCTCGATCTCTCTCATCGTGAGAGAGCTCCACGGCAACCAGAGTTACAAAGCTGACTAGAAGACCAGGATAAATGGGGTCCGCTCCGTGAGGGTAAAGAAAATGCCATAGGAGGCTGGAAAGAGGCCCAAGCACGCTTGCGGCCATCCCGGCCCGCGGCGTGACCCATTGAGGAAAGAACATCGCTCCCATTAATGGTAGCAGGACGGTGCATCCCCGCAGGCCCATGGACATGAAGCTCCAGCCCAGTATCAACGACTTCGTATTACCTTGCACGAAAATCAGGGACACCAAGCACACCAGAAAAATCAGCAAGTCTCTGCACGGCAAGGGTTTCTCTGTCGCTTGCCTGGTTGCGAAAGAACTTCTTATAGATGTCTTTTGTAAGCATCGTGGAAATTCCCGGGCTCAGTCCGGCCCATGTGCCGACTACCGCTATAAGGAGAGTTGCCAGGACGACGCCCCCAAGCGCTGGTGGCAAGAACTTTAAAACGAACAACGGCAGGACCTCGGCTGATGGCGTCTCCGGGAAAGCGGATCGCATGTATAGCCCTACCAAGATTCCCCCGATGCCCACCGGAGGAATCATAACCGCGGAAATGAGCGCGCCCTTGCGAGCTTCGCGGACATCCCTTCCGGAAAGCACCGCCTGGATATATGTCTGGGTGGAAAGGACGCCGACCAAAAGGGAGAAACCCGCTGCCAGGTCCAGGTTAAGTCCACGGCCGAAAAGGGAAAACCACGGGAAAGCAGGAAACTTCGCCGCCAGTCCGCTTGCGCCTCCCGCAAGATAATAGGCCACAGCTCCGCAAGATATGGCGCACGCATACAGGAGGGCTAGTTTTACGACCCCCACCAGTCCAGTGCCCCATACGCCGCCAAACATCACGTAAGCCAAAACCAGCAAGACGCCGATGGCTGCGGCAATTAGAGGATTGATTGCAAAAACGGAGGTCAAAAGAGCGACGAAGGCTAAAAGCTGGCCTATCAGGTTAAAAAATATCCCTACCGACGTAAAAATGCTAGAAATAGGACCCGATTCCTGTTCCGTAGGTTTTTACGAGGTACTGAGGTATTGTTTCCACAGAACTCTCATAAAGCCTTCGCGCCATTCCGAGGCCCAACACAGCGCAGGCAATACCGGCTCCAAGGCAAAACCACCAGGCGGACAAGCCGAATTGAAAAGCCAATTGAGCGGTCCCGATGGTGGACGCTCCCCCTACCAGAGTTCCCATAATCGTTCCGGCTACGACGCTGGAACCTGCCTTTCGCCCGCCAATCGTGAAATCCTGCGCGGACTTGACCTTACTCCCCGCGTAAACGCCTACCCCGGTGATAACCGAAAGAGTTATCCCTATGCCCACCAAGTGACCCGTTGTGAGAATCATTGTGTATCAACCTTTCCAAGACTTAATGGCGTCGCCATATTGGAAGTTCTTGAAGGGAGGTCCGGAGGGAAACCTTTGTCTCGTTCCCAGGCTTCAGCTTGGGAACGTGTGTCTGGAGGCTCCGCCTCCTTCCCTCCACTCGCATCTTCATTGGACGTGGTTGCGCAATTTGGTGATTACTCAGCCGCAGGACCAAGGATCAAACGCTGCGGGTCAACTTCCTCCCTCAACGTGCGAAGTTCCTCATCAGTGGGAGCGGCGAAGGGCGTCGCACGACTGGTGTCTATGCTAAAGCCCGTTTCTTCGACTACCTTTTCAGGAGCTACTCCGGGATAATACTCGGCCAGGTACATCTCCTTGGTAGCGTCATCAAATTTCATGAGCCCGAGATTGGTTACCACAGCGAGTGGGCCGCCGCGCTTAAAACCGGCTTCCTTGCGTGAATCGCCCCCAGTGAGCCACCCCGGACTGGTGCGGTAGTCCAACGTCTCAACGAATCGTTTCTTGTCATGGGTCATAAAGATTATCGTCGCGTATGCGGTGCTCAGAGCGTCACATGCGCCGCCGGAGCCGGGGAAACGAGTCTTAGGGCGATGGTAATCGCCGATGCAGGTGGAGTTAAGATTCCCGTACCTATCAATTTGAGCTGCGCCAAGGAAAGCGATGGTTCGGAACCTGGGATGCCCGACAAATGTCAGGCTGTCCGCAAGGCCCGTGTTGACCGAGGTTCCCACCATGACTCGTCCGTCTGCCACTGACAGGGGAAGCTCGTCCAATGAGGGATCGATTCCACCGGTTTCGAAAAGAACCGCCGAATTGGGCGTGTGGATCCGTTTGGCCACTGTGGCGGCCGGCATGGAGATTCACGTGCCGGCGAAAAGGATATTTCCATCCTCGATCAGACGACCAGCGCAAATGGCCATGATTTCTCTTTGGACATACTTACCCATAAAGACCTCCTAAAGTCTGTCAAGGCCCGGCCTGTAGCCGATAACCGGATTGGCTTTTATTCTCAATAGATCTTCCATTCCCACTTTGGACAGGTATTGTTCCTGGGTATCGAACGGATAGACCCATTCGTCGAGATACTTTTGGAAGCCGCTATCGTCAGACGCCATTTTCTTGTACAGAAGCAGATGACGGGGGTCATAATCGTAGAAATACTGGCAGCCGGTGGGGTGAGCCCCATAAGGCGCCTGAACTATCGCGTCCACGAGAAAATGCGGAAGGCTATTCTGGTCGGGGTCCCGGCGCAGATATTCCGTAGGGACGATTTCTTCGCAGGTGACGATAACCTTGTTCGCGGCTTTTGCCTCTTCAAGGGAGGAAGGCTTTCGAAAACATCTCCTCGGAGAGGCGCAATTCTTTCTCAGCCTGCTTGCGCTCCAGGATTTCTCCTTGGAGTTTCTCATTGTATTGTTCGAGTTTTTCCATGAAGAGGTTGAAATAGGACGCAAGTTGTCCCAGTTCGTCTCTGGATTGCGTGTCCACCCTGGCGGAAAAATCGCCGGGAGTGTCCGCTGCGAAGCGGCTCATCAGCTCCTGCAAAGGATTGGTAATGGCCGCGCCTATATGTGACGTGAGAGGGAGAACCAAGAGAAGCGATCCTATGACCATGGCGAGAATAGTCGCCGTCGAGTTTTTTAGCACGTTCTCAATGTTGACTTCGATCATTGTGCGAACAAGGGAATAGATGATCGCGCTCCCCAGGATTATGGCCAGAATATAGACTGCGGAATAGCTTAAAAGGAGCTTGTACCGAATGCTCAGGTTATGAAAAGATCGGAGCGCCGTCATGCCATTTCACCCCTAATGGGAAACGTTATCGAACCTCTGGTAAAGAAGCGAATGAATCCAGCAGTCCACCGGAGGGGAATAACTCAAACTAAAGCATGATAATACTTGTCTTTCTTATTATTATTGTTTATCATATTAGCATTAATATAAGTGGCGCACCCCTTAGACTACTTTGTTTTATACTTAGCGCCAAAGGAGAATTAACTTATGAGAAAAGCATTCTTATCGATTGGTTTTTCGACATGTTTAATGGCGATTGCTTCTTTTGGCCCGGCTTATGCTCTCGAAAACGGATTGGTTGTGAAGAGTTGTCCGGAGCTGATGAGAATGGCAGAACAATATCATGAGGACTTACGGACAGTGGATATGGTATTGGGTTCCGCTATCGACTCAGGGACTATGGATCGAATCAAGAGCTATAAACTGAGAAAGTCCGCCGTGCGTCAACAATTGGATGATGTTGTCAAAGCGCTTGAGATCAAGGGCTGCGTGAAACGCTGACAAAGACTACTTTGACCCAAGCAGCTGTTTAGCCCTGAACACCACTGGTCTGATCACGCGAAAGACATTGATTTCGCACCTGGTGATAGGGAAGAGCACCGGCCTTACCGCGCCCACGTCTACTTCTTTGGAGTCGTCTTTGTTGCGCAAGAAAATACGGGAGAGTTGCGCGTCGGCAATGTAACAGAACAGCTCCTGGGTCTCGTTTTCTATCCATTCCACTATGTTTTTTTCATGCGCATGGAGCCTAGATTCAAGAATGGCTTCGGCGTATCTGAGCGCCTTTTGTTTGTCTACGCCGGCATGAGTCAGGACCTGGCTCAATTTATACATGACAAGATCGCTCAGGACAAATTTGTGCTTCTTCCCGGCCCCGTCCGCATATTTCAATTCCCCGGACTCAACTGCGGTTTGTAGTTTCTGAAACATCCTTGATATCGAGCAAGCGGACAGCGTCTTCAGGGCTCGAAAAGTTTCGATAACATAATCCCTCCTTGTAGGACCATGGAAGCGACCGGCGCCAATGCCTTCTTATGCCGGCAAGAGCACGGACGATGTGTCCCGTAGCGGTCCGGCGATGTGAAGTCGACGTCCCTGCCGGCCCATCGGCGTTCTTAGCAATTGGTTGAATGCCGGCCGGCGCAAGTCGCGGCTCATATGAAGTTAGTTTGACTTCACCGAATAACACGAGGACTTCTTCGCGGTCAAGGGGAATTCGGGATAAAGTCTTGTCCCCGAGCAGGTCCGACTATGCGACCACCATGAGGCGACAGCGTCGCCGTCAGAAATGCGCGCCGAAAAAGTTTAACCGCCTGCGAAAAAAGAGGGACATTTTGGGGAGAGAATACACTGCAAGTAATCCATAACTGGACAATATCATCGTTATTTTGATAAGTTGAGCCTTTCTTTACTGCCTTTGAGTGGAATTCCGATACAAGCCCTTGGATTGACTTTTTTTGGAACACCTTGCCGCCAGTGGTGTCTTCATATGTAATTACCTACCTACGTAAAAAGTTTAGATGGTCGAAAGGTCCGAATGTTCCTACCATGCACGCGGGCCTTTCATTTTTTCCGAACACCTGAAAAATGCAAACCTCTTTATATTATCGTGCGGCTACGCTTCAGCGTTCAAAGAAATCCAAAACAATGGTGGCAGCCCGTTTCGCGTCAACCCCGCTCAGAGATTTTCTTATCCATTTAAATCCTTCTGAAAGGCCCTCAACGAG
This sequence comes from uncultured delta proteobacterium, assembly GCA_963747865.1. GTDB lineage: Bacteria > Desulfobacterota > Desulfomonilia > Desulfomonilales > Desulfomonilaceae > JBBSBY01. Next base: position 92,372 of record CAVVHK010000024.1, on the reverse strand, counting down.
AGTTTTGTCGGTTCGGAATCTGTTCAACCAGGAAGCCAATTTTTCAGGAGTAGCCTCATATTGAAGTAATTCAGGCACGAAGAGCGCACGTCCGCACTCCTGACAAGGAATATTTATCCCTCTCTCCAGCAGTCGAGGAATGGGAGAATCGGGCTCGTCTTCCGCATTTAGGGCAAGCACGTTGGGCATGGCCACGTGCACTTTTTTGTCCATGAGCAAAGGCTTTATTATGCGTATGGCCAGGAGCCAAGTCAGCTTATCGACCACGTAAACCACGGCGTGAGGCATTCCGGCCATGGCGGCCTGAAGGGTGGCGGTCCCTGAGGTTACAAGCCCGCTGTCAGCTGCGCTCATGAGCGCGGCGGCTTCTCCACGGCAGACTTTAACGTTTAGCTCTCCATAATCGGATAGAATGTCGTTCACGAGTGCGGAGAGATGCTCACCCGCCAACGGCAAAGCGAACTCCGTTTCCGGAAACTCCGCCCGATGAATTCTGGCGGCCCCGCACATTCGAGGCAGCATTCTCTTTACCTCCGCTGGACGACTTCCCGGTAACAGAGCCACCACGTGTCCGTCGCGCCGAAGACCTAATTCGGCGCGGAGAGCCTCTCTATCCTGGATTTCAGGCATATCTCTCATCATGGTGTGACCCACGAAATCAGCGCGAACTCCGGCGCTTCTGTAGAGCTTTTCTTCGAACGGGAAGATTGTCATCATCCGGTCCACTCGAGCGGCAATTTTCCGCATTCGGCCTTTTCGCCAAGCCCAGACCTGCGGACTGATGAAATAATAAACTGGGACCTTCGCCTTATTTGCAAAGCGACACAGCCGTAAATTGACGTCCGGGAAATCCACAGGAATAAACAAGTCATGTTTGCCGCTAAGCAGCTCGTCCCGCATTGTTTTATAGGCCGCCCATATCTGTCGCAACTTTCCGAAACCCTCACCGAGACCTATAGTGTTGACCTCTCTGTAGTGGTGAAACAACTCCATGCCGGCTTGCGCCAGGAGATCTCCACCGATCCCGGAGAAGTTGATATCAGGCCTTTCGCTCTTGATTTCCCGAACAAGGGCCGCCGCGTGGTAATCGCCCGACGCTTCTCCCGCTAATAAAAGAATAGACTTCTTGTTCATGGGCTCTTTTCCCAAAATTACATGATACGAATCCAATTGCTGCGCCCGCCGGTCGGATTTACGGCTTTTCCGGCGTCCGGTATAGTCCGGGCCATTGGCGCCAACAAATATCTCATGTTTCGCCTTGCTTTGGAAAGCGACTGTATACCTATGGATGGAAACTGTTATAATTTGCCCGAATTGGCCGCCGCCCCCGCGAGCGTTCCGATGACCCGGCTGCGACAATTAAGAACAAGATTTGTTCATTAGGTATTAGCGTCAGGACTACGTGAGCGTGTTTACCTTAAGGGCGCGCCCACGCCGGCGCAAAATATATTGGAGAGGCCCCGTATGGTGGTTGACGCTCATTGTCACATCTTCACCCGACGAATCATCGAAAACGTGAAAAGCAAAACAGCGATGGTTGAAGAATTAAAGTTGAATGTCGTTGACGCTCTTGAGCGCACGGAACCTCAATTCCTTGATAAGTCAGCGGAAGATAACGGCATAGACGTCTGCGTCCTGCTTCCCACGGCTACTCCCGAGAAGGCGCGAGAGGAAAACGACGCCTTCTACAGACTGAGCGAGAATTCCAAAAGGCTGCGCTCCTTGGCTACCCTACATCCGATGATGCGGGGTCTGCCCGATGAAATTGATCGGATGTACGATCTTGGCGTACGGGGGTTCAAGTTTTCCAGCTTTTCTCAACGTTTTGACGTGTCCTCGAACGAAGCTCAGGCCATGTTGGGTCAAATAGAGCGTCTAGGGCAACGCAGAGGCCTGACTTCCGCGGTCGTGTTTGACACGTTCACCCGCGCAGATATTCATTTCGGGGCGCGGTCCGACTATCTGACCTTGCCCTTCAAGCTTTGGAATTCAGCTCAAAGGCATCCGGGGGTTAATTTCATAGGGGCTCATATGGGCGGCTTAATGAGCGATTTCGATAAGCTGCGCCGAGAGGCGCTGCCCGCGCCCAACCTATATTTGGACACTTCCAACGCCGCTCACACGTTGGAAGAAGGTCAGTTTATCGAACTCCTGAAAACTCACGGAAGCGCCCACATTGTTTTCGGAACCGATTGGCCCTGGTTTGACCATTCAGCGGAATTGGCAAAGATTAGAGACCTCATGAACAGGGCCGGGTATGACGAAAGAGCTCAAGCCGCAGTCTTCGGGGGCAACGCCAAGAAGCTGTTCGGATTTTAATCCTGAAATAATGACCAATCGCCGGTCTTAATTTGTCGAAGCCGGCTGCGGTTCCACAAACGTGTCCCCGGAGAGCCTTGGAATTCAAGACCGGAGCGCATGTAATAGGAGGTTGATTTCCGCATATGGTTATAGCCTTAGGAATTCCAACCGGTTACAAGCTTGCCCGTCTAAAATTGCAAGGACCTGCGAATGGAGCGCGTCGCGGCCCGGCATTGCGCCGATTGAACGGTGGAAGCGGCCGGCGCTTGCTCCCCGTGGCCGTATAGGCAATGTTAAAGTTAAGTTTGACTTGGGCATGATGAAGTAGTATCGATTTACCTGGTCCGGTGATGTTTTTTGACTCACCATTTATTTTTTGATAAGTATTCTACTTCCGTAAAGTGACGGTTTCAGATCCGGGGGCTCGCGATTAGGATGGAGAAATCTGCTTAATCCTTGACTTTGGCGCTGAGGTTAAATTACTTTCCGGAAAGATTCTCTGCGGAGAAAAATTTCGTAAAGTGGTCGCCTCCCCTGAAACAATTCTGGCATGCTTGTGTCTGAATATCGTAAGTGTGCTGCTATTCTCAGTATTCACTGAAAATAGTGATGACGATATCGGTTTGGTCAAATCGAGCGTCAAAGGTGACCGTGAGGCGTTTAATGCGCTAGTTGAAAAATATTATAAGAAGATATACAACTTAGCCTACAGGTTCGTGGGAGACACTGAAGAGGCGAATGATCTGGCCCAGGAAATTTTTACCGCCGCTTTCCAGAACCTGAAGAAATTTAGAGGAGACGCGAAATTCTCCACGTGGTTATTTCAGATTGCCACGAATCGAGGAAAGAATCGCTTCAAGTATTTAAAACGCCGCGGCTATTTTGCCAACAGAGGGCAAGCTGACAGTGACGAGGACAGGGAGTCCGGACAAAGGGCGATACCTGATTTCTCAACTAATCCGGAGACTTTGCTTGCCGGCAAACAAATTCAGAAAATTGTTCAGGACGCTATTAACGAATTGGATCCGGACCATAAAGAAATAGTGATCCTTAGGGATATTGAAGGTTTTTCTTATGACGAAATAGCGCAAATTCTCAATCTCCCTGAAGGGACGACCAAGTCTCGCCTTCACAGAGCTAGAATGGTTGTTAAAGAAAAATTGAAGAAGGTTTTGTCATGAAGGAATGCGAACAGATAAGTGGTCTCTATATGGATTTGCACGACGGTCGCTTGGACGGAAGCACCGAGTCGATGGTGAACAGCCACTTTGGGGAGTGTCCCGGTTGTCGTGAAGATTTCATGTGGTACGGATTTACAGTCCGCACCCTAGCGGCACTTGACGACGTAACGCCTCCTTCCGATTACCTCGCACAACTCAACTCCAAGATCTATCCCGAAAAACTCTCCCTGCTTGGCTATTTCAGAAACTTTTTTTCAGTGACGCCGTACTTGCCTCTACCGGTCGGGGTTTCAGCCCTGGCGGTAGTTCTGTTGGTAGGATTGATCACGTATAAGTCCACCACAGATGGTCCAGCGGCCGTTAGCCAACCCTATGCCCAGACGGGCGCGTCAGTGGCAAATCTGGCTTCATCCGCAAGAGGCATCCCTACGAGCGCCATATCCATCAAGCCGGCAAGCCCGGACTCCAGCGGGTGGTATCCCTACACCTGGAGCGCCCACATGCCTTGGAGTCAGAATGTTACATACCCCTCGATAGCCGACAAGATCGGCGCAGACAATCTGACCGTTGAAAGCCAAAGCGTGGATGAGGCCCTTAACTCCTTAAAGAAAGTGTTGCCTGATATTCAAGGCAGGTTGATCGACGAAAAAGTTCGCCATAATCGCGGAGATACCCTCGTCGCCGTAATGATTCCTTCGGAGGCGTATGCGAATTTGACTACCGAATTGATCAACCATGGAGCGGTTGCGGCAGGTACGGGGAACAGTGCGAGCGCTGAACCCGCCAAGAAGGATGGAGACAATGTCGTGCTTTATATTCGTTTCGTTCATGTGAGGTAATGCTAATCAGGGCTGCCGTTTAGTAAATTCTGAAATAATCATTGGAGAGCGCGACCGTGGACGCCCCAAGCGATATTTGCCTCAAAGGCCTTCTTTTCACTGCTATTACCCTCTGAGAATCCTCTCGCCTCTTATTTTTCTCCATTGCAAGTTTATAGATTCAGTTAGAAAGGACCAATTTAATTGAAATTAGGCATAATCGGTCTTCCAGGTAGTGGTAAATCAACTGTCTTCAAGGCATTAACCGGTGGCATCGAGAGCGCCGGGCGCAAGGGACACTCGGAACCTGGTGTCGGTGTGGTCAAGATCAAAGACGAGCGCCTCGACTATCTAACGAACTACCACAAACCCAAAAAGGTCACTCCAGCTCAGGTGGAATACTTGGACATAGCGGGGCTTGGCGAGGGAAAGCCCGGCCAATCCATCGGGGATAAGGTACTGGCCCACATTCGTCCTTTGGACACGCTGGTCCACTGTGTCAGATTCTTCGATTCACATCTTCAGGGGCCGGCTCAAGCGGCCAAGGATTTTTCTTCCGTTCAGGAAGAGATGATACTGTCGGATCTGTCAATGGTGGAAAAGAGGTTGGAAAAAGTCGCCAAGGACGCGCAGCGCGGGAGAAAGAGCTCGCGCACGAGCTTGAATTGCTCCAGAAAGCTCATCAACTACTGGACGACGGGAATCCCCTTTCCATGCTGCCCGACGTTAATGAGATCCCGGAATTTAAGGGATTTGCTTTCCTATCGTCCAAACCGCAGCTTGTTTTGTTAAACGCGGGCGACAACAAGAGCCGTGAACAAATAGACCATGAGCTCGAACTACTCAAGGGGCTGTCGGAGGGGCAGCCCAATCTGGCCTTCGATTGGCTATATGCGGACGCAGAGGCCGAAATTGCGACCCTTTCCGAGGAGGACGCCAAGGAATTCTTGGGCGATTTGGATCTGGAAGAAGGAGCAAACGACCGCATAGTTAAGACCTCATTTGCACTGCTGAATCTGATCGTCTTCCTGACGGCGGGCGAGCCGGAAGTCAGAGCCTGGCCATTAAGGCGGGGTATGACCGCGCTCAAGGCAGCGGGCGTAATCCATTCCGACATAGAGCGCGGTTTCATCAGAGCGGAAATTGTGGCGTTTGACGATTTCAAAGCAGCGGGTTCCATGGCCGCCGCGCAGAAGGCCGGCAAGGTGAGGTTGGAAGGAAAAGATTACGTAGTACATGATGGAGATATTGTACTTTTCCGTTTCAATGTTTAGAAATTATTAGCGGCTAAAGGTTCTTTAGGGTCAAAGGGTTATCTCGGTTTGGCGTCCGGCTCTGCGACCTTACTGCTAAAAACGTTTTTTTATTGATTTTTTTGAACTTCTAGGATAGCCTGGAACAAACTCAATTTATGTTGCGCACAATGCAGATTCTGAACGCGCTTTAAGGCCGTTCGGACTTCATGTTCTTCTGGGGCCGACCGATCATCGGATAAGGCCATGAGGTTAGGTTTGGAGAGCGTTGCAGCTATGGACACTACCATACAATGTCTAGGTGAACCCAAAATTCCATCGCCTCTAAAGACCGGTCATGTGGACGACGGCGAACGTGTTTTGTTCGACCTCTCCGCCGATGCGTTGGAGCAACAGGTTCGGAGCGGGAATAAACCCGTCTCTTTTATGAAAGCCGGTCCCAGGGAAAAGCTTTTCTTTGACCCCAGCAAGCTCAAAGCGGCCATCGTGACAACAGGCGGCTTATGCCCTGGTTTGAACAATGTCATTAGGTCATTATTTCTCACTCTTTACCACACCTATGGTGTAAGGAATGTATTCGGAATAAAATACGGTTTCCAAGGATTTATACCTGCTTATGGTCACCCGGTAATAGAATTCAGACCGGAAGACGTGGTCAACATCCATGAGCAGGGCGGAACCATCCTGGCGTCATCCAGAGGGCCTCAAAGCCCCGAAGAAATAGTGGACGCGTTGGAAAGGATGAACGTCGGCCTGCTTTTTACAGTAGGCGGAGACGGCACATTCCGAGCCGCGGAAAAAATCGCCGCTCAAATCGAGAATCGAGGGGCCAAGATCAGCGTCATCGGCATCCCTAAGACCATAGACAACGACATAAATTTTCTGGCAAGGTCTTTTGGTTTTAACACTGCGGTCAGCGTTGCGGCCGAGGTCATCGGCGCAGCTCACGTTGAAGCCACCGGAGCTCCCAATGGCATAGGCCTCGTGAAACTCATGGGCAGACATTCCGGATTTATCGCAGCGAGCGCTGTTCTCGCAAACCCTAACGCGAACTTTGTTCTGATCCCCGAAGCGGATTTTGACATTGACGGCCCCCACGGCCTTTTGGAGGTCTTGGAGAAGAGGGTTTTGGACCGCAAGCACGCCGTAGTGGTTGTGGCCGAAGGCGCAGGTCAAAAGTACCTGTTCGGCGGAAGGCGCCGACGAATCCGGCAACAAACGTCTTGGAGACATCGGCGTTTGCTTGAAGGAGCGCATAGCTGAACACTTCAAGTCGAAGGGGATAGACCTCAATTTGAAGTACATGGATCCCAGTTATCTGATTCGCTCTGTTCAGGCCAATGCAGGCGATTCGATCTTCTGCGGTTTTTTGGCGCAAAACGCCGTTCATGCCGGCATGAGCGGAAAAACTAATATGGTCGTGGGCACTTGGAATAATGAATATGTTTACATTCCCATGCGGTTGGTCACCACCGGGAGGAAGCAAGTGGATTTAAACGGGACATTGTGGCAGAGTGTAAAAGAGGCTACGGGACAGCCGTCCTTTAGATCGGAGTAGTAGAGGAAACTTTTTTCCACACAATCTGTCAATATTAAAAATGTTTTACGAAGATTATTTATGTTGGAATGATGGAGGTATATCATGAGTAGGAAGTTTGTCGTTTTGGCTGCCGCAATACTGGCGGTGTTGATGTTCGCATCTCTGAGCAGCGCCCAGGGTATGTTCGTGGCAACCGCAAAAAACGCTCGAGGGGCCCTTTACCAGGGCGCCGGCCCCACACCGGGCCATGCCACGGAAATGGCTATGGTGAAGTGCTCACAGGATTCGTTTATTCCGCCTAGTTGCAAAGTCGTGGCGGTGCGCATGGAGTGCCCGCCCCCGATGTGCGCCCCCTCTATGCCGATGAGAAAACCCATACATAAGGCAAAGGTCGAAGGCTACCCGATGCCGTATCCTATGGGCAGGCCCATGCCGTAATTGAAATAGCGCGTTTGAGCTCCAGTCCCTTCCGCATTGTCAGGAGCAGGACTGGAGCTTTCACGGACGCTTCCGCCAGGGAAGGATTCAAGGCATGAAGAAAGCTCTTTTTTACACATTATCAGCGGTCGTGCTGGTATTTGCCGTTTATGGCGCCGTGAAACTCGTGTCGGGTCTTATGACCGAAGAACGCGGAAAGAAAACGGCCGAAGCCGTGAATCCCTTTGTCAAAGGCGTCGCTTCCGTCGCCGCCGAAGATCTCAAACAATCGTTGAACAAAACGCCGGACGAACAACTCGAACGAAACGCCGAGCTTTACACCAAGAAATTCTATCCAATCGCCAAAGGGATCGTCAAGGGCTTCGCAGAGTCACTGAAAAACGACCCTGAACGGGCTCAAATGCAACGAAACGCATATCAGGCCGGCAAGGACGTGTCCGAGAACATCGTCAGACCTTTCAGCCGTGGGCTTCTCGAAGGGTCGGGTCCCGCGTTGGGCGATCTGGACAAGCGTATGGGAGAGGTTCGCGATTTTACAGAAAAAAACAAAGACGTTATTGACTCATTGTCTAAGGGTCTGGATTTCCTTCAAAAAACCCTAAAGAATATTCCGCTTCCCCCTCCTACGCCGGGGCTAAGGCCTCGCTCTCAGCAGCCTGAATCCCAGTCGCCATATTCGCCCTCGCCGAATTCTTCAAGCGAAAATCCTTAAGGACTGTTCGTAAGCTTTAGCCGTTAGGCGCGGCAGTATGTTCGGAAGTCTCTGACCATGGGCTCCGCCCATGGCTACCCAAGGGGACGCCGCCTCTTAGACACAGCGCTGTATCGATTCGCTTAAGCTAGGGAGATTGCTTCGCTGCGCTCGCAAAGACAAGCTCAAGTGTCATTGCGAGGAATGAAATCCCGCGTTCCGCGGGAAAGCAATCTCCAAATTGCCGCTTATGAGTGAAGGGTTACGCAGCGCTTGTGATCTAAAGATTCGACCCTGGATTGCATATGTCACGCAAGCTTTCCAGCCACTCCCACATAGAGAATTCAAGATCGAACCCTTCGGCGCCGGTATTGCCCTCCTGGTCCCTACCTAGTCGGCGAGAGGCGGAGCCGAGAGACTGTCTCAAAACTCCCGATTTGTCGAGAATCGTGGCACGGTAATCGTGGGGGAGGGGTTTATCCCCGCCCGCCTAACAGGTTTTTGAATAATGGGCGGGGATAAACCCCTCCCCTACAAACGTTTTTCGAGATTATAACGAGGACCGGCATAATAAGCCTCGTCCAGAGTATCATGTTTCAGATGAAGATCGTGATACGAATTACGTGGCGCCGGTATTTGGAGACAATTTCTTCATCCCCGCTCGTCATCTGCCGGGCATCGGCGTTACAGCCGCCGATTTCCGAGAGACCAGGCGGACGTAGAATTCTTCCCCCCTCAGGGTCTCACTGTGTTGCGACGGGGACCTCCAAAGCTTACCGAGACCCAGAGTCGGCGCCTATGATGTTGTGCTGAGAATTTCTTGCGACAGGCGCCTCTCCGGGCATAATTTCCTGGGAAGAGGTTTCCCGGTAGACCATCATTTGAGGTCAATTCTTTTGCGAATTGTCACGCCCGAGCGCTTTTCTCGTCTTGATTTCTTTACAGTTCTGCGCCTCTGAGGTAGGATGCCTCGATCGTACTTGGAAGTTTCGCTCGAAAGAGCCGGTAAAGGGGAATCGATTATGCCGTCTGCCAGTAATAACCCGGAACACATATGTTGCGCCGGATGTCATGCCGGCGAAGCACGGGCCGGGAGTGCAATTTATTCAGGAGCCATGGCTAGCAAATTATTACTTCTTTTCTCAACAGCAGCCATTCTTGCGCTGGCTTGTGTTACGGGGTCTTTGGCCGAAAACCGGCCGCCCGTTAAAGTTGGATTCATTTTTTCTGAAACCGGTCCTAAGGCTGAAGAGCGCGCAGGCCCTGCTACTAGGTTTTGAATATTTTCAAAAAACCAAGACCGCCAATGGGCTCCGATTCGAAATCGTCAAGAAAGACGCAGGTCCCGAGGACGAAAAAGTCCTGGAGAGTATGACGGATCTTCTGGCTAAAGATGTCCGCTTTATCGTAGCCCCACCCAGCGTTAAAGGGACCGAACTTGCAATACAGGGAATGAAGCCCGGGAAGGCCATACTATTTGTCCCCGATCCGTCGGTGCGTCTCGTGGGCGGTGAAACTTGCACGCCCTCAAGCTTCCGTCTTGGCCCTAATAACTACCAGGCGGCGCATCCGCTCGGACCCTGGAGCTTCGAGAATGTCGGCGCCAAAGCCTATATAACCGGTGACGATTCCCCTACGGGCAACGAAGAAGCCGATTTCTTTGCTTTCGGTTTTGAGCGCTCAGGGGGGATTTTTGTCGACCGCGTCATGATCCCGGATTCCGCAGCAATGACCAAGGTCTTGGATTCCATAAAACAATCCGACGCCCAGCTCGTCTTCGCATCGATGAAGGGAACTTCAGCGCTCGCCTTTTTAAAGGAGTACCGCAAGGCGGGAATCACCCTGCCCCTCATAGGCCCTGAGGACCTTACGGGATTTTCCAAACTTTCTTCGCTTTCCGAAAAGGAGCTGCGAAATTTGCGGACCCTGGGCGTCACTAAGCGAGTTCAGGAATTCGCTTCCGGTCTCAAACAAAAGATGCGCAAGGAGCCTCCTTTTGTAGCTCAGGCGGTTGACGGCTACGAGCTGGGCGTAATTCTGGCTTATTTGAACAAAGACAAGAATTCAGGCGCCGCCACGGTGGACCAGCTTGTTGAATCCCTTGAGAAGATCGATCAGCCGGGGCCGCGTGGAAAAATCGTTTATGACAAGAACCACGAGCGGATACTGGACACCTTTGTTCAACAGTTCGATAAGTCAGGAGCGGCAATCACCCAACGTGTTGTGAAGGATTTGGGACAGTGCGCATCCCCCGATTTTGGCTGCGGAAGAGTTGGATTTCCCAAGAAACCCGACAGCGACGTGAAAGATGAAGAGCCCTTTTGGGAAGACCGCGAATAGCCGATAGTTGTTTGCCGCCTGGAAGCTGTTGCAAAACCATGGCTTTGGAAAAGTTCGCCCGAGAAGGCCTTTTCGCAAAGGCCCCTCGCCGGCCCCCCATAGTCCGTAACATACCTCTTAACCTTTTGTGATTAGCGATAGTTTTACCCTCCCCTTCTCCCACTCCTCTCAAGTGAGGGTGAGTGGGGGAAATGCGAAGCTGCCGAAGGGCCTTTACTTAACAGCTTTGCCCCAGCCCTCTCCCCAATAACTCTTATTATTGCTCCAACATCCCGCGCCCATTGGATTTTATGGAGACCAACGGTTGCTTGTCCGGTCCATTGCCGCTTTGCGACTTATTCGAGAGACTATTGCAGCGGGCTCTAGAGAGTGTGCGCCAACTATCGAGATTCAAAATGAGCTCGTTCCCCATCCGTAACTGAACGGATTCACCGGAAATATCTTTTCCTTTGACACTTGCGGAGAATTTTGCTAGGTTCGGACCATTCAGTTTTATCTAAACAATTGGGCTTTAATAGAGCTCTCCGCTGAAAAGGAGGCTGTATGGAAAAGAGATTTTCATTCGCAATATTAGTGCTGGGTATCGTTCTTAGCATGAGTTTCGCCGCATTCGCGGGTGGTCCGGTGTGCCGGCAGCCTGCTTGCGCACCTATGATGTGCGCTCCGCAACCCTGTATGCCCCAACCTTGCGCTCCCGCTTGTATGCCTCAGCCGTGTGGCCCGATGGCCTGCCAGCCTACCTGTGGTCCGGTATGTCCACCACCGGCGTGTGGTCCCAGACCTTGCGGACCCCAGATGTGTGAGGAAAATCCGTTGGCCAAGATAGTTAAGGGCGCGTGCCAATTGGTCGCGGGCATAGTCGCCTTGCCTTTCAAAATCGTAGACGGCATTTTCAGCGGAATCGACTGCCCGGGACAGTGTGGTCCCAGGTACCCGCGTATGGCCATGTGTTGCCCTCCGCAACAGTGCATGCCTGCTGTTTGCCCTCCCATGGTTTGCGCGCCCCCGGCCTGTGGAATGGGAATGGCGAGACCCGCCCCGGTGGGTTTCGGCTTCGGTGGCCCCAGAGTCAAGAGGTTCTCTCCGTTCAGCAAGAAAGAATCAGCGGCGGCGTCATTGTTCGCAGCCCCTACGGAAGGCGTGTTCGGCTCCTACTGGTAGACCAGGTTTTGGATTGTGATTGTGTCAGCCTAAGCGCGTAGACTAATACGCGTTCGCTATAACCACCTGAAAGGCGCTGGGAACTGAGTATATAGTTCGCAGCGCCTTTGGTCTTTCGAACGCTGGATATGTCATTTCAATCCCATCGCCTAATTCGGAAAATCTTCTCCTTCGCCATATTGATTTGTTTCATTTGCTCTTCGTCGCCGTTCTCAGTATCCGGATGGAAGCGTCTTGCAAGCCTCTTCCACGCCCTTAGCGTTTCCTCCCTCGTGGCGTCGGGATCAAGCTCCAGAATTACGAAGTACCTCTTCAGCGTATATTCGAAGGGGTTTATGGAGGACCGCCGATGGCGCGCCCAGGCTTCCGGAGGTATCCATTCTTCGGATTCCCTTTGACGACGCATGGCCTCTTTCCATTTGAGCATCGCTATCGCCGCCTTGAGCATTCCAATGGTCCGCGTCTTGTTCAGGATGTCTTTACGTGTGGTTGGAATGATCACGGTTAGCTGAGCCAACAACTTTTCCACCTCCGATATATGCAGTTGGCTGACGAAGAACACGGTAGGCTCCGGCATGCCCACCAGGTAGGCCAATTCCCTCTGGAAGGCTATCATTTCCGGGTTTTCATAATCCGTGTGGTCGACGCAGCGATTATCTCCAAACGCGGGTCTGGCCGAGCACTGTCCGTATCCGCCGTTCTCAAGGCCAAGCCACACCGTTCCGACGCAGTACTGAGGATCAACGTCTACTATCCAGACTCCGTTTTCGTTGTCATGGACAACCCTGACTCCGTTCACGTTTCTTTCTATGAGCCTCAAAGCCTGGTTGAGTCGGAAGCGGCTCAGTTGAAACATCTCGCACAGCGTTGATTTCGGTGTGCCGGGATTTTCTCTGACCATTCTCAAAACGCGATCATGCGCATCCATTATCGATTAATCCTGTTGTAGCCCACGATGATGATCGAAGGCAGTCTCAAAACTCGGTAGGTTTCGGAAGAGGCGCCTCTGGAGGGCAACTTCTCGAAAGAAGTCCTCATCCGGACATCTACTCGAGAACTTCCAAAATGGCGGTGGGACAGGCGGTCGTCCCCGAACTTAGGGACTAGACAATCCGACGAAGACATTCTCATGATTCGTTCCAGCGCACGTCGGTGGTATGGTTTCTGGAAATGGCCCCTAGAGCCCGGCTGACGAACGAACTCCCCTGGAATTGAGATATTTCCTCCGGATCTCACAGGGTCGCCAACTATGCTAATATGGTTATTCGGAGCGGGAATCGCAAGAAATTGTTTTCCAAAATTCCGGCAAGCGCCAAGATCCGAGAAGAAAGAGCTAATATTGGGAGCAATAGAAGAGGCTACGGTGGGACGCTGTCTTTGCGTTGAGACAAGGTCGGCGCATAAGGCGCCGTAACTGAAAACGATTTTTGCAACCGCTAAGAGGTCGCTGCGTTGGAAATGTAAGAGACCCCGGGAATTGCCCGGGGTCTTCATTGTAAGTTAGAAGATCAGACCCATTTGGACATATCCACCATCCGTGGTGGTGTCAATCGATCTGGCGTCACTGTATTTGCGGTTTAGGGACACGTATCTGTAACCCCCGCTCAGATAGCCCCATCTCCCGTTGTTCATCGGCACGCTGAATTTCAACCCAGGTACTGATGTCGGACCCGACTGCGTCGTCAAGGAACGCCACCCCAGCTTTGCACTGGAGAGAAAGTGTGTTCAGGAATCTGGTGGTCTTCAGGCATTTTTCAAATTCCAGACCAGCCATAGCCATGTTGAACTCGTTATTCATGGTGCTCCCGCAACAACCTACCTGAATAACGGTCACCTTGTCGTCTACCCTCATGAAATCCCCAAACACACTCACTCTCGAGTTGTATGTCCGGATCGGATCGTAGACTATGCCGATCCGCTGAGTAAGCCTCTCCCATTTGGTCTTGGTGTTCGCGCCGGAGCTTATAAGGGTGGTCCCGAATGTGAAGGAGTTACCGGCTCCTGAGCCTTCCAGCGCCAATGGCATAACTGAATACCTTAGCTGCCAGGTAGGTGTAAACCTGTAGGCTGCCGAATAAGTGCCGATAACCTGATGCTCGGGAAGCCCCATGGCCGCGTTAAAGTCCACATCTTGGTTCCCGTAATAATTGTAGTTGTAGCTGCCCTGCATATACCTCACCTTTCCTCTGGTCCTGGCAAACATAGCCTGAGCGTCCAATTGCCAGCCTCGGGGTGAGGATTGAGGCAGATAGCAGCCTACGGGCATGGTTTCCGCCATCGCGGCTGCTTGAACCGCAATCTGTGGTTTGCACTTTACAATCTTCTTGGTCTTCACCTTGGCGATTGGCTCGGGTTGACTCTTTTCGTGAGCAGGAGAGGCAAGATCCTCCTGCCGTTCTGCAAAGGCGGCCTGCCTGAACTCTGCGGCGCCGGCATAGGTCGCAATTATCATGAATGAAACAACTAGACATACCACTATAATAGCACGTTTTTCTCTAAACATACCCTCCCTCCAGGAACAACGATCTGTTAGAACTGAGATTACCAGTTGACTTTTTATTGTCAACGAAAAACTTAACCTAAATTGGCAATTTATACTGTTTTCTTAGAATTAAATTGAATTAATGACCGTTTGTTAATTAGCGTCACATTATTATACTGCTGTAACGCCTTGTTTTAACACTAGTTAGTTCTAGCCATATTGTTGAGTGTAACGCTTTTGCGCGACACAGCATCTACGCGCATCGACCGTCAACGCGTTCTTCGGTATGCCCTGCTCTGTTCTTACCTTTTATTGTGTTATTATATGTAGTTATGTCTGCTATTGGAAAAAAGGTAGGCTTAACGAGCAGATATGCTCTTATGTTTTAGATTATGTATTTAGATTAATTAGCTGTTTTTACAGTTAATTAATTCTAGGGATAGTTCTGGGTGGCCGAAGTGGGCGGGGGGGGCGATTGAACCTTTCGCACTCATCGGTCGCGCCGCGCAAGACTTCGGTCGGACCAACCAGCGCCTAATCCCCCCTTTTCTGACTCACTACGTCTGGCTGCGCGCTTCGGCCTGGATACTGTGGGAGAGAAAGAAGTCCTCTATTCGGCGTGCAATCAAGGCAGCGTCAATGGATTCAATGTCCTTGCCGCGCGTTTCACAGATGAGAAGATTACCACTTGGGACCCATGGGGACCATTGTCGGGGATCCGTCGCCACGTAGAACAGGACGGACGGCAGGCCTAAGGCTGCGGCAAAGTGACTGATTCCGGAGTCGTTACCGATGAACAACATTGAGTCACGTAGTTGGGCGCGTAGTCTTTCCAGAGGTTGGTTCTCGAACAGCTCCAGGCCCGGTAGACTGATCAGGCGTTCCCAGGCGGGGTCATTTTTCACAAATTCATCGGCTTCACCGAGAGTGACGGCTAACCGCGCCTTCATGGAATCCGCAAGTATGTCGGTCAAGCTGACCCAATAAGCGAGATTCAAGCATTTGCGCTTGCCTCCGCTCCCTGGATGCAGCCAGATCCGGTTCACACGCTTGACCGCGGGTTCATCAATAAGACTGGGCTTCCTCGGAGGCGTGTCTAAATTCAGATTGGTGTGGATTGACTCCACCAGATGAGTCCCGGGAGGAGGCGATGACGCGGAGTGGTGGATTTCCTTGACGCCGGCGGCCGTAAGATTTCTGATCACGGTGTCCGGTTTCGCAAGCACAACGTACACAATCGAATACCGCGCCGGGCGGATTGGCCGCGTTCCTTCGAATAGCCAAGACCATTTCCGGGAGTCTATGGCTTCGAAGGAAGCCCACGGCGGACAGAGACTTCTGTAGTAGCCCGTTCCCAGGAACACGAGGTTAGCGCCGGGATTCTTCTTCCGAATTGACTCGAGCAGCGGCAGACTCAGAATCGTGTCGCCCAATGCTCCAGGCCTGATCAAGAGGATTTCAGAAGTCGATTGCATACCGTTTTCGATTCCCAAAGGTTCTTCGGGCCGGACCCATTATGCGAAAAGAAGGTTTTCGCATACGAGTTCACCGAGAGGAGACGTTTTTGTGCTAAGGATTACAGCTTTAGGTCCGCAAACTGCGCCGCTGTGATCACGGACTGACCATGACGAAACGCACACTGAGCTGATTTCCAGGCCAGAGGCGCCCGAGCCGCGGTCGATACCGACTTTGGGGGTAACACTGATTTTGGGAGTGGCGCTGACCCGGCGAAGCAGGGTCAGCGTATTGTTCGCGCGTGGAGCTAATTACACGGTTTCGTAAATACGGTGTCGTATTCTGTCGCAGTTGCCCGACGGGGCGCAATAGGCTACGAATTTCGTTGGCGATGGCCTGCGGTAATATATGACCGTATTTACGAAAACCAGTACTAAGGGCATCGTCGATTGCGCGGAAGGGCTCCTTGTGGGCTATTGCCGCCTTCGTTTCATCCTGAATGCGTGGATCATTCGGGCCGATTTTCCTACGAGCAATAGAAAGACGATTATACTGATCAGCAGACTCATGGTATTGGCCGCAGGCGCGTATTCCAAGATTAGATCTTGCGCCCAACCGAACAGGATGCAATAGGGAAAAATCAATATTGCGAACGCAATGATCTTGTCCAAGAACTCCGCTTCTTCAATAACCTGAGGACGATCGCGCAATTCGATTTCATCGGTCTTGTTTTCTTCCGGCGATTTTACTTCAGACATTTAGTCCATCCCGTTTATTTTTGAATATAACGCTATCATTGCCGCATGCACGCCGGTCCTTCAATATATAATTACAAATCAGCGCCATATTTGCAAATCAAACAAACCTACTTGATTTATTCTTGAAAAGCATCTAGAATGTCAACTCAAATTACCTCTAGTTTTAACGAAAGAAGAGGTTTACATGTTTTTCCCAAGCGTCGGCAAATACAGATCGTTCAAGTATATATCAAGTTTTGGCTTGGGATTAGTCTTAATTATGCTGAGTTCTCTGTCGATGGCTGAAGGACTAGGCATAATCGACGCTTTTTCCCCCTTTATATCCATGCCCAATTTCCAGGGAGAATTCAGAGCACGCCCTACAATTGCTTATATAACCAACGACAGCGTCCGCAATAAGCTGGGATTCACCAAAGAGGGCTATTTCATAGACCTTATGGTGAGACTCCAACTAAACCGGCTTTCAGTAAGATTGGACTATGAGCCAGGCGATTTTGTAACCAAAAGAAACGGCGCGGAGGCCAGGTTCTCTTACAACATTTATCGCCTGGGAGCCGACTTTGACTTCGTCCAATGGAACAAGTCGAGGTTGGGGATAAACCTGGACTATGACCTGTCCAATCCGGAGCTCTTCATGAGCCCCTTCTTTATAGACGACACGATCTTTACACATCCTGTAATACGCAGACTGGGATTGAGGCTTGCCGGGGAAAACCCCATGACGCTTGGATTCCACTTCGTATACAATCCAGTTCGGAGCTTCTGCGGAGTGACCGGTATACTGGAGACAAGGGCCAGATGGCCGGTAGCCGGCGCCCAGGTTACCGACTGGGAGATCAGCGCAGGACTCAAGACTCCTGAAACCGTGCTGGGGTCTTGGGCTTGGAAATTCGGCTTCAGGAATACTAATATCACTTTCCAGGATAGTTTCGCAGGTGCTAGAATACGTTTTGACACTTCCGTTGACGGTTGGTTCGGCGACCTGACTTATTACTACTGAGAATGTCGCCTTAGAAGGATTATGGATGATGAAATATATTAAGCTCGCCAGTCTGGTTCTGATGCTGACCTTATTTGGATCTGCTGTTGCTCTTGCCGGCTCCGGGCCTGAAGGACAAGGCTCTGCCCCTGGATACGGCCCTCCGCTCGACCCGGTTTTGATTGGGATGAAGGAGGCGGGAGTATGGTATTTTCTGTGCTACGCTCCTGTGTATCCTCAGAGAATTCCGCCCCATTATTTGACGTACGGGCCTCCCTCGGCTCCTTACTGTCCGCCGCCTTGCGCCCCTGTAATGCCTCCAACGAAAATGAGAAAATGAAGCGGATAGTCGGTGTCAGTTCAGCGGAAAAGCTCTTTTTGCGCATTTGATAATGTCCTTAGTACACTGTTTCGTAAATACGGTCGCGGATTCTTGTGGGATGCGGCGCCCTTCGCGAACCGCATCCTTCGAGGTTCTTTCTCGACAGATGCGCTCCGCTTCAGGCGCCTCTGGTCAGACGAAGCAGGCTCGGCGCTTTGGCCTCAGGCGGAGCAAAAGCCATGATCCATTGGACAAAAAGTTGCTCCCGGCGAACGCTCGCATAATCGCTCCTCCCTGCGGTAGCTACTCTCGGTTCTCGTCGGTACCCCAACCTCACCAGCCGCCACAGTAGTAAGTCGCTATGAAAGTTTCCCTCCCCACCTCCCTTAATGGACGCCGAAGATATGGCGGCGCCGCTCGGCCATTCCGCCCACTTTTGTTACCCGACCGACCAAGACATGATCATGTCTTTGAAACGCTCAAGCACAATGACTATTTTTTTGTTGGTGAACCAAATTGAAATCCGACGGAGAGAAATGGGATAGACGGTATTCAGCTGAGCCTGAGCGACCGGCGCTTCCTGACGAGCTTCTGGTCGCTCACGGATATCTTTTGGGCAAAGGCAGGGCGCTTGACGTAGCCTGCGGAAGAGGAGCAAATTCTCTTTTCCTGGCTGAAAGGGGTTATGAGGTTGACGCCATCGACATAAGCCTTGTTGCGACTGCAAGCCTACGAACCGAGGCCACAAGAAGGAAGCTCAAGGTTAATTGCATCCGCGCGGATCTTGATAACCACACTCTCCCCCAGGACACTTACGACCTCATAATCGTGTTCTATTTTTTTTCGGAACGCCTGATTCCTCAAATCAAGCTGGCCCTGAGACCTGAAGCGTTACTATTTTACGCAACCTACAATAAAAACCATACTAGCGTCCATCCCACCTTTAACCCCGCTTACTTGATCGAATCAACTATTCTTGGCGATTATTTTAGCGATTTTGGCTTCATTCTTCACGAACCCGAGGCCGGCGAAAGCGCAAACATATCCAGGATAATTTGCAGAAAACCGGCTATACTATCGCCCGCAGAATCCGACCGTTAGCGCCCTCCGAGTTCGCGGCGGCAAATGTCTGGACTGCTTAGGCGTGATTACTTTGAGCCATACGCCACGTCGCATGAGGAACGCTTCGAGATTTAGCGGAGATTAGATGATCAGTCCCATAGACGGAGCAAGGATAGCCATCGGCGCTTTGAGAGTGAACATAATGCGTTCGCTTCTGACGATGTTGGGCATCGTCATAGGTGTGGGCGCCGTCATAGTCATGGTCGCAGTCGGATCGGGGGCGCGGGAAATGATCGGCGAACAGATTCGCTCCATCGGGAGCAATCTGATCCTTGTGGTTCCCGGCGCGTCGGTTTCGGGAGGAGCAAGGCTCGGTTCCGGATCGGTTCATACGCTGAAAGCTTCGGATGCGGAAGCCATGGGCAAAGAATTATCCGCAGTCAAGCTTGCCGCGCCCATTTGGGGAGAGGTGTCTCAGGCAGTTTACGGAAATAAGAACTGGCGCACCCGTGTCACCGGGACAACGAAGGATTATTTTCCTGTCAGAGAATGGAAAATCGGATATGGAAGAATTTTCACTCCAGAGGAAGAAAATCGAGCTGCAAAAGTTGCAGTGGTTGGGCAAACGGTCTTGGAGAACCTCATGGGGGATGTTTACGCTCTTGGAAAAACGCTGCGTATAAAGAACGTGCCCTTCATTATAATTGGAGTTCTGGAGAAGAAAGGTCAGTCCCCGAGGGGTGAAGATCAGGACGACTCAATATATGTGCCGTTGAAGACATCTCAGGTACAGGTTGTTCGGGACACCATTCCCCGATGAGGTAAGCGCAATTCTCCTCCAGGCCAAGGAGATTCCTCTCATACCTGAAGCTGAGCGGCAGATTGACGAATTGCTGGTCAAGAGACACAAGATAAGCCGCGGCCAGGAAAAGGACTTCACGGTCCGCAACCTTACGGAAATCATGGACACCGCTCAAAAGACTCTGAACATAATGACTACTCTGTTGGGCGCAATAGCGGCGATATCTCTTCTGGTCGGCGGCATAGGGATCATGAACATCATGCTGGTATCCGTGACCGAACGCACAAGGGAAATCGGCATTCGGATGGCGGTAGGGGCGCGCTCTGCGGATATACTGTCCCAGTTTCTCATTGAAGCGGTTGTATTGTCTATGCTTGGAGGGATCTGGGGTCTGCTGTTAGGAGCCGCGGGAGCGTACATATTCGCTAGGACGAGCGGATGGCCTGCGCTAATAAGTCCTCTGTCGGTAATCGTTTCCCTATTGTTTTCGGCTGCGGTGGGCGTGTTCTTCGGGTTTTACCCCGCGTTCAAGGCGTCGCGTTTACACCCCATTGAAGCCCTACGATACGAATAGACTGTTTCTCAGAAGGAGTAACCTAATGTGGGACGAATTAAACAAGAAAACCATAGAACTGTTTAGATCAGGCAAATATCCAGAAGCGCTTGAAAGTGCTAAGAAAGCTCTGTCCGAGGCGGAAGCCGAATTCGGCGCGACTGATCCACGAGTGGCGAGATCCCTTAACAACCTGGCTGAAATCTACCGATCCCAGGCAAATTATGATGAAGCGGAGCCTTTGTGGAAGCGCGCCCTGGAAATCAGAACGAAGGCTTTCGGTAGAAACCACCCCGATGTGGCGATATCTCTAAACAATCTCGCTGGAGCCTATTTCGAACAGGGCAAGTTCGCTGAAGCTGAAAAGATGTTTCGTGGCGCGATAGATGTCATGGAGAAATCCCTCGGATCCGATCACCCCGACCTGGCGATTTCCCTTGTCAATATGGCGGCCGCGTACAGGGCTATGGGAAAGATTCCCGGGGCCAAACCCTTGTACCGACCGCGCTATAGCCATCCAGGAAAAGGCGTTGGGACCCGACCATCTCGAAGTAGGGAGCACTTTGAATTGCCTTGCCGGGTTATTCGAATCCCAGAAAAGATTTGCCGATGCGGAGCCCCTTTACAGGAGAACGCTGGCAATCGCCGAAAAGAGCTTCGGCGGATTCCATCCTCACGTGGCTTCTTCGCTGAACAACTTGGCGGGAGTGCTGGCTGGGCTTGGAAACTACTCTGAAGCCGAAGAATTATTTGTCAGGGCACAGAACATCCTTGAAAAAAACTTCGGCGTATCACACCCTTATGTAATTGCCGGTCTGGAAAACCTGGCAGAGTTCTACGACGGGACCGGGAAACCGGATGAAGCCAAAAGTCTGAAGGAGCGGGCGGCTCAACTGCGGACGGGCAATTGAGCAGGAAGGAAATCCCATGAAGAAATCGCTGGAGGGAAGCTGCATTCTCGTTCCCGGGCTCCAGCCTGGGAACGCCTGTCCCACGGGCTCCAGCCCGGTTATCTTCACACACGGTGATCATAAGTATCAGCGGTATTGAGTGCGGGCAATAAAGAAACCTTCACGGTAGGGGCAAGGGGAGCCCGTCCATGCGCAATCGCCGCGCTCCACATCCTATTCAATCCCCTACGGGCTTCGAGGGCCTTCTTACAATGTAAACCGCCATGAGCAGAACCCCCCGTCCGGGATTATGTCCGGCGGGCAGCGCACGCATTGAGTCTTCAGCCTTGGGTCTATGGCGGTGGCGAATCGGGTGTGTTCGACCATGCCAGCGGATTTACAGGGATAATCGTCCAACGTCTTCCTACGCCTTGCCGATTGGACACGGCACTCGGTCATAGTGAAAATAAGTGAGCCATCCCCGTCGCGGCGCAAAGTATGGGCGTTGATTGTAGAGTAAATCCGTAGTCTGAGAGCTCTTTCCAGTGCGTTCAAGCCTTCGTCTTCACCTATATTCAAGAATCGTTTTATCTTGAACGCTTCCATTTCGGCAAAACGGGACCAACAGGCGTCATTAACCAATTTGGCCGAACTCATGTCCATGCTGTTTTCAAGCGCCTGGAACCACAAGCCGTCACCGGCGACCCAGGTCTTGGCGATGTCCGCGATGAAATTCAGGAGTTCTTCTTTGGATTTCGCCGCAATGGCTTTCGGCAGATCGCCTTCCAGTTCGATCCCCAGGTGAGGCGCTAACCGCTTCAAGGCCGGCGCGAAATACTTTCGCAGCGTTTCGTCCTCCATTTTGAGAGCGGTGTTCACTCCGTTGGCGTGCGCTGTCTCGGTGAACCAGAGGCCGTAGTGGACAAGTACGTCTCCAAAATAGATTGCGGCGAGACGCAAAAGCTCGTCTCTGGAAAATTCGGTAATATCCTTATTCTCGGTCATATTTTCCGCTTTCTCGAATGAAATGGCCGGATCGGCCTCCGCTTTTTTCCATAAGCCTGATATTGGTAATCTCCATGCCACGGTCCACTGCTTTGCACATGTCGTAGATAGTCAGGCATGCCACAGCGACAGCGGTCAGGGCTTCCATCTCGACACCGGTCCGAGCGGTCACTTTTACATGGCTTTCCACATGTATGCTGGAGTTTTCTTTATCCGGACGAAATTCTACTCGCGCCGAGGAAACCGGCAGAGGATGAGCCAAGGGAATCAAGTCCGGGGTTTTCTTCACCGCCATGATACCGGCTACGCGGGCGATGCCCAGCACGTCACCTTTTTTTGCGCGACCCTCCAATATCAAAGCTAAGGTCTCCGGCTTCATCCTGACTTCACCGCATGCCACGGCCTCTCTTACGGTGACGTCTTTGTCACTGACGTCCACCATCAGGGCTTCTCCCTTAGCGTCAAAATGGGTAAAGTCCGGCATTCCGTACACTCCCTATCTTTCTTTGATTCTTCCAGAGCCGCCGCAACACCCAAGAGCTTCCGCAAGATTTGCACGGGAGGGTCTTTTGCAAAAAGGCACTCCCCGAGCCCCTCCTCAAAAACTCCAGTTATAGCCGCACCGTGTTTGCTGGTCCGCTCTAAGCCTATGGCTCTGAAACCTGCCCCAAATGCGGTTTGCGCCAACCAAATTAGTGAGGTTTTACACTTTCTTTTCGAGCCGAAAACGCAGCGCCCCGGCGTGGGCGGCAAATCCTTCATAATCCGCCAGCACGACGGTCTTCGGAGCCAACTCGAAAAAACCTTGTTCAGTTAGTTTCGAATAGCTCATTTTCCGGACGAAATCTCTAACAGAAAGGGCTGAAGCAGACCGCGCAAATCCCGAAGTCGGCAGAATCGCGTTTGGTCCGATGGAGTAATTGGCCAAGGTCCCGGGTGTATATACCCGAGCAAAGCCTCGCCGGCGAATCTAACCTTAGACAGCACGGCCTCAGGGTCCCGCGTGAGAATCTGAAGGTGCTCCGGAGCAAACTCATCTATAAATCGGATGGCGTCTTCTAAATCTTGAGCCAAAACTACGCCGCCGTTTGAACTGAACACGGCTTCACAGTAAGATCTTCGCTCCTCGGGCAACCGTGAAACCAGTTGCGGGATAAGTTCCAAAGCCGACTTTGCCGTCGATTTATCCGGTGTGACCAAATACGCGGACGAGTCCGGCCCATGCTCAGCCTCTATGAGCAGATCCGTGACGGCCACGAGAGTTTCGACCGAGTCGTCGGCCAAGACTATGGATTCGCTCGGTCCGGCGGGTAGTCCCGTGTCAACTTGGCTTCCCACTATTTGCTTGGCTGCAAGCACGTAGCCTGAGCCCGGCCCTACAATCTTGTCCACCCGGGGTATGGATTCCGTTCCATAAGCGAGAGCGCCTATGGCTTGAACTCCGCCGATGGCGTACACCTCGTCTATTCCTATAATACGAGCCGCCGCCAAGGTGGCCGGATCAGCCTTCCCCTTGTTGTCAGGGGGTGAGACGACCACTATCCGTCGCACACCCGCGACCTTGGCGGGAACCCCTGCCATCATCATCATGGACGGAAATGAGCCCTTCCCCCTCGGCACATAGAGACCTACGGAATCCAGCGGGATAACCTTTTCGCCGGCGATTACTCCCGGGCTTATCTCCATTTCCCAACTGGGTGGTTCAACCTGTCTTTCATGGAACTTGGTTATATTGGCAATGGAGACCTCCATTGCCTCCCGTAATCGGGCATCGAGCGAAAGCAGCGCCTGATCCATTTCGGCCGTGGACGTTTTCAAAGAGCCAGCCGACAATTCAGCGCCGTCAAATGCTTTCGTAAACTCTCTTACCGCCTCGTCTCCCCGATCTCTTATCGCGTCGAGGATGGGCGCTACCTTGGCAATTAGATCTCTCAGATCCACGCCTTTTCTTACAAGAAGCTTTTCTCGTTCCTTAGTGGACAACTTTGAAAGTTCAAAAAAGTTAACCTTCATAGAGGAGACCTCTTTAGCGCTCTCATACGTCAAACCCGTCGGGCTCTGTGAAAATCGGTAATCGCAACATTTCAGAGAGATATTAATCAGAAAACAGCGATCACGCACAAAAACAGGCCGCAGAAGGAGGTGTTCGGTCCCTCGGAGCAAGCCTCATATACCTGAATACGGCCCGCAATCCAATAAAACTTCTTTTCGCCGGCCTCTGGGCATTTCAGGACCCGCAAGAGGCCGCTGCGCATAGACTCGTTTCAACCTAGCCCGCAATAGGTGTTTGCCGCTGAACGAATCTATCGTCCGAGATTGCCGGTGTCAATCCTGTTCTTTCAAAGTCCTTCGACCAGATTCAATGCCGATGTGATCCAGCTTGATGGTCAGCAGCATTATTCTGCTCAGAAGGCCCTCTTCAGGGTGTATTGAGTTCTTAAGCCATTGGCGCCATAATCGTTGCGCAGTTCTACAAGTCCAATGATATCGGGTAATGTGGGATGTTGTATTCAGATCTTTTCAGGATGTCTACTCTTCAGATATACAGGAAACAGAGGAGATATAGAGGAGTGCTCGTCGGGATTGCTTTGGGCATAGCCGGCTTGGTCACCGTGTTGACCATGGGAGACTCCGTCGAAGCGGATTTGGGATACAATTTGGAGCTCTTGGGGAGCGCCACAATAGTAAAAGCTACGTGGGAGTTCGACCGGACCACTCGGTGGCATCAAGGGCAATTTTACGACAAGGATGTGGAGGACGCAAAAAAGATTCCTGGAGTAAGATCCGTCGCTCCTATGGTGTGGAGCGGCCAAATTTTCAGCTTTAACGACCGGAAAAGTAAGGGTCGCTTGATGGGAGTGGAGCCTGTATTTTTTGACACCATTCACCTACCGACCTCAAGCGGGGACAAGTTCAACGATGACGACGTCAAATTAAGACGCAGTGTTTGCGTTATCGGTAAGACGTTGGTTGAAAATTTGTTTAAGGATGATCGAAAGCCGTTGGGAAAATCCATTGACGCGGGTGGTCATCTTTTTCAGATTATTGGGATAATAGGTGGAGTAGAAGATCCCGGCTTCGACGAATCGGTCTTGATCCCTCTGCCCGTTGCCCGTTCCCGGTTCACTGCCATGTATCCTATCAGGAACATCTACATTAGAGCCGAAAGCTGGAATGACGTTGATAGTATTCAGAAGCGGGCCGGGGAAATTCTGAGGGCGAATCAGCCCGGGTATGCCGACGCAATCGAGGTCATATCCTATCCCGAACGTATCAAGACCATTCAGAACGCAGTGCTCCTGGTGAAGTTGTTTCTTTATGCCGCTCTTGGCGTGACGCTGGTGTTGGCCGGGCTTGGGATTACCAACGTAATGCTCGCGGCGGTGCGGGAACGGACCACCGAGATAGGTTTGAGGAAAGCGGTGGGCGCTACCGAAAGCATGGTCATGTCCCAGTTTCTCTTGGAGTCCGTACTGATCAGCATGCTAGGAGCATGTTTCGGGATACTCGTGGGGACTGTCTCGGTCGAGGTTCTTAGATACGCCTTTGGCACCGCGCCCAATTATTCGGTATTAATGGCTAGCTTGATGGGAGGAGTCATCTTTGCTTTTGTATTGGGAATTCTGTCAGGTTACCTTCCCGCCAAGAAAGCCAGTAAGCTTGACCCCGCCGAGTCTATGCGGTTTGAGTAGGTGGTTTCATAGAAGTCAGATTGAGGGAAAAATATGGAAGGTAAGGCAGTCTCAGATACAAAAATAACCATGGCCGTACACATGAACCCCGAGGACGCCAATCCGGCAGGGAACGTGCATGGTGGGGTAATCATGAAGTACGTCGATACAGCGGCGGGCGTGGTTGCAATCAGGCATGCCAGGAAGATTGCCGTTACAGCCTCGATAGACCGGCTGGATTTCCACAACCCCGTGTACGTGGGGGACCTGCTGATTCTTAAGGCCAGCCTCAACCTGGTTTCCCGGACCTCCATGGAAGTCGGTGTGAGGGTTGAGGCCGAAAACCTGCTCACAGGAGAAGTCCGGCATACGGCCTCGGCCTACTTGACCTTTGTGGCTCTGGACAAAAGCGGCAAACCTACCGAAGTCCCTCAGTTAATTCTCGAGACTGAAGATGAGAAGCAGAGGAATTGCGAAGCGCAAATCAGGAGACAGCACCGCGTAGCGCAGCGCCATATGGAAAAGCATTGCTGCTGAGGTCAAGGCGCATGCGCGTTAGTATCGCGAATCCCGCGCATATGATGTTGAGACCTAAATGGTCGCTTTCATAGATACGGTCGCGGATTTTTATAGGATGTGGTGAGCGAAGCGAACCGCATCCTATAAAAATCCGCGACCGTAATTGCGAAAAGCTGGACCAAGGAATCTCCCTTGGCGCCTCCTTCCAACCTTTATCCTTGACTAGCCACAAAGTCGGTCTGTAAAATACTTCAGTGCGCATGTGTATAATCGGCTGTCTGACCATTCTTTCGGCCGTAACCCTTTAATTCCCCTCCACCAAATGAGCCTCAAATGGCCGCCGCCAGAATCCTAATAGTTGAAGACGAGGCTATTGTCGCTAGAGACCTTCATAACGCCCTTCTGGAAATGGGCTACGAAGTTTCGGGCATGGCTTCCTCAGGAGAATCCGCTATAACGAAAGCGGCTGAGGACAGGCCCGACCTTGTCCTCATGGACTTGAAACTGCGAGGCGAAGTGGACGGAGCCCGAGCCGCCGACGTCATCAGGGAGAATAACGATGTGCCGGTGATCTTCCTGACAGCCTATTCCGACGACGCTACCCTCCAACGCGCAAAGGTAACTCAACCCTTCGGATACTTGCTAAAACCGGTAATCGCTAAGGAGCTTCAAAGCACCATTGAAATAGCCCTTTTCAGACATCGCGCCGAAAAGCAAATGAAAGAAAACAGCAGATGGTTCGCGGCGACACTGGCGTGCATAGGCGACGGCGTCATAGCCACGGACCGTCAGGGCAATATCAAGTTTATCAATCCCGCAGCGGAACGGATGACACGTTGGAGTCAAGAAACCGCAACAGGGAAGAATTTTGATTGGGTGATGGATTTATCCTCCAGAGGCAAGGAAGGTAGCCCCAATTGGGCTGATATTCTGGAGGATTGCCGATTTCGCACCCAACAAGACGCCTGGTTGATCACCCGGGACAAACGCTCGCTTCCTATACGCTATTCCGCGTCCCCCATTGCGGACGAAAAAAACAATGTCTTGGGCATGGTTTTTGTGTTCCAGGACATGAGTGAACTGCAAAAGGCGGAAGAATTACTTTTCCACAACGCCAGACTCAAGACTATTGCCGATCTTGCGGGGGGCGTAGCCCATAATTTCAATAACGTGCTCCAGATAGTGATTTCCGGTCTCCAAGTAATGATGATGGACCCGGACGCTCCTTTACCGGAAGAATCGGCGGTCGCTCTCCAAGCTATTCTCGACACATGCAAATCAGGCTCGGAGATGGTGAAAAGGCTCCAGGATTTTTCGAAGGTCAGCTCAGAGGAACCTGTAACCCATGGAAAGGCCTTTGACCTGTCTCGAACGGTTAGACAACTCATTTCCATTTATTTCCCCGGAACTTCTATGTGGAGGTCGGAATTCAAGAAAAAGAACGTGACTATCCGGCCTTCTTTGGAGCCCGGATGCATCATAAGGGGTTCGGAAGGGCAGATGTTTGAGGTCATTTATAACCTGCTCAAGAACGCCACCGAAGCAATAGACACAAAGGGCGAAATCAGCGTTGGCGCGCGGATCCAGGGAGAAAATGTCCTATTGAAGGTTAGCGATTCCGGTAGAGGAATCTCTGAAGCTGACATGGAACGGGTTTTCGATCCTTTCTGGACCTCAAAAGGATTTCAGAGAGCCGGATTGGGGTTGTCGGGAGCTTATGGCATAGTCACACGTCACGGCGGGACCATAACGATTGAGAGCCGGGAAGACGCAGGGACCACGGTAACGATAAGCATACCTCGGGAGATGGAAGACCGGCGCCTTGAACCGGAAAATGCTCCTTGTTCGCACGAACAAGGCAAACACAAACACACGGTGCTGGTCATAGACGATCTGGAACCAGTAGTGAAAACCATAAAGGGCGGATTGAAGAACCTTGGTTTTGAGGTTTTTACCGCCTGTTCCGGTAGTCAGGGCATGGAATTATTTATGGCTCAAACGCCTGACGTGGTTGTATGCGACCTAGGAATGGAAGGGCTAACTGGTTGGGATGTCAATGAATTGATTAAGAACTATTGCGCCGAACAAAACATGCCGAAGACACCCCTAATTCTGCTTACCGGTTGGGGCGAGCTAGCGGAATCCTTGGATGCCAAGGATCAAGCCGCAGTTGAGCGAATAGTGGAGAAGCCCGTTGAAATCAACCAATTGGCAGACATAATCCGCGAGTTCATCAGAAATTAGCCGACAACATCCTCATGAAGAATTGCCTCTCAGATGTCTCCGGCCGACCCGGCCGGGCGCTTTCGCATACACCAACTGATTCGCAACCCTCTATTTATAAAGGAGATATGATGCCTGATTTGGATCGCAATACAGGAATGTCGGACCCACTGGAGAGCGCGTCGTCCGACAAAAGACGCGCCTATCAGAACAACTTCCTAAAGGAAATTGTGGCCCATTCCTACTCATCCTCCACGCCTTTGAAAGCGGCCATGGATGCGAGGGGAATCACCCCGAGGGATATAACGACCCTGGAGGATCTCTCGAAGCTGCCGATTACAAAGAAAAAAGACTTGTCCGACCATCAGAAGGCCACTCCCCCCTTCGGAGGCTATGTGACGGTTCCGATTTCGCATCTTCTCCGCATCCACCAGTCTCCTGGCCCCATTTATGACCCTGTCGGAAAGGAGCATGATTATTGGCGCTGGAAGGTGGCGCTGTACGCTGCGGGCTTCCGACCGGGCGACCTAGTTATCAACACATTCGCCTACCATTTGACACCGGCGGGCCACATGTTCGAGGAAGGAGTCTCCGAGTTGGGGGGAGTTATAATCCCCACTGGTGTGGGCAATACTGAAACTCAGGCGGAGATCCTTAGGGATCTGAATATCACAGGTTACATCGGGACCCCCAGTTTCCTTATGGCTATTTTGAATAAGGCAAGAGAAATGGGCGTTGAGATTCCGGGCGCCTGCAAGCTTGAAGTTGCTTTTCTTCTGGCTGAAATGCTGCCCGAATCCATGAGAAAGAGATTCTCGGATGAATTCGGTATCACGGCCAGACAGACTTACGGCACGGCGGATGTGGGCTGCATTTCTTACGAGTGCCCTGAAATCAATGGAATGCACATCCATTATGATAGGATTGTGGAGATTGTGAATCCCGAAACAGGCGAAGTCTTGCCTGACGGGGAACCCGGCGAGGTGGTGGTCACCTGCAACAATAGGACTTATCCTCTGGTTCGATTCGGCACTGGCGATCTGTCCTCGATGGTAAATGAGTCCTGCGTATGCGGAAGAACCGGGCCGAAGTTGACTCGGATCATGGGCAGAGTGGACCAGGTCACGAAAATCAAAGGGATGTTCGTTCACCCGTCTCAAGTTCAAAGGGTACTCGATTCGTATCCTGAAATCGTCAAAGGAAGGCTATTGGTCGAACGCCCGGGAGATCAAGATCGGATGACCCTTGAGATTGAAGTCAAAGGGGAAACTTCGGAAGAATTCCTTGCTTCAGTAGAACGAACTTTGCGTGAGACGGTGAAGCTCCGTGGCGCAGTCAGAGTCCTGGCAAGCGGCGCGCTGCCTCCGGAACACAAGACCATTGACGATGTTAGAAAGTGGGACTAGTAACGGCGCCCGAACTTAGCGCCATTTCGCTCAGCTCCAAACAAATGCTGACTACTCTTTCCTGAGCTGTAGAGTGGGAACGATAAAAGCACACTTGGCCGGTCAACAGCATGGGGAGGGGATGGCTGCAATAATGAAAGTTTTTGGAGAGGGGTCCGGGGATGACCTTTTGTAAAAAGGTCATCCCCGGCGGCTCTTCCTAAGACTCTTCGGTATTTCGGGCGTTCTTAATGATGCTCATCGTGGTCTGACTTGATTCCATATCCGGTTATTATGGCTTTGAAATTCTCGCCAATGGTCTCGCCGGTCGTGGCGAGATACAAGTGGGCGACCAGGAACGCTGCGAACAGGCCACCAAGAATGAAGTGGACTGTGGCCAACACCGCCATGCCGCCGATTGCGTCTATAACGCCCTTGAAAGTCTCCGGATACATATAGAGTACTCCGGTGATGAGAAGAATCGGCATCAGCATAACCTGGAACTGCAAGTAAGCTATCTTCTGTAAGGGATTAAACTTATTGTCTTCGGACGGCGCGTAAGGATGCGGTTCGTGCTTGAATATTCCGTAACCGTAGAACCTTGCCTGTTTGATCATGCCCCCTGGAATTTCGCCCTTCTTGGGAAAATAATGGGAGATCCTACCGGTAACCAGGTTGTAAACCAACCAGACGCCAAAGAATATCACCGTTAGCCAACCGAACCAATTATGAACCTTAACCGCCCATTCAAACCATCCGCTGAAGCGTTCAGGCCAATGGATCATCACGCCGGTAATAATAAGCGTTACGATACAAAGCGCTTGCACCCAGTGCCAGATCCTCTCGATCGCAGGATGAAGAAGGATCTTTCCTTCGGGCAAGTGAAGCGGTTCTTTTCGTCGTGTCAGGATTCGCAAGCCGCCGTGGACAATTGGGAGCCCAAACGGAGCTATAACGAAAAGAATTATAATGGTGTCCAAAGCCGGTATTCTATTGGCGCCGATAACATAATTGAATTTTTGGGCGACGTCAGCGTTTATGAAGCCGGTTTTCTGAATGTACGCAAAAAAGCCGGAAGGCTTCTCCGCTTTAGCCTTGGAGAGAACCGTCTGTTTAGCGTGGCAAGCCTGGCAATTGGCGGTCTTGCTCTTAGCGGACGGAATATTGTGCACTCCCGGTTCCTTGCCCGCATGGCAGAGCATGCAGTCGAGCTTCAAGTGCATCCTGGCTTCGTACAGTCCCTGGTGCCCTTTCTCAGGATCTATGCCGTAGGCCTTGTGGCAGTCCACGCAAGCCTTTTTCTGAAAATTGGCGCCGTATGAGGATTGCCCTTTTCCGTAGTGCGCATCATGGCATCCGATACACGCCGGGGCCTTTGGGCCGGCCTTTTCCCCGTGAGCGCTCTTCTTTATTGTATCAACGGGCTCATCGTGGCACTCTTTGCAGTCTACTGCTTGCAGTCGCTGTGGGTGAGGCATCTCGGTTATCGCTTTATGGCATGTCACGCAAGTCGAGTCACCGTGAACGCCGGCTGCAAATAACTTCCCGTCTATCGCCAAATTCAGTGTTCCGGTCACATAGGGCGGTTTAGGTCTGGGGGGAGCGGCTTTGTCATCCACCACCACCTGATCAGCCAATTCTTCTTTTGACAATTTAAGAATATCGGGATTGTGGCAATCCATGCACGTCGAGTTTGGAAGGTCTTCGGTCTTTTTGGTCTCCTGCTTAGCGGGGGCCTGTTCTTCCTTAGCGGGTTCGGGCGTCGACTGGGCTGCCTCTGGCGGCTTGGTCTCGGATTGTGACGATTGCGATTGCTGCTCTTGGGCAAATCCCGGGACAATGGAGTGATGAACCGCGAAGACTAAGGCGGCTAACCCCAACGCAATAACGGCCGCGCCTTTCCAGCGCCGCAGAATGGGAACGTTTTTGGTCATTTACCTAGCTCCTTCCAAACAAAAATATCTCATAAGGAATATTCAGCGCAGATTCGGATTTTCCTTGAGGGAGTGCAAGACATTTTTAGATACCCGTAAATTGAGTCGAGGTCAATAGGAAATCTGTTAAGGAAAGCAAGTAAAGTCCCAAAAAGGCGCGGCCAATGAACGGTATAGGAAAGGCATTGGTGGATACTACACAATGAATCAGTATGTTGAACCTAAGACTCTTTACAAATGAGCAGTTTTTGAGGCAACTGACAGGATTGTGGGTGGTTGTTGCGTAGCGCAATGTTCTCTATTCTGAACTAACCCAGAACAGGACCTCCGAATGTGATACGGCTTTTTACCCCCGTTATACAGACTCTGTAGCTAAGGGCCTGTCACGTAATAACCATGACACCTTTAGGGGCTTCTGGGACTAATGGCGTAATTCGATTCTCGGTGAAAGGTATGTTTGGTAATGTTGATTTGAGCCAACTCTTTGTCGGATATTTTGATTCCCTTTGGATATGAGCCTTTGTCGAGTTCGCAACGCACTGATAGGGGTAGGAACAACCGGTTTCTTATCCCGGTCGCTCCCCCCTCCGAACCGTACGTGCGGATCTCCCGCATACGGCTCTCCGTTCGGTGGTTCACCGCCGAGCGGACCGACTAACCATCACCAAGGATGCGGTAGAGAGCATCCCAGGCATGACGGAGCGACAAGTGTCGCCATCACCCCCATTACAGAGGTAGCCGGCGTGCGGGTTCAACTTGTTACACGGTTTGTCCGACCACACAGATGGTGCGGAGTCTCCGGACTTTTAGGCCGAGGCCAATGGTTTCCGGTGTCAATTCCGTGTCTCGCTCGCTGTAGCGCACCCACCTTACTGCCTCCCTTTGCTCCACGCCCATTACGGCGACTCAACGCTACTATGGAGGCTCTGACTCCTGCACGCCTCTCTCCGGCGTACAGGTCTCCCTGCTTCACGTACTCAACCGTCCAGACCATTCCGTCCCCAACCACCGTGTGTCCCCTGCTCTTGCTTTATTCCCGCTACATTGGTCTCAGCGGAACAGGTCTCCTGCCTCTGTACCATACAATCGCTTCCCGCGACGCAGGCCCAGGAAACAGGTTTAGGCTTCGCCATTGCCTAGGAGGCTGTCGCTTAACAGCTCATATTTTATTAAAGACGCCTTGCGGGAGGTTCCCATGAAAGACTATCGTTTCCTTCCTTACGAGCCCGAAAAACCATTAATTCTGCCGCCTGATATTCGCACGTGGTTGCCGGAAGAGCACCTTGCACTATTCATCAGCGATGTTGTTGACGGCCTCGATCTTACGGAAATAATTGAGCAATACATCCATATTGAAGGCGGACGCCCCGCGTACCATCCGGTCATGATGATTAAGCTCCTTTTCTACGGCTACTGCGTTGGGACCCGCAGTTCTCGGCGTATTGAGCAAAAGACCTTTGAAGACATAGCCTTTAGAGTCCTGTCCTGCGACAGTCACCCGGACCACAGCAGGATCTCTGACTTCAGAAAGCCCCATTTACCTGCGCTGCGCAAACTTTTTGTCCAAGTCCTGGAGATGTGTAAGAAGTTTGGGCTCGTGAAGCTCGGTAAAGTCCCCTTCGACGGCAGTAAGATCAAAGCAAATGCCTCCAGACACAAGGCTATGAGCTATGGCCGAATGGTCAAGAAAGAATTGGAGTTGCAGGCCGAGGTGGATCGCCTGCTTGCTGAGGCTGAGGCCATTGATGAGGAAGAGGATAAGAAATACGGGAAAGGCGTGCGGGGTGATGAGGTTCCGGATGAGCTGAAATTCAAGCAGGGTCGTCTGAAGAAGATTCGGGAGGCGAAAGCTGCTCTTGAGGCTTAGGCTCGCCGGAAAGCCATTGAGGATGGCAAATTGGATCAAGACGGCAATCCGCCTGGAGGCAGTGGGTCGGCATCCGCCGGGAAGCCTCAGGGAATTCCCAAAGACAAAGATCAGCGGAATTTCACCGATCCGGAGAGCCGGATCATGATGGAAGGCGCTACCAAGGCATTTATACAAGGATACAATGCTGAGATAGCGGTGGACTGTGATTCTCAAATCATCTTAGCGGCGGATGCGGTGCAGGCAACCAATGATAAAGAGCAGTTGATCCCGATGTTTGAGCAGGTGGAGGAAAATACGGGGGAAGTTCCGGATACGGCGCCCGCCGACAATGGGTTCTTTAGTCAGGCAAACGTGGAATACGCGGCAAAGAATCATTCGGAACCTTTAATTGCCCCTGAGCGGATGAAGCATGGCGACAAGCCCGAACCTGCGCCCAAGGGTCGCATCCCGAGAGATATGGGAATAATGGATCGGATGCGACGGAAGTTTAAGACAAAGAGCGGCAAAAAGACTTACTCCAAGCGCATGGAGAGCGTTGAGCCGGTCTTTGGACAGATCGAGGAAGCCAGGGGGATCCGCTCGTTTCTCTTGCGGGGACTTGAGAAGGTCAAAGCTGAGTGGACCATGATCTGTTTGACCCACAACGTCCTCAAGCTTTGGAGACACATATGGGGGAACAGGAGAATTCCGCGCGCTTGGGGCTAAAACCGAGGGAATTGGGGCTGATCAGCGAGGAATGGACCGGAAAATACGATGTGGGTGACTCGCTGTAACCACATCATAGCAAACGTGGCACACAGTGGCACAATATTGTCATTAATAATACATGTGACCGGAAATCGAACGGGTTTCGCGACAGGCTCCTAGGGTACAAAACCTCGTACCAGCTCTATGCGAGTACCATGGCCCAAGACCTGACCCCAATAACCCAGTTTCAAAGTATATTTTTCCACCTTAAAGAAGTCAATTTTTTGTCTTGACACAGGGGTCCACCTCAGAGCAACATGCGCACAATTTGTACTGAGGAGGATGAATAAATGAACACCGCCAGAGCCCACGATGGAACAAATATTGCTTATACAGCGTTAGGCGAAGGTGAACCGGTACTTTTGCTTAGCGGGCAAGCCCAAGATCACCATATTTGGGATCGATTTGCACCATTGCTCGCATCAAATCATCAAGTTATTTTATTAGACTATCGGGGAACTGGGGAGAGTGACAAACCAAACACATCATATTCAACAGAATTATTCGCAGACGATGCTGTCGCGGTGCTTAATAGCCTTAGTATAAAGAAATCACATGCTTTAGGATTTTCAATGGGGGGGAAAGTTTGTCAATGGTTAGGTACAAAACATCGAAATCGGATTGGGAGTCTCATCCTTGCGGCGACCACTCCAGGCAGCAAACATGAAATAGCGCGAAGTGAGAAGGTCACGGAAATCCTGAAAAGCGGTAACTTAGAATCACTGGCTGAATTAGTGTATAGCCAAGAGTATCTCAGTACACACAAAGATTATTTTATGAAATATATTAGCTCGATACCCGAGTTTGCCCGGGGATTACATTTTTGGGCAAGCCAAAACCATGATGCGTGGGAATTCCTTCACACAATTACCTGCTCGACATTGATCCTTCATGGTTCAGATGATGTTTTTAACCCAACGAGAAATGCAACCATTTTAGCTGGTGCAATTCCTAACTCAAAAGAGGTGATTGTTGACCGAGGGCGACATGGTTTTCTCGATGAATTTAGCGAGCGCTGTGATCAGATAATTCTGGATTACTTCGAAGAAAACCCTATCAATACAGAAATAGCGTAAACCCGCAACCTGAAAACCTTAGGGCCGACCATTTGACCGGAGAAAGTCGGCGAACCCTATTCTGAAGCCTGTACCTAAGTGATCGATGGCGCAATTTCGGTTACGCACTAGCGTGAACCTTGAGCTCCAGCTATCTAGCCCCTCACGATCCCTCTCTCCCTTCCCTCTCCCGCCGGGGGAGAGGGTTTTGCTCCCCACCCTTGACGCCAATGCCGGCGCCTTAAGAATTCGGCCTTGAATTTCCTATGTGGGGCAGGCTTTCTAGCCTGCCGACTTTACAGATGAATTAACCGCGGGCTGGAAATCCTGCCCCACACAAATTGCCTTGTGTCACAAGCATTGTCTCCGTATATTCGAAGTCTCTCAGAGAATGGTCCGGGAAACCAACACCTACGAAAAGGTGTTTCCCTTCGAGCTAATACTGTGAAACCCCGGGCTTAGCTTCCTGCTGTGAAGGCCGGTTGAAAAGTGCGGAGGGTGGCGGCCGAAAAGTGCGGCGCCTATTGGACAATTAGATCTCTTCTCTGCTACCTGTCAAGCTTTTCCTCCTTTCAAGCTCCCGGTTTTATATGGTCGGATCGGCGCGGGGATCGTTTCTTGGCTTGCTGGAGCCTGTAGCTCTGGCCGTTTGCTTCGAGAATGTGGACTCTATGGGTAAGCCGGTCGAGCAGAGCCCCGGTAAGACGCTCTGACCCGAGGATTTCGGTCCAGTTTTCAAATGGGAGGTTAGTGGTAACCATTAGGCTATGGCGCTCATAGGCTCTACTGACCACTTCAAAAAGCAGTTCCGCCCCTGCCTTGGAAAAGGGGACGTATCCAAGTTCGTCCAAGACCAAGAGGTCTTGGCGTTCCAATTGTCTGTGGTATCGTTGTAGTCCTCTCTCTTCACGGCTCTCTAGAAGCTCCGTGACCAAACCGGTTGCGGTGTAGAAACGCACTCGGCGTCCCTGCATGCAGGCGCAAAAAGCCAAAGCGCAAGCCAAATGGGTTTTGCCTGTGCCGCTGTTGCCGATAAGCAAAACGTTTTCTCTCTTGTCTATAAATTCCCCTCTCATGAGTTCTCGTACCAGCGGCTCGTTTATAGATGGCTGCGCTTTGAAATCAAAGGTATCAATGGTCTTGGTCACGGGAAACCGAGCTTCCTTGACTCGCCTTTCCGCAGCTTTTCTCTCACGATCAAGCAATTCGCGTTCAGTCAGACGAAGAAGGTAGGTCGGATAATCGGACCGATCATCTCTGCAAACCGTCGCCATGGAGGCATATTCCCTCAGGACAGTGGGAAGCTTGAGTCTCTTGAGATGATGCTCCAATAGAATCGTTGATTTATTCTTCTCGCTCATGCGGGGCCTCCGGGAGAGAGAAGATCTGTGTAGGACGATATATCGGGTCCGGCCACCTTCACCAGGAGGAGACGCTCTCGTCCGTCCAACCTGAAAGTGGGATGGCAGGGAGCCTGATGCGTTAGAAACTGGGCGACGGCGTCCCGAGTACAGGCTCCCACTGTGAGGCCCTTTATTACAGCCTCTTTCACTTCGGAAAAACTGTAATCCTCTAAGAGCCGGAGCACACGGATATATTCTCGAGTCCCTTCACCCTCCCGCTCAGCCTTTGCCTGAAGGAGGCGATGCAGATCCCCGAAACACTCCGGTAGATTTAAATCAGCCAAAGGCAACGCATAATTCAAAGCGCCGGGTTTTCTTTCCAGAAGCGCCAGGTAATGCACGTAATTGAAAAAGACGCCTTGCTTGCCCCAGGAGCGCTTGTGCTCAGCCGCCTTCTCCTTTCCATGGCGCAAGACCACTTTGTCTACGTATCCCTTTACCTGAATCGTATGGTGAGCGTATCGAACCGGAACCGAATAGTCGTTATCATCGAATCGCACCAGAGATAGTGAGCTTGCTCTTGTAGACTGTATGAGACATGCGTCGAACGGCGTTGGGGGAAGGGAATGAAAAGCGGCTTGATCTTCAAGCATGAGCTCGGCCTTTGAGCCGATCTTGCCGCGAAGACGTCTGGTCAGGTCGTCTCGGCACATCTGGGCCAGCCTTTCATTAAGCTCCTCAAAATCACGCGCCTGCGGCACTGGAACAAAGAAATTAAGGCGAGCGTACTTAACCACCCCCTCAACGACCCCCTTCTCGTTGGCGCGGCGTACCCGACAGAAGTGATGATCAAAAAGGTAATGGCTTTTTAGCTGCGAGAATCCTTTGGTTAGCTCGCTTCCCCGGGAACATACGATCTGAGATGTCAGAACCCGGCTGTTATCGTACGTGATCCGTACGGGAACTCCCTCAAAAAACTCGAATGCCCGCACATGCCCTTCCCACCAAGTCTCCGTACATTCCCGCCGGAACGCTATAACGAAAAAAGCGTCCGAATACGGAAGCGCCATAACCAGGAAGTGAGCCTTGCGCAACTCTCCGGACACATTTACCAAGGCTTCCCCAAAATCGACTTGGGCTTCCCCCGGCCGGTGAATCAGAGGCATAAAAACCTCACGGCTGTGCAGTTTGATCCTATTTACCGCTTCTTTGACCTGAGTATATTTTCCCTCGTAGCCTTCTTGCTTGATTCGTTCATATATCCGCTTGGCCGTATGACGCTGCTTCTTGGGCGCTTGCTTATCGCTGTCTAGAATGTCGGCGATCCGGTCCAAGAAAGGACCGATCTTGGGTTTGGGTCTAGCCTTGCTCAACCTGTAACCAGGGGGCTCCGGATGGGTTAGGATCTTCTCCAAAGTCGTCCAATGTATTCCCGTTTCCCGAAGAACCTCCCGCTTGCTCTTATCCTCTCTCAATACCTTAAAGCGTATCTCCGTCCAACTCTTCATCTCTGTGTACACCCCTCCGGCCTCCTCATGAAGAACTGATCGGAAAACCCCCGGATTTTCCGAAAGTCCTCTATCACGAGAGGCTACTTAGGGGCGCCGCGATTTTAAACCGCCCCGACTTCCGTCGCGATTTTCGTCCGGCGTTTACACCTGCTCTTCTTTCAAGCCGCCGTCGCTCGTTTCCCGCTCAACTAAATTCTTGATTGTATTGCGGATGGTCGCTGACGTTAATATGAGCGACTGCATAAAGATAAGGTCACCGAACAGACCCAATACAATGGATGAGCACCCCAGAATTCCGAAAAACACCACGGGTCTGAACGGCGATACGGAAAGGGCAAGGAATCCTAAAAGAGTCACCACCGACCATGAGGCGATCTGTCGAGCGGTAAGATTGTAGGCCCTTCCCACGTAGGTCGGGATCGGCAAACCGGGGCTGATTGAAATTTCCCTCTTCAATTGCGTAAGGAAATGGATCGTATTGTCAACAGCCAATCCTATTGCCACTGTTGCTGCGAAAATGGTGACACTGTCCAAGGAAATTCCGAACCACCCCATTATTCCGAAAACCGCCGCAACCGGAGGTATGTTCGGCACAAGACAAATCAAGCCAAGAATGGCGGATTCCATTTGAATCATCATAAGAATGGTAATCAAGACAGCGGCCAATATCATGGATTTGATCTGATCCTTTATCAGTTCGCCGGTTTGGTCTGCGACTACCGTAAGTTCCCCTGTCAGTACCGCCCTAGCGGTCCCGGCCATTTCGGCGGTCGAGGTTCTACGAATATCTTCAATGGTCCGGCCTATGGGCACGTCCGGAGAATTTTTGATCCTTATAGAAATGTGTAATTTGCTGAAGTCGCTGTCCAAATGGCGCCCGGTAATCCGTTCCCCTTCTGCGCTCAAGGACGTTATCATCAGTAGCTGTGGAATTAGAGTTGGGTCCGAGAACAGGTTTTGCCTGCTTTCGGCAGAGCCGGCCACATCATGATGCGCCTTGTCCATCCGATTGATCGGGTCCGAAAAAGCGCTAGGTCCGTCTTCCCGGGAACTCACGTTATAAATGTAAGTGAGCAACGGTACAAACGAATCCACTGTAACTACTTCGGGTATCTTCTTGAGTTCTTTATCGAGTTGGGCTACCCTTTCCCACATTTCCGGTTTCTTGAAATCGTTCTCCTTGCCTTCGATCACCAGCTCCAGGCCGTGGACAGCCGTAAGATGTCGCTCAACGAAATGGATGTCTTTAACTTCCGGTGTCTTTTCGCTGAGCATCCTTAGAATTTGGGTGTCACTCTTGATGAAAGGGGCGCCGGCGAAAAAGAGCGCCGTTATTACGATTCCAAGACCCACAAAGAACTTGTGGTATTTGAAAATGGCGTTTGCCGTGGCGTTAAGGACGCCGTCCATTGAATCCCGCAAAACAGGCGCATCTTTTGGGGGGGTGATCGACTTCATTCTGATGAAGAAAGCCGGCGTAAGCGCCAGAGCAAGGCAGCAGGAAATCATGATTCCGAAGGACATGATGAACCCCAACTGTCTCACCATGGGGATGGAACTTACCATAAGCGTTCCGAAGCCCACCGCCGTAGTAGCCGAGCAAATTAGACACGGCCTTGCCAACCACCGCACCGCCTTTTTGATGGCGGAGAGTTTGTCGTTGGTCTCCTTGTAGAAAAGGCGAAATCTGACAACCATGTGAATGACGATTTCGACAGTGGTGATAGGAATGAAACCGAAGGACAGAGCGGTGGTGGAATTCAGAGGAATCTTCAGCAAAGCCATCAAGCCCAAGACCCACAAAACACAGATTGCCAAAATTAAGTTAGTCACGGCTGTAATTTTGAAGCTCTTGAAGACGTACATGGAGACCACCGCCCCTATGAGCATGCACAAAGCTCCAAATATAACACCTGTTTGCACATTGTAGCGCACTATCGCATTACGTATCATCGCTGAGCCGACTATTCGACAGTCAGTTTGCGGTGGGGCCTCCCGAGCCACAATCCCCTTAATTCGTTCTGTCAGCTCGTTGATGGTTGGAGTGTCGAACTTCCAGCGTTCGTCCAGGCGGACCAAAATGCCAAGAGTTTTCAGGTCGTTGGAAATCAGCAGTTCCATTGTAGGCAACGCCCGTTTCATTTCTTTTAACGAGGCTGCGTCGGGAAGCTCGGGCTGTCCTCCAACCTGTTGGATGACAGGAAGGTTACCGAATTTGCCTCCCTTTTTCTGGAAAAGCTTCAACGATGACAAACTCACGACCTCCGTGAGTTTGTCATCCTCCTGTATTTGCTTGGTAACTGACGCCAGCGAGGCAAGGAACTTCGGGTCGGTTGCGCCGATCTCGTTTCTGAGCGCAACAAGAATGAACTCCTCATCGCCAAATTCTTCGACGAATTTCTGATACTCTTTATATGATTCCGAAGTGGTGTCCAAACCCGATCTGAGAGTCGGGTCAGTGGGCAACTTCGGCGCCAGGAACGCGAAAACAACGGTT
Source organism: uncultured delta proteobacterium (assembly GCA_963747865.1). Classification (GTDB taxonomy): domain Bacteria; phylum Desulfobacterota; class Desulfomonilia; order Desulfomonilales; family Desulfomonilaceae; genus JBBSBY01. Next base: position 51,586 of record CAVVHK010000024.1, on the reverse strand, counting down.
GCGACCATTATCAACGTCACAAGGGGTAATCTGTAGTCAACAATGAAGTCCAGAAAATTGCTATTATTGAGATCAAGCTTGTCCTTGAATTTCATACCTAACTTGCCTTTTCCGAGTGATCAGAGTCAATTGCCACATGGCGCAACCTCAATTAATCTCATAAATAGGCTTGCCTTGTCCAGAGCTTGGCTTGAAGGCGACGAAACCTTTCTTACGCGTGCCGGACTGTGTGCGGCGTGGAATCCGATGGGAGTTTTTTGCATCTTACTAAAGAAGTCGGTCAGCGTCTTGAAGTGTGGCCGGCTGTCTGGTATTTTTCATGGCGTAATCAATTATCATATAGAGGTGTCCCATGTGGGAGTATAGCGAAAAGCTGAAGGATCATTTTTTCAACCCTAGAAACGTGGGTGAACTTGAGGACTCAAATGCCGTCGGAGAAGTGGGGTCCATAGCATGCGGGGACGCCCTAAAATTATTCCTCAAAATCGACCCCCAAACCGATAGGATTATGGACGCAAGATTCCAGACGTTCGGGTGCGGAAGCGCCATCGCTTCAAGTAGCGCCCTCACTGAAATGATAAAAGGAAAGACCGTTGATGAAGCCTTAAAGGTCACAAACCAGGACATAGCTGATTATTTGGGCGGTCTGCCTCCCCAAAAAATGCATTGCTCCGTGATGGGAAGAGACGCGTTTCATGCGGCGGTGGCTTGCTATAGGCATGAACCTTCCCCGGCTGAGCACTTGGAAGGCGAACTTGTCTGCGAGTGCTTCGGCGTGACCGACCAGCAAATCATAGCCGAAATCAAAGCTAATAATCTCAAGACCGTTGACGAAGTCACAAATTATACTAAAGCCGGCGGCGGTTGTGGACTTTGTCACGACAAGATTGCGGCCCTGATCGCTCAAGTCAGAGGGAAACAACGCCGTGAAGAGATTAAGGCGGTCCCCAAACGCATGACCAATTTACAAAAAATAGCCAAAATCCAAGAGGTCATGGAAAAAGAAATCCGTCCTATGCTTCAACACGACGGCGGCGACGTGGAGTTTATAGATCTTGAGGGCAACAAAGTGATCCTGGCTTTGAGAGGACTCTGCACTTCGTGCCCGAGCGCGGATCTGACGAAGACCGGTATCGAGGCCAAACTCAAGGAATTGGTCCATCCTGAGCTCTACGTAGAGGAGGTGGCGGGATGACCAAAACCATATATCTCGACAACAACGCCACTACCATGGTCGCCCCGGAAGTCTTCGAATCTATGCGTCCCTTTTTTACCGAGCGTTACGGCAACCCGTCCAGTATGCACACGTTCGGTGGCGCTGTGGCCCGCGATGTGGTGAAGGGCCGTGATAACCTGGCACGTCTATTGGGGGCTTTGCCCCAGGAAATAGTATTCACTTCCGGCGGCACGGAGTCGGATTCCACAGCCATATTAAGCGCCTTGGAATCCATGCCGGATCGCAGAGAAATAGTCACCACAAGGGTCGAGCACCCTGCGGTGCTCAACCTGTGCAAGAGCCTGGGGCGCAAAGGTTACACCGTAAGATGGCTCTCCGTAGACAAGCACGGCAATTTGGACATGGACGAGGTACGGAGCAAAATCACGGACAACACTGCGATTGTGTCGGTAATGTGGGCAAACAACGAAACGGGTGTAATCTTTCCCGTGGAGGAAATAGCCGAAATTGCCGGGGAGCATGGAGCGTTGATGCACACGGACGGTGTACAGGCCGTGGGTAAGATAGACATTAACTTAAGCGCCACCAACATCAATTTTCTGTCGTTGTCGGGTCACAAACTGCATTCCCCAAAGGGAATCGGCGCCTTGTATGTAAAGAAAGGCACGAGGTTCTCTCCGTTTATCATTGGGGGCCACCAGGAATCGAACCGCCGCGGAGGCACGGAAAACGTGCCGGGGATCGTCGGTCTAGGAGAAGCGGCCAGAATAGCGCTTGAAAACATTGTCGAGGAGAACACCAGGGTCAAGAAAATGCGGGATCGTCTTCAGGACGGCCTGCTAAAGGCTGTGCCCAAAGCGCAAATTAATGGGGACCCGGAGCGACGCTTACCAAATACGTTGAATATAGGTTTTGAGTATGTGGAAGGAGAGGCGATCCTCATGCGAATGGACGACAAGGGGATGTGCGCTTCGTCCGGCTCCGCGTGCACATCGGGATCATTGGAACCCTCCCATGTCCTCAGAGCTATGGGGGTGCCCTTTACAGCCGTCCACGGTTCAATTCGGTTTTCGCTGTCCAGATATAACACTGATGAAGAAATCGAATATGTGATTCAGGAAGTCCCGGAAATTATTGAATTCTTGAGAGCCATGTCACCGTTCGGCAGAGAAAACCTCCAGGCTGTTTGCACCGTCCACTAGAAATGGTCGCAAATCCTAAGAGCTTTAGAAAGAGTTGTCGGGGAGGGACTTTTTGCAAAAAGTCCCTCCCCGAACCCCTCCTCAAAAACTTTCATTATGGCTTCCACGTCCACGCTCATCCAATTCATGGGGCTACGATTTTGTTCCAGATGGCGCTGCATGGACGTCTTAGTACACTGCTTCGCAAATCCGGTCTTGTATTCAGGCGATTATCTCGTTCCTAGGCTCCAAACTATCGCCGGTTAAAACCCCTAGGCAACTCCCCTAGCCCACCTTCTGCACCGCCACACATCGGCCCGTTACTTCAGCAACCCGCTCGTTGCACACATCGACGTACGCCCCATTGATCTCATAGCCCACAAAGTCCCGGCCGAGTCCCAGGGCCGCCACCGCCGTGGTCCCGCTACCCATAAACGGGTCAAGCACCATCTCATTCTCATATGTGTAAAGATTGATGAGCCTTTGAACCAGCGCTACGGGAAACGGGGCCGGATGTCTGACCCTTTTGGCCGACTCCGGGGGTATGTTCCAGACACTGATCGTGGCTTCCAGGAATTCTTCTTTGGAGATCGTGGATTTTCCTTTGTGCGGTTTGTCAAAGCGGTCCTTAGAAAAAATTAGAATATATTCGTGAAGGTCCCTTAGCGTAGGGTTGCCCGCCGACATCCAGGAACCCCAGGCGCAAGAGCCCGACGCCCCCTTGCCTTTCACCCATATTATTTCACCTCTCATTAAGAAGCCTGCTTCAGAGGCGATCTCGTAGATGTGGGCATTCAAAGGTATGTACGGTTTTCTGCCCAAATTCGCCACGTTGAAAGCTACCCGCCCTCCCGGGACCAGGACTCTGTGGGTCTCCACCAAGACATTCTTCAGCAGATCCAGGTATGCGTCCATGGGTAAATCCAAGTCATATTCTTTACCCACGTTGTACGGAGGCGATGTGACCATCAGGGCGACGGAATTGTCCGGTAATTCGTTCATACTCTCGGAGGAGTGTTGAAACACCTGATTGCGCACGTTTTCCGGCACAGTGTCGATGGCGTGAGCCCGGCTGCCTTGTTGATTCACTTCGTATAGTTTTCTAGCGTAAAAGCTTGATGAATCGTGACTTTCTCTTTTTCCGACGCCGAAGGATCTTGTAGATGTGCGTTTTTTCAAGGCTTTCCTCGTGAGATTTCGTGATCAATTCGTCGGCTCAGGGAGATAGCATCGCGGAAAAATGTTGTCAATACAAAATTTATACTTAACAGTAGATTGAGAATATTTCATATATTTTATTTTAATATAAAAGATATATATAATTAGAAATTACATTTAATTTATTGTTATTATAACTGTTACCATCTTGAGGTTCCAGATGAGGCTAGGACGAATTCTGAGCGATGCTTGCTACAATGAAAGCCCTGGAGGAAAGGTCCGGCGAGCGCCTTTTGCACCGGACCGCCGTGACCGCGCTGGTCACAATAACTGTCCTCCTTGAGCTTCGCGGGGGACTTAAAGCGCTGCTTCAAAGGCAAAAAAACTAACTATGTCATTGCGAGGAGCAAAGCGACGAAGCAATCCCTATTACATGCGATTAGAGATTGCTTCGCTGCGCTCGCAATGACAATTTTATCGCTCCACCCATGCGAAAAACACCTCAATTTTCAATACCTTCTGGACCCCCGCTTTCGCTATAACGACGGATAATGACGTCTCCGTGGTCTAAAAGGCTACTTTGCATCATTAGGTCACAAGCATTGCCTCCCCCTCCAGTCGCATTTTCATAAAAAGGCTCTCTCCTGCCGCTTTTTTGGAATGCTTTCTTTTTTTCCGATAGCTTCTTATCTTGCCGCAGCGAGTCTCTTGATAGTTTTGCTCAATTGAGGCATGATAGTAAATTCACGTTGGACAATTAACCATTCTCTCCGCATATAGAAGGAATCGAAATTGGAAGAATCCCGACTCTCAGAAAGACAGCGCAAGTGGCTTGAGGCGTCGCGTAAGATAGGCCCAGGGGCAATGACCAAGACGGAAAGGGAGACGTTGGAACAAATCTATGCCCAGTTGCTCCCCGTGGAGCAGCAGGAGCTTGCGGCATACATTCAAGAGAAGTTCGGCAAGAAAGAGGAAGATTCAGCTCAGCCTGAGCAAGGGGGGCCTGCTCAAGACGCCGGAGCCGAACCGGATGCAAACCTTCCGGTTGGCGATGACCCCACAGCGAAAATGGAGCAGAAATCCTGGGAAGCGCCATCCAACGCCTTGCTGCAGGCATTTTCCAGGCCTCAAAAGCCGGGGAAATAAGCGGGATTCCGTCAGTAGTCGTGCGATAGAAAAAGCGGATTTCTCCGCCGTGAACGATTACAATACTTATTTGCTTTCCATCTTGCCGGCATGCGCAAACCGTTTGGTACCCCTACATACCAAGCGCAATAATGAGGAGTATGGTCAATGCTTGATATTGCTTTTATCCGCAATAATCCTGAACTCATCAAAGATGGCATCCGTAAGAAGCGGATGAAGATGGATATAGACGAGCTACTGGCTGTGGATAACGACCTAAGGACACTTCGGGCCGAAGTGGAGAACCTCAGAGCGGATCGCAATAAAATTTCAAAGGAAATTCCGAAGCTTAAAGGAGAAGATAGAGACGCCGCCGTTGCCAAAGTCAAGGCGGTCAAAGACGGACTAACCGCCAATGAGCCCAAGCTCAAAGACATTGAGGCCCGCTTCGATCAGCTCATGCTTATGGTTCCGAATCCTCCCCTCGCTGAAGTCCCTGAAGGGGATTCCGACGACGACAACGTCCAGGTGCGCTCATTTAAGGACCCCACTGAGTTCGGCTTCGAACCCAAAGACCATCTGGAGCTGGCTGAACTCCTGGACATTCTCGATATGCCTCGCGCTGTGAAATTCGCGGGCGCTCGCATGTATTTCTTGAAGAACGAAGGAGCGCTCCTGGAATTCGCGCTCTTCAAATTTGCCCTTGATCATCTTGTTTCCAAGGGGTTTCAACCCATGATAGTGCCTCAACTTGTCCGCAGAGAGGCAATGGTTGGCACCGGCTTTTTCCCGTTAGGGGAAGAAGACACGTTCTTCTTGGAGAAGGACGACCTTTACCTGGTGGGCACTTCAGAGGTTTCCCTGGTCTCTTATCACATGGATGAAATCCTCAACGAGAAAGAACTGCCCAAGCACTATTGCGGATATTCCACGTGTTTCCGCCGAGAGGCGGGCTCGTACGGACGGGATACCAGAGGTTTTTATCGTCTTCACCAGTTCAACAAGGTGGAGCAAGTCATTGTCTGCGTGAACGATCCACAGGTTTCCATGTCCGAGCACTATCTGCTATTGAGCAACTCTGAAGAACTTCTTCAGAAACTGGGCCTGCCTCACAGAGTCGCCCTTGCTTGCGGCGCCGAAATCGGCCAAGGCCAGGTGTTGAAACACGAAATAGAAACCTGGATGCCGAGCCGCGGCAAGTACTCGGAGACCCATTCTTGTTCCAGCCTCCATGAGTTTCAATCCAGGAGACTCAGGATCAGATGGCGCGGTAAGGAAGGCAAGACCCAGTATTGCCATACCCTTAATAACACTGCCATAGCGTCCCCACGCATACTCATACCTTTGCTGGAGAACTTCCAAAATGAGGATGGAAGCGTAACGATTCCGGAGGTCCTGAGACCTTATATGAACAACATGGAGAGAATCGAACCCAAGAAACGGAACGGCGCCGGCTGAGAAACGGACTACATAAACAAGGGCGCCATGACCTGACCTGTGCCGATAGGCGTGAGACTTGAGCCAAGAATAGCTACCATAAAAGGTGAAAATGATTACCCTACGAAAGAACTGTGATCGCCGCATCCGCAAAGGGCATTTATGGGTTTTTTCCAACGAAATCGCAAACCCTCCCGTGTCGGAGCTTGAACCTGGAGAGATTTACGAACTTCGAGACCATAAAGCTGAATTCCTCGGGATGGTCTATGCCAATCCTTCAAGCCTCATAACAGCAAGGATACTCTCCAGACGGCGAACTTCCATAGACGAAGCCTTTATCAGCGAACGCCTTAGTCTTGCCCTTAATCGGCGCAGGCAAATTTTCCCGAACAGAGATCATTATCGGATGGTGTTCGGCGAAGCGGACCTGCTGCCGGGCCTAATCGTTGACCGGTACGGCTCAACGCTGGTGACGCAGAGTCTGACCGCCGGTGTGGACCGCCTCGAGGAGACGATTGTCTCCTCGCTGGTCGAGTTGGCGAAGCCGGACTGCGTCTTTAGTCGGAACGATTCCCCAATGAGGTCCCTGGAAGGCCTGCCCCTTGAGAAGAAATTGCAGTATGGGGCACTTCCGGACCGCATTTCCATCGACTCCAACGGGCTCGAATTCACTGTGGATGTTGTGGATGGTCAGAAGACGGGCTTCTTTCTGGATCAGGAGTCCAACAGGGACTTGATGTCGAAATATGTTCCCCAGGATAGCCGGGTGCTGGACCTGTTCTGCTACACCGGAGGTTGGGGCCTGGCCGCAGCAGCGGCGGGAGCGGGAGAAACCGTGCTGGTTGACTCGTCCCAACCCGCCTTGGATATGGCGTCTCAAAACGCGACTGCGAACAAGCTGGATGAAAAGGTCTTCTCTTGCCGGGACGGAGTGTTGGATTTTCTGAAACGCGACCGAACCGTCTGGGATGTGGTAATCCTGGATCCTCCGGCGTATATAAAGAGCCGGGCCCAGGCCAAAGAAGGGCAGAAAGGTTACATCGACATAAACAGGCGAGCCCTGAACAGACTGAACACGGAAGGCGTACTGGTGACGTGCTCGTGTTCCCACCACATGGATCAGCAGACCTTCGAAGAAGTGCTGTTGTCGGCGTCTCGTCAAAGCGGAAGAGAACTCCGTATATTGGAAATGCGCGGGCAGAGTCCTGACCACCCTTTCCTACTGGCCATGCCTGAAACCAGGTATTTGAAAGTCATCGTGGCTCAGGTAGTGTGACGGGGAGAAAACAAGAGGCAGAGTGGTCAGGCGGAAAGCCGGTTGCAATAATTGGAGTTTTTGAAGAAGGGTCCTGGAAACGCCTTTTTGCGAAAACGGGTTTCCCGGTGAACTATTACCTATTCCGTTCGCCAGGCGCCTTCCCTCTCCTTGGCGGTAGGTTGGAAAAACCATTGAGCGATCAGAGTGGGCACGACAGCGCTGCCTATTACCACCGTAACCAGTATTGTGTATTGTTCCTGAGTTATTAGTCCGCGCGTGTATCCGAAGAGAGCCGAAATGCTCCCGAACGTGAGGCCCGTGCTCATTAAGAGTGTGGTGTACATGCCGACTCGGGGAGTAAACTTGAAAATTTTGGTCATCGGATAGACCCCGAGAAACTTCGCCCCCACTTTTACTACCAGCAGAATAAGGATCAGTCCGAATCCCGCCGCGATTGCGGGGAGGGAAATAAGAGTTCCCGCCTTCAAGAAATAAAACGGAGTCAGCATTGCAAAGGTGGCGGTCCGAAGATGCTTGACCATTGGAGCGTGTTTCTTGAAAGTCCCCGCCATTACCAGGCCCAGGAGATAAGCCGGCAAGACCGCCTCGCTATTGGCTCGCGCCGCCAAACACCCCAACCCGAAAAGCAACAAGAACAGCAGCTTGATTTCCGGCTCGCTGACGTGGCCTCCAAATGTGTCAAAGAACCAATTGGTTAATTTCGGGGTGATTATCAAGACAACTAGAGTGACCGCGGCAAATATAATGAGCCAGACATTGTAATTGGCAAAACAGGCGCCAAGAGCAACGACTGTGCCTAGATCCGTAATGAAGCATGCCGCTAGAATGATCTTGCCGAGTTCGGTTCGCGTTGAGTCCCGTCTCGACCATGACAGCGTACACAACGGCCACCGATGTGGTGGACAAGGCAATCCCGCAGATCATGGACGCATCGAGGGTCCATTTTGACACATACGTACGCGTACGCCATGGCTCCCAGAAAAGGAAAAAGAAAGCTCACCAAGCCTATCCCTAGACTCTCCTTACCGTATTTACGGAGGATTTCAGGCTCGATTTCCGCGCCGGCCAGGAAAGTGAGCAAGATTGCTCCGAAAGACGCCAGGAAGCTGATCCATTCGACTTTGGGATCCAGGCCTAGAAAATTCCCGCCGATGACTCCGACGCAAATCTCGATCAGGGCCACGGAAATGGCGGTCCGCATGGAAATAACGCTTGCAATCAAGGCCAATCCTATCCAAACGGCGGCCACATACCATGTATTCTCCATGTCTCCTCCTGGGCCTTTATTTAACGAGAAAGTCCGGGATCAATCGTCTTTGGCGCCCATTCCACGCTTCGCTTTTAGCTAGGTCGAAGTTCGCACCAGCAGTGCGTCTGTCGGGTAACCCTGTGTTACGATTCCAGGCCTCCGCCGACAACGGAAGCAAAAAACCCACCAGATAGGTGGGTCACATCGTTCAGATTCCACCGCGTTGCGTCACGGGGAGATTCTCATTGCCGCAGGATCGGGGCCAACTCGGGAAAACGCCGCCATCCTCGGCACGCGTGCAATATAATCCTATCGTCGGATAAACTCAACATAGTCTTTTATCATCGGAAATTAATCATAGGCTTCGGGATGAATTTCACGCGGTTTCTTCCCACGGTCCGATCCGCGTGAGCAAAACCTGCACTGAGGCTTACCGGAGCGCCGTATGGGAAAATTTACTCCTTGAGTCATCGGCCGCCGCCATATAAACTATCTCAATAATATGCAGTGAGGGTTCGCATGAGCATAAATCTTAGGTGGATCGCTATTTGTACGGCTCTTATTGCCGGTTTCATTACCGCTTGGCTCCCAGGCGCGGTCGGCGACAACCGGCATCTGGGGCCCGCCTCGATTCAACTTGCTCGAGCCGACGCTCCAGGCGCCATATCGATCATTTCATTGCCTCCCGAAGCTAGAGAAACACTCCGGCTGGTCAAGCAGGGCGGCCCGTTTCCATACCCCAAAGACGGAACCACATTCGGCAACCGAGAAAAACGCCTCCCGTTGAAACCCAGAGGATACTATAAGGAATATACCGTGAGGACCCACGGCGCCCGCGACAGAGGGGCCCGTCGAATCATAGCAGGCTCCGGAGGTGAGTTTTATTATACTGATGATCATTACAATACATTCAAGTTGATTGTGGAGTAAGTTATGAACAAATTGGACGAAATTGTCGCCGGACCCGATGATAACGGGGTCTACCCCTTGCTCGCGGGGCATGAGGCGCATGATTTTCGAGTCTTTTGCGAGAGAAAGGGGCTGGCTTGTTTACATATAAACGGGAATGGAGTCCACAATAAAGAAGAATTCCTTGGCCTGGCGTCTATAGCGCTTCAATTTCCCGATTATTTCGGACAAAATTGGGATGCTTTCGATGAGTGCGTCACCAATTTCGAATGGCTCCCGGCGGACGGCTATCTCATTTTGGTCTCCGGGGTTACGGAGTTTGCGCGAAATTCCCGTGATGATTTCGATACGTTCTTGGAAATAATGAGGGACGCTGCTGACTATTGGAGGGAGCGGGAAAAGTTGTTTGTATGTCTCGTAGCCGGGGAATAGGTATATCATTTCATCTGTGAAGATGAGCCGCCAAAGTGGCCGTGCTTTCACACCGCTTGACGCTTAATTGACCCTTCAGCGCCAGTAGTGGCGCGCCTTCCAGCCGCAAGATCTGCGGCGGCGTTTCTTCAGCGCGTATTCCTTATATTGCTCGATATCGTTCACCAGGGATTTCCCGATCTCGGCAATCATCTTCTCCGTTTCGGCCACACAAAGAATGACATTGTCAATCTTTTCCAGCTTCCGCTGATATTCGCTAAGCTCGGTTTCCGCCTTCAGTCTGCCGCCATCTAAATTCACGGTAGTCCTCCGTTGTCAAACTATCCACTGATTGCGCCAGACAGTTGGAACGTGATCGCCTCGCTCCAACCTAACGCCTGTGTCTTTAGCACACCTTTAGCTTTTCAGGGAGGAGAAAAAAAGCACTTTCTTCTCAGGGTCGCAAAATTCTTGCCGGAGATAACAGCGCCTATACTATTCGAATCGCCTCCAGAAGTCGGCCCAGATCTTCCTCCTTCTTAAGATGAATTCGGATGACCGGCTTACCCTTTTTCTTAAGCGCCTCATAGTCGCCAATGGCCTGAGCCTCCTTAAGAGTCCCGAAGGAATAGCCCAGTCCGGGAATCATAATGTCCTCAGCGTGTTCGTCCGTTATCTGAATAAAATGCCCCTTAGCCGGCCCGCCTTTTTGAATCTGGCCGATGGAGTGGAGATATCTCGGACCAAAGCCCAAAGTGGTGGCCACCTTGTATTTGTCGCGTAACGCCGCCCTCATCGACTGCAGGAGTCCGTTGGTTTCCTCAGAGGGATCTAGGAACGCATTCAACGCCACGTAACGGCCGGCGCCTACGGACCGCAAAAATTCATGCAAGTTTTCCAAGAAGTTAGGATCGTCGATCTCGACGAGTTCACATTCCGGGAGTCTGCCCTCCTTCTTGTTGGTCTGCAAAAGTTGTTTGGCAATTTCCTTGGACTCCTGGACGTTAGGCTGGTCAAAGGGATTAATTCCAAGAACCACACCGGATACAGCCGTGGCAAACTCCCATCTAAACATTTCCCGGCCCAAATCGTAGGCCGTGTGCACTCGCTGCGTGACAACAGGTCTTCCCGACTTCTCAAGTTCCGAGATCTGCTGGTCGTAGCTACAGTCTCCATCCAGTCTCAGATAAACAAACAACCTGTCTTCCCCATAAGTGTCCGGATTACCAAGCGGCTCCCCGACAATGGGCAGAATTCCCTTGCCCTGCTTGCCCGTGCTTTCCGCAATCAATTGCTCAAGCCATAATCCGAAGGGTTCGAGCGGGGGTGACACTACTATACTGAGCTTATCGACCCCGTGGGTGGCCGCAATGCCGATTATCGCTCCCAGCCAGAGGCCCGGGTTCTCCAACGCAGGGACTTCCGGCAGTGAGGCTTCCACGGATTGAGCGGCCCGCATCAGGAGCCTGTCCAGGTCTGCTCCTATAAGGGCTGCCGGAACCAGTCCGAAGTATGACAATGCGCTGAATCGTCCGCCAATGTCGGGAGGATTGAGAAATGTCCTCCGAAAAGCATGTTTGGCGGCCATCTTTCCAAGGACGGTTCCGGGATCGGTGATGGCTATGAAGTGGCGCCCCACCGGAAGGCCGGCGGTTTCCACTTGAGACTTGAAGTGCTCATACAGGGACATCACCTCGATAGTCCCGCCGGATTTGCTGGATACGATAAATAGAGTCTTTTCAAGATCTAAAGTTCGCTCCAACGAAAGGATTGAAGCAGGCAGGGTTGTGTCCAAAATCTTCAGATCGGGGTAGCCTTGTCCCACACCGAAACATTTCGCAAATACTTCGGCGGCCAAACTTGAACCGCCCATGCCCAGGAGAACAACGTTTCGGATCCCATCGGACCTGATTTCTTCCGCAAAATCCTTCAGCCTTGCCCGTTCACCCTCCATAACCTCGACGCTCTGCAGCCAACCCAATCTCCGACCGATTCCGCCATTCGGGTCTTCTGTCCAGATACTTGCATTCCCCGACCAGATGCTCTCTGAAATCGCTTGTGCGTCAAATTTGGCCAAAATGTCGTCAACAGGTTTCTGAAGGGCGCCCAACGAAGCGGACCTGTGTCCCCACCCCCTGAGGAGACGCGTTCTCTTCTGATTTATACCCGCTATCAACTCATCGAAGGAGTTTGCAAACAGGCGCACACCATCCTCCAAAAGTTGATCCATGATTTGGTCCACGTCAATGCCGAGGGACTCAAGGGTATCGAAAACCCTGTGCGACTCATCGAGATTCTGTTCCAACCTCGATGCGGGTTTTCCATGATCGCGGTATGCGGCCAATGTGGCCGCAGGAAGGGTGTTCACGGTTTCAGGCCCAATCAATTCATCCACGTAGCAAGTATCCGGATAATCGGGGTTCTTGGCGCTTGTGCTGGCAAGCACAATCTTTTGAGGTCGCGCTCCATTTTCCTTCAGAGCGGCGAACGGTTCCCCGTGGAATACCTTCTTGTAAAGGGCATAAGCCATCCTGGCGTTTGCAATTGCCGCCTTCCCCAGTAGGGCTGGAGCAGCCGCCCTTATTGCCGGATCCGACGACTCTTTGATCCGCTCGTCCACCGCCGTATCCAAACGGCTCACAAAGAAAGAAGCCACCGAAGCCACCTTCTTGGGGTCGCCACCTGACGCTATCCATTGGTCAATACCGGCGAGGTAAGCCGAGATCGCGCACTCATACTGCTCCAGATAGAAAATCAGGGTCACGTTGACGTTTACGCCAGACGCTATGAGTTCTCTGGTCGCTTCGCAGCCCTCATGAGTCCCGGGAACCTTGATCATAAGATTCTTTCGATCTACAAGAGCGAACAACCGTTGCGCCTGACAAACTGTTCCTGCTCTGTCGTAAGCTAGAGCGGGCGGGACCTCCAGGCTGACGAAGCCGTCCGTTCCTTGAGTTCTTTCATAAACAGGGGCAAGTAGATCAGCGGCTTCCCTGATATCCTCTATGACCAGCCCTTCATAAATACCTTGAGCGTCCAGTCCGGTGTCTACCAATGAATGCAGGTCATTGTCGTAGAATCTTTCATTGGAAAGCGCTTTTTGGAAGATTGTGGGATTGGAGGTAACCCCTGTCACTCCATCCTCTTCAATCATTTTTCTAAGTTCGTCAGATTTCAGGATTTCTTTGCTTAGATTATCATACCATATCGACTGTCCCAGCTCTTGCACGGTCCGCAAGGGATTCATAAGTGGAGCCTCCGTGAGTGCATCGCAATCCCCAAAACATAAGGCTTGACATGTTACAATGGGGTGGCTATGAATGATTCAGGGAGTAATATTACATGAATTTGCCTTTATCCACAACGAGTTGCATGGTGTCAGATGGATTTGAAGGAATATCTGGATATTCAGCGCAAGGAGATCGATCGACACAAGTGGATCGAATCGGAAAAGGCCGGCCGTGACCTTGGCATGGACGCGGTGATCGACTGGATCCTGAAATACGCTGACATATTCAGCGACAACTATTATCAAGAGCATAAATCATAGGGAGCTGTCGGGCCGTTTTGCCAAGCATTCTCTGGGGAAAGAAGGGGGGCCGGTTCCCAATCGGGCGTTAACGCCACGGCGTCATAACGCGCTGGTAAGGTCTACGCGCAAGAAAATCAAGGCATAAAGGGCGCTACCAGCTGAATTAGACTCCCAGGGACTGTGATTCCCAACTTTTGAAACGCGTCAGGTAGCCGGCCATGGGCTACCCGACTTGGTTTTGGAATTAGCCTGCATTAAAACTGGGCGTCAGTCGTTATTTGATTTTCAACAATTCCACATCGAATATCAATGTAGCGTTAGGCGGAATCACACCCCCAGCTCCTCTGGCTCCGTATCCGTATTCGGAAGGGATCGTGATCTTAGCCTTCTCTCCCACTTTCATCTTCTGCAACGCCTGATCCCATCCGGGGATAACTTGACCGACACCGACCGTAAACTCGAAGGGCTTGCCACGATCCAACGAGCTGTCGAACTTTTTCCCGTCCTCGAGCATGCCTTCGTAATGCACGACCACCGTCTGTCCTTTTGCGGGCTGCGGGCCTGTGCCTTCCTTGAGCACTTCAATTTTTACTCCCTCAGCGGGGTCCGCAGCGTGAGCCATCATCACTCCAACAAATAGAAGACCCATTGAAACGGCCAATATAACGAGTTGTTTTCCTGCCAATATTCCTCTCCTTCGGAGTATTTTGTAGCTTTGCCTTTTAACAGGGTACGGCTACTCTGTCCAGAGACAATTATGCCTTGGAAAGGTTCGTTTAGGGGCGCCGGCGAAAACGACATTGCAGGCAAGCTGCGCTGGGCGCTGAAGGATTTGTTTGAAGGACGGTTACGACCATTAACCAGACAACATATCGGCAGTTTTTGAGGAGGGGTTCGGGAAACCCCTTTTTGCAGGAAGGGGTTTCCCTGTGAGCTATTACACGGATTCCGCAACGGCCTATCCGGACTTGTTAATCTTCGGCGCCGGCCACTACCTGTCCGGTGCCTGTACGACGTTATCCCCTTGAGGCTTCCTTCCGAGAGAAACGCTTGATAGCTGCCCCAAAGCCGTTGCGCCACACATCCGGCCAACCTTTTGAAAAAAAGCATTCCGTCGGCCGGGCGGGTTGCGAGAATTTGGCTCACGGCCTTCTTTTCTATCTTCACAAGCTTTGTGGGAGCCATACACTCGGCCTTAGCCGGATAGGTTTCCCGATCGACCATGCAAGACCATCCGAACACTTCCCCCGGATGGCTCACCGTATAGTCTATTTCAGCCTCTTCTCCGACGCTGAGCCTTACTTCCCCTTCCGCCAAGATATAGAGGTGGTTGGCCGCGTCCTTAGGAGTAAAGACTACCTGGCCGACGCCGTAAGTCTCTTCAACCATGATCTTATTGATTTCACCCACTGTTTCGGCGCCCAGGTCTTTCAATAAATCGGTCTTTTGGATAAACATGCTTTTCCTCCTGGTTTGAAAAGCGTTTAAGAATTAGATAATTCCCAATCTTGTGGGAACTGCCGAAATAGCTCTGGTGCTGGATCAGTGTAGCGCCTTTTCCCCTCCTTTCTTTGATCGTGACAAATGGTTGAGTTTCCAGGAATTGATGAAAAATCGTTTACCGGAGTCAGCCGGTTTCTGGTCTACAAAGCCTCCCTTCGGGGCAAGAGACCGGTAATACGGGCGTTACCCTTTTCCGTCCGCAGTCCCCACGGGATGAAATGAGACTAGTGCTCATGGACCACTCGCGGTCCTATCTTCCCGGTGGCCTCCGGCATAAATCGGAAGCCTTTCCGGAGGCCGGGCAAGTAACTTGAGGCCCGAAACTAGGTCCTAGTACTATATTCCTCTGCTGCGCCACCCAGCGTCAATAACTATTTGCAGCGGACTGAAAAATGAACTCATTTGCCGGACCCTTTAACCCCGTACAGCAATATCGGTAAGGAAATGAGTTGAGCTGCAATGGAAAATGCGATCAACGCTGTTATCGACAAATCGTAAATCCTGCTTCGTTCAAAGGGATCATTCCGGTGTCGGCTGCACGGCCTATTTGGCCACCAGGACCGAACACGGAGCAAGCCGGGTAATGGTCCGGGACGTGCCCCCCCAGATACGTTCGTAGATCCTGCTGTGACCCATGAATCCTACCACGACCACGTCAAATTCGCCTTCACGGCAGAAATCCACTATGCTCTCGACCTCGTGGCCCGCCACCACATGGGGAGTGAGCGTCACCCCGGCTGCTTTAGCCTGTTCGACCGCGTCATGGGTCAAGTTCGCGAAAAAGGCGTCGGCCTTTTGTTTTACTTCTTCAAATTCGCCAATGGTCGCCACGTAATGCGGCAGATCTTCCTCAACGGATATGGAGTGAAGGTCCGCTCCGCAGCAACGGGCCAGGTCTATCCCATTTCTTAACGCTTTCTTGGAACCTTCCGAACCATCGAACGCTACTAAAATCTTCTTAAACATTGCACATATCTCCTCGAAATATAAGTCATTTCTGCCAATCTCCGGTCAATTCGCGATGCCTCGGCTCAAAAAACCACTGAGCTATTAGCGTGGGGACCACAGCGCTACCGATCACGACGGTAACCAGTATCGTGTATTGCTCCTGGGTTATTATACCTCGACTATACCCGAAAAGCGCGGAAATACTTCCGAAAGAAGATCTTCAGTTCCACGACTTCCTCCAGAACGGAAAATGGCGGCCATGTAGCCGCCATTTCGCTAGCCTAAGCTCTGCGAAGCCACTCAAGGAGGTCTTGTGATCATGCCCCGGTGAGCTCGTAGCTCAAACGGTCGCCATCCAGATTGACTACTTGCAACTTAACTTTCATGCCCGGTTTGATGACATCGTCGCTCAACGACTTGTCGAGCCGTCCGAAAACCTTCACGCCGTCACTGAATTCGGCCACGCCCAAGCAGTAGGGCACGTCCTTCTCGAAACCCGCGGGAGCGTACATGGCTTTGGTGAATGTCAGAAGCGTCCCAACTCCGGAAATTGGGAACCACTCCATGTCGCTGGAGAGACAAACCGGACAGTCGCTCCTTGGAGGAAAGAATTTGGCCCCGCAAGTTCGACACGCGACGCCGGCCACTTGATTGTCCTGCAAGAATTCCACAAACTTATCGGCCTTGGTGGCCGCAGTGAAACTGATTACACCGAATTGCTCAAATCCCATGGTCGTCCCTCCAAATTATTCCGCCCCAAAGATACTGACGTTCCCGTATATGCCGACGCCGCCGATATTATGAACGAGCCCTATCTTGGCGTTGGGGACCTGCATTGGCCCGGCCTCGCCCCTCAGTTGGAGGACGATCGTCCGGATCTGCGATCCGCCTGTGGCTCCGATGGGGTGTCCCTTTGAAAGCAGGCCGCCGTCCACGTTTACGGGGATTCTGCCTTCCTTGTAAGTTTCTTTGTTCCGAATCAGCTCTTTCCCTTGCCCCGGTTCGGCGAAGCCGAGGTCTTCGTAGGCCATCATCTCAGCTATGGTGAAGCAATCGTGAACTTCGGCGACATTTACATCCTTCGCCGTAATGCCGGCCATTTGATAAGCCCTTTGCCCCGCGAGCTGAGCGCATTTCAGACCGCTGAACCCGTCTCTGGACGCCATGTTTATAGGCGCTGTGGCCATGCCCAAGCCCTTGATCCACACAGGTTTCTTGCAAAGATCTTTCGCCTTTTCTTCGGAAGCGAGGATCAAGCACGAAGAGCCGTCGGCGTTCGCGCAGCAATCGAATGTCTTAAGGGGAGTCGCTATATACTTGGGCTCCATGATTTTGTCCATGGTCAAAGACTTGCGGAAGACCGCCTTTTCATTAATCTGGCCATATTCCGCGGCCTTCAGTCGTATCAGCGCGAGGTCGTCTTCGGTAGTCCCGAATTTGCTGAAATGCCCCCTGGCGTGCAACGCATAGTAAGCGGGCATCATGGTTCCGAATGGGGCTTCCCACTGAATATCAGCGCCTCGGCCCATGCGCTCTTGAGATTCCGCGGAAGAGATTTCGGACATTTTCTGAAAACCCAGCACCAGGACCACATCGTGCAATCCGGAAGCGATTAGCGCATAAGCCGTGCGCAGCCCGGAAGAACTCGAAGAGCAGACACTTTCGACATAAAAAGTCGGCTGGGGGTTGAGCCCCAGGTATTCCGCCATCAAACCGGCCGGGGTTCTTTGTTTGTCGTACTCCGGAGCGGAGCAGACTACGGAGGCGTCAATTTGAGTGGATTTTATTCCACAATCCTGCATGGCCTCCTTATATGCCTCGAAAGCCAATTCCCTGATGGAACCCGGGTATGATCTCACAAAAGCGCTTTGTCCAACTCCGATGAGTGCGACTCTTGCCATCTTTCCTCCTTTGTCGGAAACGGGCGCCAACTCTTTCTTGCCGGCGCTGGGGGCCTGATGTAAGTAACTTATTTTCTTGGGACGCTACATTTATCTGTGTTC
Organism: uncultured delta proteobacterium; assembly: GCA_963747865.1. Classification (GTDB taxonomy): domain Bacteria; phylum Desulfobacterota; class Desulfomonilia; order Desulfomonilales; family Desulfomonilaceae; genus JBBSBY01. The sequence continues at coordinate 33,674 of CAVVHK010000024.1, read as the reverse complement.
ATCAGAGAGGTCCGGGAGTGAGCTTATGAAGAGAGGCCTCTCTGATGACGTTACCTGTCGTTCTTGGGATGATAGCATATGCGGTTTTTCAGGTCAATGAAACTTGCAACAACTTTTTACCAATAAATAAGGTGTGGGCTATGTGCGTGATTTCAGTATAGTGTGTGGGAGGATTGAGGCGACGGAAGGAAAAATGTCGAGTGATGACTCTAGGTTTGTCAATTTCCCGGCGCCGTTGACCGGATCAGACTTGGCGCCTCGCTGATGGCTTCGCGCGTGACTTCCTCTGCGTCCGGATCTCCGATTTTCCTGGTGATCTCAAGAGGCGTTTCCAATCTCCTTGCTCATCTCCGCAGCAACGACTTCGTTTACGATGAGAGGCGGAGCCTCTCGGCAAGCGTTCCCAGGCTGGAGCCTGGGAACGAGAAAAAATCACGAAGGAAAAACCCGATATTTCTAAAGCGGTCTATGACGCCGTCTCGCGTACGCTTTCTTAACAGGATGTGGCGAGCGAAGCGAACCGCATCCGTCGAGAACAGACCTCGAACGATCCCGTTCCCGTTGGTTACCGCATCCTATCTTACTGGAATTCCGCAAGGTCTGAATAGCAAGCGGCTCTTATCCAACAATTATTATAGCAAGTTAATGAGATCGTCTTTGGTTAAATTACAGTCCTCTAGGATGGCGCTCAATAGCTTAGGTCGGATGATATCACCTGAATGAATAGGGACAGTTGTTTTGCGTCCATCAGGATGTTTTAGGATGTGATGACTTCCTTTGATCCGGTCTATCCAGAAGCCGATCCTTTGGAGAACAGCCACAAGCGCTTTTCCGTCAAGTCGCGGCATTCTGGTCATAGGCTACCTTGACTCTACGGATTTCTATCGGGCGCGGCGCCCTTTCCGGAATGCCCTGATCTTCAAGACAGAGTTCAATAACCTCTTTCACCCGTTCCATAAGCAAATCCATTGTAGGAGCCTGGGTATGACAGCCATGAAGTTCGGGGACTCTTGCGAAATAATATCCATCTTCATCTTGTTCAATAATTACGTCAAATTCCAGATCCATTTCATCCTCGCTCTTCGCTCTTGAATGATTCCATCAAGCAGGCGCCGTAAAGGGAACTTTGTCGTTAAGGAGCCGAAGCTTCACTATTTCAGCACTTACCGGAGTGAAAAGCAATTCCCAAGATCGGTCTCAGTGAGCCATAATCAAACTTGTCTGCAATCTTTCCCCCGGCGCCGAATGCTCACTCAATTCCGGCAATTTCTGTTGCCCGTCCTCACGAACATCCATCATAATTACCTGAGGAGGCATTACCGAATGAAAACGACTTGGTTTACGAGTAGATTTGGACACCGAATGCGCCTTTCGGCGTTAATGGCCTTGTTTATGACCGTCCCCATGGCGGACACTATCCTCGTGGCGGATATGATCGTCATCCCGCGCGTTCCAGTTTGGGCCGCAGGCAAGGAAGGCCCGGTTAAAGATTACCCGTGGTTGAAAAGCGCAGCCTACGAGTCCATCGAATCACGTATTGCCCCTCCTCCGGGCTTCAAGAGGCTGCCTGTCGAGAAAGGAAGTTTCGGGGCCTGGCTGAGCTGTTTGCCCTTGAAGCCTGGTTCCCACCTGGTGTTGCTTTACAACGGCCGACCAAAACGTAATCAATCCGCTCACTACGCGGTCCTGGACGTGGATGTAGGCAATACCGATCTCCAGCAATGCGCCGACGCTCTCATCCGATTGAGGGCCGAGTACCTCCGGAGTCGGGGATACGACGACTCGATCGCTTTCCATTTCACCAGCGGAGATTTGGCTTCATGGCCGAAATGGCGTGACGGCGAGCGACCCAAGGTCTTGGGAAACAAGGTATCCTGGTACAAGTCGGCAGTGAAGGACACTTCCTATGCGAACTTCAGGAAATACCTCGATGTGGTGTTCAACTACGCGGGGACCTTGTCTCTGTCGAAAGAGCTTGCGGCAGTAAAAGACCCTTCGAAAATCGAAATCGGGGACATATTCATCCAGGGAGGCTCGCCTGGACACTGCGTAATGGTGGTGGACGTAGCGGCAAAGGCCTCCGGCGAAAGGATCTTCTTGCTTGCCCAGAGCTTCATGCCCGCGCAGGAAATCCACGTGCTCAAGAATCCCCGGTCCGAAATCAGTCCATGGTATCCTGCCAAAGTCAATGGGCCCTTGGCCACGCCGGAATGGGACTTCCGATACACGGACCTGAAACGGTTCCCGGCCGTAAAATGATTTTTTTTTGCCGCAAAGCCGGCCATGCCGAGCGGCGACGGGTTCAAATTTATCCCCTCCCTCGTGAAGACATCCGAAGGAAATAGTTATATATATGTGTTGAATGGTGTTAAATTCAATTTGTAACACCCGGGCCCATATGTGAAGGAGAAGAACCTTGAGCATTGAAATCACCGCCGAGCTTGAAGCGATGGTTCGGGAGCTATACGTGTCAGGTGATTACGCCGATGAGACCGAGATTCTTCAAGAAGCATTGACTCGGCTGACCGCTCGAAACAAACTGCGCACGGAGATCCTCACGGGTCTAGCCGAGCTTGACCGGGGAAAGCAAATCGATGGAGATGAAGTTTTTCGTTTTCTCGAACGCTAGTGGATCGATCCGGAAATACCTCTCAGACCTGACGCCACCGGGAAGTTCAGCGTAGGGTCGGGGTTTATCCCCGACCCTACGCTGTTATTAGAGCGGGCGGAGGTAAACTCCGCCCCTACGTGACGAACTTTTCTCGACAGACGCGGCTCGCAATGGCGCCACATCCTACGAGTATGCGTGGTCGTAATGCCAAACCAGTCCTTTAGCGCCTTCAATTTGGTCGGAATATGGCGCCCATCGGAAGGCTGTTCTCTTCCCTGCAAGTTTCTCCCCGCTGAAGATTCGTATTGTCGTTCAGCGCCGCGTATTTGCCTTGATCAATCCATTGTCGTCTGATATTCAGTTAAGGTTAGGAATAATTACTCCAGGCCGCTAGCGTCAACTCATGAACGGTGGATTTGGAGATTCGTTAGTCGTTGCTATCCAGGCAATTACACCCCAAATCGCTCCCAAGACTTCGCTCCCGGCCGAGAAACGGTCTCTTTGTGTAAGTAACGCTTACTTGCGTCACGTCTGACCGAATTGTTCCTCATGCCCCCACAGGGCGAACCGGCCTCGAGAATTCGACGGCTTCGCTTCCGGGGTCCAGGATGTCTTTGTGAGAATTCCCCGGGAAGTCAACCCCGGGAGAGGGAGAAAACGGTATGGAAGTTAAGAAGATAGCAGTTATAGGCGCCGGTCTCATGGGAGCCGGCATTGCTCAGGTGGCCGCGCAAAGCGGTTTCGAGGTCTATCTGAACGACGTGGAACAAAGATTTATCGACAGAGGCGTTTCAATCATCGAGGGCAACCTGAAGCGCTCAGTTGATAAGGGTAAGATTCAGGCGGCCGACGCGGACGCGGTCAAGGCTCGAATAAAGGGTGTTCTTGCCCTGGCCGACGCAGCCAAAGACGCTGACGTGATCATCGAGGCCGTTATCGAAAGAATGGATCTCAAGAAGTCCCTCTATACGCAACTCGATGGGATCGTTAAGGAATCAACAATACTTGCGTCCAACACCTCAGCCCTCAGCGTGACTGAGATGGCCGCGGTAACATCACGTCCCGAACGTTTCATCGGCATGCACTTTTTCAACCCCGTGCCGGTTATGAAACTCGTGGAAGTGATCCGCGGAATCGCAACATCGGATGAAACCGTCGCCATAATCAAAGACCTTTCCAAGAAGATGGGCAAGACCGCCATCGAAGTCAAGGAAGCCCCGGGATTCGTGGTTAACCGCATCCTCGTGCCCATGATCACGGAAGCCATATTCGTGTTGCAGGAAGGTCTGGCGACCAAAGAAGAGATTGATGAGGGCATGAAGCTGGGCGCCAATCACCCCATCGGCCCGTTGGCTTTGGCCGATCTCGTGGGCTTGGACACTATGCTGCATGTCCAGCAGCATTTGTACGAGGAGTTCGGGGATTCCAAATACAGACCCCCCACTCTTCTCAAGCAGCTTGTCAGAGCCGGACGCCTCGGTCGTAAGTCAGGTAGAGGCTTTTACGAGTATAAGTAATCCAATCGACATTAATCGACCATTACTCATCGCGCGAATATTTGGAGGAAGCTCATGGAAGAAATGGAACGCTTCGGCCTAACTGAAGAAGAACAAATGCTTCAGGACATGGTCCGACGTTTGGCCAAAGAGAAAGTCGCCCCAGGCGCCGAAGAGCGCGACAAGACGGGCGAGTATCCGTACGATATGTTAGAGATAATGCGTGAAAACGGCCTCATGGGCGTAGATTTCCCTGAGGCGTACGGCGGTATGGCCGCCGGCATGATTTCGCACTGCATAGTTGTTGAGGAATTGGCCAAAGCTGACGCCTCTGTGGCCTTGATGCCGTCTTGCCAGGAACTTGGAAGCTTGCCGATAATTCTGGCGGGAAATCACGAGCAGAAGGAAAAGTATCTAACTCCTCTTTCAACAGGGGAGACGCTTGCGGCTTTCGGCCTGACGGAAGCCAAAGGAGGCTCTGATGTCGCAGCGCTGAAGACAAGAGCGGTGCGCAAAGGGGACAAGTACATCCTCAACGGTTCAAAGCAGTTCATCACCAACGGCGGCGTAGCCGATACGTACACCATATACGCCATCACCAACCCCGGCGAAAAGCAGCACAAGGCCGCCAGTGTTTTCATATTGGAGAAAGGCACGCCGGGCTTCACAATAGGCAAGAAAGAAAGCAAACTTGGCATCCGGTCCTCAGACACCAGAGAATTGATTTTTGAGGACGTTGAAATCCCGGTCGAGAATCGTCTTGCCGGAGAGGGAGACGGTTTTCATATAATGATGAAGACGCTGGACTTTAGCAGACCTTCAGTGGCGGCGCAGGCTCTGGGAATAGCTCAAGGCGCTTTCGAATACGCCACGCAGTACGCCAAAGAGAGAGAAGTATTCGGCAAGCCGATCATCAAGCATCAGGCCATCGGATTTAAGCTGGCCGACATGGCGATGAAAACTACCGCTGCCAGGCAGCTTCTGTACAAGACCTGCGCATTACTTGACTTTCACGTCAAGAAGGACCTGTCCAAGATTCCGCCTGAAATCATCAGGCATTCATCCATGTCCAAGTGTTATTGCGCCGACGTCGCCATGGCCACGACCATAGAGGCGGTCCAGGTGCTCGGAGGCTATGGTTACATAACTGAATACCCTGTGGAGAGATTCATGAGGGACGCAAAAATCACTCAGATCTATGAGGGAACAAACGAAATTCAGCGAATAGTGATTTCTTCTACGTTATAATCGAAATGATAGTTCACAGGGAAAACCCTTCCCATGAAAATGCGATGGAGGGAATCTTCTTGCAAGAGGTTTCCCTCCAAACCTCCCTTCTAGAACTTTCAACATGGCCCTGCGTCGGCTTCTCCTTCTGTCTCCCGATTGGGGGCCTACGAAAATGGGGCTGTGGAACAGACCCAATTGGGGAATTGCGCCGACCGTCAACTCCTACGGTCGCTTTCCTGGTTGGAGTCGCGTTTTGGAAGAAAAGAGCTCCGGCGAAGCGCAAAGATCCTCCGGGAACTTTTATTTGACTGCGGGTTCGTACAGATAAACCCGCGGGGCAGGAAATTCTTCAGCCATTGTAACGCGCTTCAAGTGCGGTCCGTCACTACATAATTGTGGACGTGAGATCGGATGGATCATAATTGACTTACAAAGCGGTGAACCTAGCATGATGGTTAAAGCGGCAAAATTACTATTTCTTTTGATTATAATTGCATTGATGTATGCCTGTGGGGCAAATAACGAGCCTATACGGAAGGCTGACTTCAATGAGCTCATGCCCGCCATAGAAGCGAAGTCGAACTTGGTTCGACAGTTTCGAGCCGAGTTCACCAAGACAAAGAGCTCTCCTTTATTCAAGAAGTCCCTTACTGTTGACGGCAGCCTCCTGTTTCAAAAGCCGAGCATGTTCCGGTTAAAGCTCACCGGTGATGTGAATGCCGAGATACTGTCCGACGGCAAATTTGTCACGCTGATCCACGATGGTTCCGACCAAGAGTTCTTTCACATACACGGCGAGAGAGACGCCTCAAAAATGTCCGATCCGCTTATGGCCTTACTCCAGGAACTAGGAAGCGGCGGGCTACGGAAGTTTACCGTAAACAAGGAGCAGAGCACTCCCGATGGATTACGCCTGGAACTCCTCCCATCCTCGGAAGCGCAATTTGAACGCATCCGCACAGTGAATCTGGCCCTCTCGGACTCCGGTGACATTGAGAAAGTCGTCGTATTTTTCGAGAATGGCGCCGTGGACGAGACCGTATTCAAGAGTTGGTCGCTGTTGACGGCTGACGACCCTGAAATCGTAGAGCTTCATAAGAGGATTGATACTCTGACCGCGGCGGCAGACAGAAAGGACTATCGAGCTGAGGACGGAAGCCCCAAATACAGCCTTGCGCGCGATTAGTATCTAGATTGCGTTTATCGATCACGGGTGTTCAAAAGTCGGCGAGAGATTATTTCTTGGCGGGAAAATAGCGGATTGCGGCTTCCAGATTTATCGATTTCCACGAATTACCCAAATACGAGGGGCGCTCCCAATCCAGATCGGCTTGATGCGCCCACACGCCCTGTTTAGGGGCTTTCACGTCGGTTTCCGGAAATGACTCGCCTTTTGCGAAGAATCGGGCTTCCCACTTTATGCCCTGAATGGTGTAATATCTGCTCTGTATCAATCCTTCCAGCCTGTGTAATATCCAAAGCCTGTTAACACGTAAGCGTTGTTTCCTTAGTGGTCGTTTTCGCAAATAACGGTGTCGTTTGGTTCCGGTCTATCCTGCTCCCGTAAGATGTGGCGCCTGAAGCGGAGCGCATCTGTCCAGCAAAGACCTCAAACGATGCGGTTCGCGAAGGGCGCCGCATCCTGCAAGAATATGCGACGTATTTACGAAAAGCCGTAATTGGGAACGCATAATCGAACTTGCGCCACAGAGCGCTAAGAAATCGCCTTATTTCTCAATGGGTCCTTAAGATGAGTTCCTTTCAAACCCGCGTATATGATCAGTGGCGACACCAGTACAAGGGAAAGCATACCCAGCAGCCACACCATCAGCATTACGGGTATCATGGCCACGAGAAACCATATGGTTCTGATCATTGCGCCGGTCTTGGCGTCAAAGCAAATCCCCATTCTCGCTCCTTAGAAACGCGTGGCGACTACATCAAATCTGTGGCCTCCCGCTGTGCGCAGGACGCCCACTATCCGGCCGTCGGAGGAAACATTTCCGCTAAAGACATGCCCGCTATGATGAGACGCGTTGACTCTTCCATTCTCGACTATCCCCGAGAAGTGATATACGTCTTTTTTCCCAAAGAGATTGTATACGTTAGCTACACCTTCAATAGCCCCGCCCTTCTGATTCACGCCGGCCTTTATGACCGTTCCCATGACATTTGCCTGCCAATTACCTGTTATATTGACGGCCGCCGCCCAAACACAACAGACTCCCGCGGCAAGGATCAAGACAAGCGCTGGAACAAGTTTTTTCATATCAAGTCTCCCATTCTAGATAATAATGAGATTCCCGAATCCGATAGTTGTTCCAATCCCCTTTGACACATGCCTCAAGGGATGTCGAGTCGTATGGTTCCGGTGAAACGGCGAACAACTTGCCTGGCAATGCGCTTGCCGCCTTGACCGAGCCCGATAACGAGCGCTCCGTACCTGCCGGAGTCATCTCGGACTATTAAGAGGTTGGACGCTAGTTTCTTTCGAGACTTCTCCATCCTTGAGAACCACTCTGGCCGATTCCATGAATCTCACCATGTCCGGATCCGACTCCTCCACTGCAAACATTACGGCTTGAGCCATGCCAAGCAGCATGTGCCTGTCCGGTTTGGGGGAACCTTGCGAAAGATGCGTCTCAGGGGCGGAACCTTCCTGCGCTGTGATTACGATGGTAAGGTCATTATTGAAGACTTCAAGTTCGCAGTCCGGGTCTACAAAGAGTCTCATGGGTCGATCCCTTAGGCGTTGTTTTCGGGACGCTTGGTTTTTCTTTGCTTTAAAGCTTCCGAGAGTATGACCGCAGCAGCTTGAGAAACATTGAGAGAGTCTATTTTGCCCTGCATTGGTATCGTAATGCCGAAATCACATTTCTCTCTTACCAGACGGCGAATACCGCTACCTTCCGACCCAAGGACTAAAGCCGCTTTTCCGGTGAGATCAGTCTCGTAATAAAGATTGGGGGCTCCAGCCTCCGCAGCGAATATCCAAAAATTCGCCTCCTTCAGTTGCTCTATGGTTCTAGCCAGATTCACGACCCTCGCCACCGGAATATGGGCCGAAGCGCCTGCTGCGGACTTCTCCACGGCTCCCGTTACAGGAACCGCCCGGTCTTTTGTCAACACCACTCCGGATGCTCCGAGGCATTCGGAAATTCTCAAGATGTTCCCCAGGTTGGCAGGATCTTGGATTTCGTCCAAAAGCACTAGAATATGTGGTTCTTCAACAGCGCTCGAGAGCAGATCCTCTATGCTCCAGTAAGGGAAAGGCTGGGCTTTGGCGGCAATGCCCTGATGGTGATCGGCGCCGGTGATAGCCGAGATTCTAGCATTGTCCATTTTTATCAAAGGGATGGAAAGTGGTTCAAGGATCTTGCTCCATTGCGGAGTGAGGTCTCTGGCCAGATAGATTTCCTCCACCTTCCTTTTGCCGGCTATCACAGTTTCCATCACGGGATGCACGCCGTAGATGAAGTTTTCAGATCGCACAGGGGGCTTCTGTCTTGGCATCAGGCTTTGATATCGACGGAAACACCAGCCTTTTCGACCGTATCTTCAGCTCTCCTACCTTTGACCGTTCCCCTGGCTATCTCCCTGAGAGCCATTACCACTTCCCTGTTATCCCTGTCATGGACGGTAAGTGGGGCCCCTCTTTTGAGCTCCTTTGTTCGTTTCGAAGCCAGTATAACCAGCGCAAAACGGTTTTCCACTCTCTCGAGACAATCTTCAACAGTTACACGAGCCATATGTGTTAACCCTCACTCGATATTTTGAGTTTGTTCTCTAATTTTTTCCAGTTCCGCTTTCATATTCACTACATAGGGAGAGATATCGGTCGAGCCGGCTTTAGCCCCCAATGTATTGACTTCACGATTGATTTCCTGAAGCAAAAAGTCCAGCTTCCGTCCCAAAGGTGATCCCATTTTCCCGAGACTCATGAACTGAGCCAAGTGGCTGTCTATTCTGGTCAGTTCCTCAGTCACATCGGATCTTTCGGCAATCAACGCCACTTCCTGAGCCAGCCGGTCTTGATCAATTTGAACGCCGCCGGTCAATTCTTGAACGCGTTTGGTCAATCTCTCCTTCGCCACAGCAGCTATTTCGCCGACCAGAGGGCGGATCGCTTCAGCCATATCCTTGATCTTCTCTAACCGTTTCTCCATGTCGGCCCAGAGGGCCATGCCTTCCACTTTCCGCATCTCGTCCAATTTTTTGATAGCGTCTCGCACACTGGCTTCCAAGACGGGCCATTCGTCTTCGATTCCGGTGTCTTGCTCAACAGGCTGGAGAATATCCTTAAGAGTCAGCATGTCTGAGACCGAGATCTCGCCTTTCAAGCCCAAACTCTGCTTCATCAACAAAAGAGAGTTGTAATAACCTGTCGCCAACGCGTCGTTATAGGTAACCTGGGTGAAAGCGCCCTTGTCCCCGATTCTGTTCAAGACTATATCGAATTTCCCTCGGCTGATGCTTTCGGAGACAACCTTGCGGACATCAGGTTCAAAGCCCGAATATATCCTTGGGCCTTTCAATGAAATCTCTAAGTACCTGTGATTTACAGCTTTTACTTCAACTATTACCTCAAGATTGCCGAGGCTCGCGTGCCCTCGACCGAATCCTGTCATGCTTTTTATATGGGGTTCGCCGCCGCAGTCAATTGGCATTTGTAGCTCTCCCTTAGTTTATTCAATATTTGGATCAGTTGGGAATCGGCGTAATCAGGATAAGTCCATTCCAGCGGCTGGAAGGATTTTGCTCTATAAATGAGAGTTAAATCTGCGAATATGCCGTCGGCCAGATATATTCTGTGGGCATTGTTCTTGCCCGTAGCAAGCACGAAATTTCCCAGGGTCAGCATGCCGGGGTCCAAATTGAATCGTCGTTTACCCCGGTCCGCATAGTTTTGCTCAATTTTATTTGTGCGGCGTTTTACTTCCGCCAGGCGCCCTCGGTCCAGGAGCCGCAAGAATGACCAAATCCATCTCCTTACTCCAGACCCAAGTTCTTTATCATATACCGAAGTGAACTTAAAATCAAGCGGTCCCAGGCTCTCGTCCATGGAGCCGAATTCGATCTCGATTTCATGCCGAAGCATCGCGATGAGTTTCTTCGTCCGCTGATAAAACGCTTATGATTAATCTCGCGGGTTCAGGAATTGCAGGTATACTCACGGTTTTTCCCGGAGACGCCCTTTGGGCGGCTCAAGTAAATCATGCGTCCTTAAATCGGGATATCCCGCCGGCCCACGGGCTTTTATTGCGGCTACATGACCAGGACCCAGCGACAAATCGGCGCTTTCATATCTTCCGAGACTAGCAGGCGCGCCGCTCGTCTCAGTATACTTTGAATACATCTATTTAAAATTCCGCTAATTCGGATTTCCGGCGCTTGGAAACTAAGAATCCGTATATCAGATCTTTCTCAGTTTTTCTTCCTCTTCGGCCGAGGTCTTGCACTCAATGCACTGAGTCGTCACCGGCCTTGCCTCCAGGCGCTTAAATTCTATCGGTTCGCCGCAGATTTCGCAAAAACCGAATGTGCCGTCTTCCACCTTTTCCAAAGCCTTCCGGATCTTGTTTATGAGTTTTCTTTCCCTGTCACGAATGCGAAGCTCGAAGTTCCTGTCGGATTCCATTGACGCTCTATCAGTTGGGTCGGGGAACGAGTTCTTGCCCTCGCTTTCCGTCATTTCCTCTACGGTTCTACCCGCCCCGCGAACCAGATCATCCAACTGCTTTTGCAGCAAACCCTGAAAATATTCAAGATCTTCCTTCTTCATTTTCATGAAGTCCTCCGGTAACGCCTCCAATCGAGGCGCCATTTACATCATATGTCCTAATGGTCCGTCCGCGTTCCCGGACAGCCTCGAGCCCCGCAACTACTCACGGGGTAAAGCGTATCTCGCCGCGACCCAGAAGATCGTGGAGGTGGATTATGCCCACCAACTTGGTCTTGGCATCCACTACCGCTAAAACAGTAATTAGCTTCCTTTCCATAATCTCCAATGCTTCAGCGGCGGTTTCTATCTTCCGGGATGGTAAGCGGCTTCTGCGTCATTAGATCGCATGATTTTGACGCATATATCTTGTCATCCACTTCCAACGCGCGCCTCAAATCTCCATCGGTTATTATGCCCAGAAGATCGTCGCCTGCGGTAACGAGAACAAAACCCATATTTTGCTTACTAATTCCAGCTATAATGTCTTTTAGGCCGGCTTCAACCCCTATTTCGGGAATCCCAGGCCGAGTAAGCATGATGTCTTTGACCCTGAGGTTCAATCTGTCTCCCAGGCTACCGGCCGGATGGTGACGCAAAAAGTCTTCCTTTCGGAAACCACGCCTTACCATCAACGCCACCGCCAACGCGTCTCCTAAGGACAAAGTGGCAGTAGTGCTCGCAGTGGGGGCCATATTCAAGGGACAAGCCTCACGGGGCACCCTGCAGTCAAGCACTAGATCCGCCATAAGGGCCAAGGTCGATGAAGGAACGCCGGTGAGCCCTATCATAAGCGCGCCACGCTTCTTCACAGTGGCTGCCAGCGATGTTATTTCGGTGGTCTCTCCGCTATTGGAAATAGCTATGAGAGCGTCGTCCCTGCTGACGATGCCCACATCTCCATGAAGACCATCCACCGGATGAACAAAAATCGCCGGAGAACCGGTGCTTGTCAAGGTTGCCGCCATTTTCCTGGCGATGATTCCGGATTTGCCGACGCCGGTCACTATGATTCGGCCCCTGATGGTATACAGAAGGTTTACGCAGTTCGCAAAGCTATCGTCCAGCCGTTCCATGACCGACTTGATGCCTTGGATTTCTATTTCCAGGACCTGGCGCGCTATTTCCAACGCGCTACCCGAGATTCTACACATATCTGGAGATTGCATTTGCCACCATTTCTACCACACGCTTGACTTCGTCTTCACTCTCCCCCTCGGCCATCACCCTGCACAGCAGTTGCGTCCCAGAATATCTTACCAGCAATCGCCCTTTATTGTTTAAACATCGCCGACCCTCGTCCATAACCCTTTTAACTTCAGGAATGGCGTCTAGGTTAGTTCGGGATTTCACTTCCACATTTTTCAAGACTTGAGGAAACATTTTAACCAGGGAGGCCAATTCAGACAGCGGTTTTCCAGTTTCAGACATGATTTTGATAACTTGTAACGCGGAAAGTATACCGTCGCCCGAAGTGTTTTGATCCAGAAAGATGAGGTGCCCTGATTGTTCGCCACCGAAATTGTACCCGTCTTTGCGCATTCGCTCCACAACGTACCTGTCTCCAACCGGTGTGCGCGCCAGCGAAACGCCCACTCCACTCATGGCTACTTCCAGTCCGATGTTGCTCATGACGGTAGCCACCAGCGTGTTGTTGTTGAGTGTGTTCTTCCGCATCATGTCCAGGGCGACAAGCCCCATGACCTGATCGCCGTTTACTTCTTTACCATTCTCATCGGCAAGTATCACCCTATCGGCGTCTCCGTCCAAGGCTACGCCGATATGCGCGCCGATACGTCTCACCTCATGGGACATTTGCTCCGGGTGGAGTGATCCACAATTGTCATTGATGTTTCGCCCGTCCGGACCCACGTTCATTGACTTTACTTGAGCGCCCAGCTCCTCGAAGACTAGAGGGCCGGCCTTGTATGCGGCGCCGTTAGCGCAATCCAGCGCCATCTTGAAACCGTTCAAGCTCAGGCTCTTAGGGACGGAACCCTTTAAAAAGACTATATATCTTCCCAAAGCGTCGTCAATCCTGAAAATTTTGCCGATCTTATCGGCAGTGGGGCGAAAACTATCGAGGCTTGACGATGATATCAACCGTTTTATTTCGTCTTCCAACTCATCCGACAGTTTGAAGCCGTCAGCGGAAAAGAACTTTATGCCGTTATCTTCGAACGGATTATGTGACGCCGAAATCACGACGCCTGCGTCACACCTCATATTCGTAGTGAGAAAAGCTATGGCCGGAGTAGGCATGGGGCCTACTAAAAGAGCGTCGACTCCCATGGAGCATATTCCCGCGGTAAGAGCCGTTTCCAGCATATACCCGGAAATCCTGGTGTCTTTGCCCACCAAAATCTTGGCCTTCTTGCCCTGGGGGCCGGTCGCCATATAGGCAATTGCCCTTCCCAGCTTTAAAGCGGTTTCCGCAGTCACGGGCTCCCTGTTGGCCAAGCCTCTGACCCCGTCTGTGCCGAAGAGTCTGTTTACCATTTCAGTTCCTGTATACCGATAAAACTCTGCGCGTTAGACGCCATTTTACGCATTCAAAAATTTAACCGTAAAAACTAACACACACAAAGCCTTAACTACAAACCTTTTTTTGGCCTTGCAATCCTACCCGGGATCTCAAGCCGTCTCAGCCGCGTTTGCGCGTTACTCAAGAGACGCCGAAATTGTCGGCATAGAGCGCTACATTATTTTTGTCAAATGGATCGTTTACTTATGGATCATGGCATTGGCTCCTCCAGGGCAAAACGAGAGCCTCTTAGTGATCGTTTTCATAAATATGGTCGCTTCGGCGCTGGCCAATTCAAAGAGACGTTGACCGCAGCGCTTTTCCTTGCTAGCCTTATAGGCTATCCTTGGGAGCCTTATAAATGATTGATCTCCATGTTCATACCAATTTCTCGGACGGAACTTTGTCCCCTGAAAATGTAGTGCAGCGAGCGAAGCGCAGGGGCTTGACCGCTATCGCAATAACCGACCACGATACGTTGGCGGGTATCGCCAAAGCCCTTGATGAAGGCCAACGCATCGGAATCGAAGTTGTGCCGGGAGTCGAAATCAGCGTTCTGACCGAACGCGGAAATCTCCATATGCTGGGCTATTTTATCGATCCCGGACACCAGGAACTCGCCGACACCCTCGAATTTCTCAGGAATGGCCGCAAAGACCGTATTCCGAGAATGCTCCGCAAACTTGCAGCGTGCGATATGCCCATCTCTCCGGAGGAAATAGACCGCGAGGCGCTGGGCGGGGTTCCGGGGAGACCTCACGTGGCAAACGTAATGATTTACAAGGGCTATGTCAGGTCCATTCCCGAAGCCTTCGAAAAGTATTTGCGTAAAGGGGCCCCTGCTGTACGAAGATAAGGTGAAACTTCCTCCTGATAAGGCGATTTCGGCGATCCGCAACGCGGTGGAATACCTGTGCTAGCTCACCCGTTCTCTCTCGAAGAAAGCAATGGAGATATGTTATGCAAGCGAGTTGAAAATCTTCGAGATCTCGGTCTATTAGGGATAGAGGCCTATTATCCTTCGCACACGCGAGAGCAAACGCGAACCTATCTGGAGATTGCGGAAAAACTTGGCTTAAGTGTCACCGGCGGGACCGATTTTCATGGAAGCAACAAACCCGATACCGAATTAGGGAGAATGCCCAACGGCGGCGGTCTCCCGTATGCTTTGCTAGAAGGCCTCAAGAACAGGCTCCGCTCACTACCGCCTCCCACGAGCGTTGAGGCTCGCCTCAAGCTGTCCGGCGCCTGAGTGTTCTATGGCCTTAGTACGCCTTTTCTTAGGTACGGTCACGTATTCACATTGGCCTTGCCCCAAAGCTCGTTCCGACTCTGGTTTTCCCTATCATCCTTCCGTCTCCCGCCAGGGCGGAGGGTTTTGGCCGCTATCCCCTGACGGAAGCAACAGGGGAAGGGTGAAATCTCGATTCAAGTAGCCGTGATATCCGGCGCAAGTAAGTGGCAGCGCTTCGGAAATGCAGCAGTAAACGCCGCGCCGAATTTATAGAAGCGACCGGCTAGTTTGTGACGACTCCCAATGAAGGCTGACGTTATCTATGGGTGAAAAGAAAGTTGCGGTATTGGGCCTCGACGGGGCGCCCTACTCAATGCTAAAGGATCTTGTCGATCTTGGAATCATGCCGAGTCTGAAGAAAGTGGTGTCTTCAGCCACTTTCATGCCCATGGAGACATCTCTGCCTCCTGTTTCGGCCGTGGCCTGGACGTCGTTTATGACAGGCGCGAATCCCGGTCGGCACGGCATTTTCGGCTTCACCGATGTCAAAGAGAATTCCCGTTCCCTTCATTTGCCCTCATTCGATGACCTGAAGGCTCCGGCGATCTGGAGCCAACTACCGCACAAGCGCTCAATCGTAGTCAATTTGCCGTTCACCTATCCAGCTAGACCGCTTTCCGGAATCCTAATAGCGGGCTTCGTAGCCCCGATTTTTGAGCGCTCCGTTTATCCTGATTCCCTTTTACCGTGGTTGAAATCACGGAATTATCGGGTGGATGTCGATTCGGTCAGGGGTCGGGACAACCGCAACGCCTTTATCGAAGATTTGTTTCAAACCCTCGCCGTCCATGAGACCACCATGCTGGAACTTATGCAAAGTCCATGGGATTTGTTCATAGGGGTGATCACGGGAACCGACAGGCTCCACCATTTTTTCTATGACGCCTTCAAACATGCGGACCATCCGTATCATGAACGTTTCATCGAGGACTACGCCAGAGTAAATCTTTTTATCGAGCGTTTCCTGGACCGTCTTCCGTCGGACACACGGTTGATAATGCTGTCCGACCACGGGTTTACCGAACTGAAGACTCAGGTTTACTTGAACAACATTCTCGGAAAACTGGGATACCTTTCCTTTCTCAAGCCCGATCCTCAGCGCTTGGAGGACATCCACCCAAATTCCAAAGCCTTTGCCATGGACCCGGGACGCATTTACCTTAATTCCCGGAGAAGATTCAAAGATGGGGCTCTTTCTGAGGCGGAGGCGCAGGAAACTATGCTGAAGCTGAAATTGCTGCTTGAAGACTTGCGCCTGAAAGACTTGGGACTGTCTTCCCTCCCGGACATGGCGGCGGATGAGAAGCTTTTTCAATCAGTTGAACGTAAAGAGGCAATTTATGAAGGGCCATGCATTGACTACGCTCCTGACTTGGTTATAATTCCATCTTCCGGAATAGATCTCAAAGCCTCTCTGAATGCTCGACAAGTAGCTTGGAGAGATATTTTTGCCGGTACCCATACTCACGACAACGCCTTTTTAATAGTCGACAACCCTCCCGTACGGGAGAGTTTCACACCGGTTCTCACAGAGGTTGCGCAGTTGATCCTTGAGGCCCTGAGATAGACTTCCCTGATGCTTAACGTAGTTTTGGTAAACCCGGAAATACCACCCAATACAGGGAACATAGGACGGTTGTGCTGTGCGGTGTCGGCTCGTTTGCACCTTGTAAAACCTCTAGGTTTCAGCCTTGACGATCGATATCTCAAGAGAGCAGGTTTGGATTATTGGAAACACGTTGATCTGGTTCTGTGGGACACCTTGGAAGACTACTTGGCTTCGGTCGCCCGCGAAAGGTTGGTCCTCACCAGCAGCAAGCGTGGAGCGCTATATTGCGACACGAAATTCATGCGGGACGACCATATTCTGTTCGGCCCTGAGACAACAGGTTTGTCCGCGGAATTTTTCAGCCGCTTTCCTGACCGTGTGGCGCGAATCCCGATCAACCTGGATCACGTCAGGAGCCTCAACCTGTCCACCTCAGCCGGCATAATAGTTTACGAAGCTCTTAGACAAACGGGCGGTTTTCCTGGCGAGCGCCGTTGACACCCGTTCATCTCCCAGGTCAGAAAAAGACATGACAACTGAACAAAATAAAGATGTTCGATTCCTCATGGGAAACGAGGCCATAGGCCGAGGAATAATCGAAGCCGGTTGCTCGGTGGCTACGGCGTATCCGGGGACTCCATCTTCCGAAATCCTCGAATCGCTCGTGCGGTGGAAAAAGGAACTTGACCACCCCATATACCTCGAATGGTCCATAAACGAAAAAGTGGCCTTTGAAGTGGCCTATGGAGCCTCACTTGCAGGCTCCAGGGCGATTGCCGCCATGAAAATGGTGGGTTTGAACGTGGCTTCCGACCCGTTCATGAGCGCGGCTTATCTGGGCGTCAGAGGTGGTTTGGTGGTCGTAGTGGCGGATGATCCCGGCCCTCACTCGAGTCAAACCGAACAAGATAGCCGGTTCTTCGGATGGTTCGCCAAGGTTCCGGTGCTGGACCCCGGCACTCCACGAGAAGCGCTAGAAATGACCCTCCGCGCTTTCGAGCTCTCCGAAAAATATCGGGTACCGGTCTTGTTGAGGCCTTGCCTGAGAGTGTGCCACGCTCGTCAAAATGTCGAATTGAGGCCCCTCCAGCCACCGGCGGATGCTGGTCCCTTCGAGAAGAATTGGACAAGATGGGCGGCGATCCCGAAGTATCGGCTGGTCCTCCACGGCGAGCTGAACGAGAAGCTGAATAAAATCAGTGGAGATGAGCCGGAATCCAAACCACTTTTAATTTCGGGAGACGGCGAGAAAGCCATAGCCTTCGTTACTTCCGGTTCGGTTTCTTCCCACGTGCGGGACATAATCGATTCTGACAGCCGCATCACGGACGCGGATCTGTACAAGATTGACCTGCCGTTCCCGGCCAACGCTCCAGCGCTCCAAAGTGTGGTTGACTCTCATGAACGCACGGTGGTCATAGAAGAAACTTATCCGGTCATCGAGTTGCAGATAGCGGACAAAAGGAAAGTGATCGGACGGCTGTCCGGCCATGTTCCGCAGCAGGGGGAGTTAACCCCCGAAGTTGTGGAAGAGTTGATCGTGGCGGCCTGCGGCCTAGAGGTAAAATCCTACGGAACGCCCGACTTTAAACCTAGACGACCGTCGCTGTGTCCGGGCTGTCCCCATCGGTCGGCTTTCTTTATGATCCGGAAAGTCTTTGATGACGCCATATACGCCGGTGATATCGGTTGCTACACCCTAGGCGTCAATATGCGGGCGGTAGACACCTGCTTATGCATGGGCGCCTCAGTGGGAATGGCCGCCGGCTTGGCTAAATCCCCGTCGGCCCAGGAGGTCTCCAAAGTGGTCGCCACGATCGGAGACTCGACCTTTTTCCATGCGGGAATCCCCGCGTTGATCAACGCGTCGCACACCGGAGCCAAATTCGTTCTGGTAATTATGGACAACAGCACCACCGCTATGACCGGGGGCCAACCCACCCCTGGGAGCGCATATCTGGCTGACGGATCCCCGGCCAACACAGTGGACTTGGAGAAGCTGGTCAACGGGTGCGGAGCGCAATTTTGCGAAGTGGTCGATCCATACGATTATTCCGCTATGCAAGACGCGCTTCAAAGGGCCGATGATTATACATTTGGTCAAGCCAGGGGTGTGTCGGTGGTAGTGAGTCGTCGTCCATGCGTAAGAATGGCGGCTGGGGACCTCTGGCAAGAGAAGTTTGAAGTAACGGACAAGTGCGACAAATGCATGACTTGCATTCGCGACTTGGAATGCCCGGCGTTTTCCTTTGTTAAGGAAGAAAAAAGGGTCGAAATCAACCCTGATCTTTGTTCAGGATGCGGCTTTTGCGCTCAGATGTGCCCTTCTCACGCCATTGGATCCAAAGGTGGTAAATAGAAATGGTTGAGATTGTGATTTGTGGAAGAGGCGGCCAGGGAGTTGTCTTTTTGACGCGTCAGATAGGTCAAATCATTTCCGACAAGGGTTTAAACGTCATTTCTTCCGAGACCCATGGGATGGCGGTAAGAGGCGGCTCGATCAACAGCCATCTGCGCATAGGGGATTTTTTCTCCCCGCTAACCCGCCTGCGCCACGCCGATTTCTTACTATCTTTGGACAAAGTCGAGACAGCAAACAATCTGCATTTCTTGAAGCCCGACGGGTTAATCATCGAGAATTCATCCTCACCGGACGAACCTCTAATCAAAAGAATTGACGCAGCCGGGATAGCCCGGGGACTTGGCCGCGTCCAATTGGAGAACATCGTTTTGCTGGCATTCGCCTGCAAATTCGAGGGCTTCCCGATATCGTCGGAGGACTTGCGCGGGCAACTTGAAAAAGAACCCAGAGAACCTGTGCGACGCATGAATATCCAGGCTCTAGACCTTGGAATCAAGGGGACGATGTGAGAACATTAATTTAGACAGGATTCAGGATTGATGAATGAATACCTCGAATGGGGGAAACACAGTGGGAATAGAGGAAGCTCTCTTAAATATCGCGGACAGAGTGCTGGATTTCGACGAAGCGTCTCTGGCTCAGCTTCAGGAGAAGTATCTCAAAAAGGTGTCCGATTTTTCCCCCACCCGGGAATGGGAGCGTTCAATAGTAGTGTATTTTTTGATCAATTCGGTACGGGTTAAGAACAAAATCTTCAACGAAAAAGTGAAGGGATCAAATCCGCCCGAACCGCCTAAGCCCCCTAAAAATCTACTCAAAATTGTGAAGTAGCTTATTGAGGGAGTTAAGTCAGATATTGATTTTATCTAGGTGACATCATGAGGTTATCGGCGAGCTAGTCATCTTTTTCACCTTGATTTAATTTGAAATGCTCGTATAATGTGTAACAAAGTACCTTTGGGTGGTTCGTCGAGTGAATTATTACTGGAATCGGTATACACGTGGTAGGTTGCGGACTGCTCTTGACGAAAGGAGAACTAGAATGCGTGAGCTGTTGACGGTTCTAACCGGAGCCGGGTTGGCTGTGCTCTTGACGGTTGCGACGGCCCCTGCGCAGTGGACTACTGGTGACGGCGGCTCTACGTTGTTCCAGAATTCATCGGGAAACCCTGATCCCAGTCAGCCTACAGTCTACCAGCCCTATTGGGCCAACTATCTGGATAACTTACAAAAAGATGGTGGATATTATTCCGTGACGGGTAATTACCCGTCGTCCGTGCCTGTGACGAGCTATTATCCATCGAATTCAGGCGGCGAGGCGACGACGGCGCAGCAGCAGGGCGAGCAATCCATGTACTCCCCTACCGACTACTATTCCGGGGCCGGCGCTCAACAACCCGCTAATTATCAAGCGCCTCAGGGTTACCAAAATCAACCCGCACAGCAATATGCCACGGTGACGAAAAAAGGTAAGAAGAGGAGCAAGAGAAGCCAGGCGGCCCAGGCGCAGTATTATCAGCCGAATCAAGGCTACCAACAGCCCTATGAACAGCAACAGGCCTCGCAACAGCAGGCCGCTCAGCAGCAGGCGCAGCAACAGGCCTATCAACAATATCTGCAGCAGCAAGCCGCCCAACAACAAGCTGCTCAGCCACAGCAATACGCCCAACAGCAGGCCGCTCCACAACAACAGCAATACGGCCAACAGCAGCCTTATCAACAACCCGGAGCGTATCCCCAAGGGCAAGAAGCCGCTTACCAACAGCCTCAGGCCGGCCAAGCACCTGCTTACAGCGCGGATCCTACGGTTCAGGCCGCTCAGCAGAAGGCATACGAGCGCGCAGTAGCAAGGCAGCGCGCAGCGGAGATGGCGGCGCAACAACTGTCGGCCTCTCAAGAGTTACAGCAAGCCCAGCAACAATACGCAGTGGCTCAACAGAAAGTCCGGGAGCAGGAATCAAAGCAAAAGGCGTTACAGCAGGAATATCACAAGAAAGCCGTCCAAGACGCTTATGAGAGCCTGAGAGCGTCCCAGCAGAAGTATTATGATCTGATGGGTGTTTCCGGCGAGAGCCAGGCAGGCCCGCGGGGGTATTCCGCAAGGATGGCTCCGCCTCAACAGCAACAAGCCGCTGCGTACCCGAATGCGGCCGGACCTGCGGCCGGTTATCCACAAGGCGCTCAACAACAGCAGCAAGGCTATGGACAGCCATATGGCCAGCCTGCGGTTCAACAACAGCAGGCGGCGGCAATGCCTCCCCAGGTACAACAGGCTCCTGGAGCAGCCTCGACGGCGCCTCAGGCGCAGCCGCAAATGATGATTCCTTCCCAAACTCAACCGGGGCAAGCCACTCCCCTGCGAGTCGGATCTCAACAGCAACAACCACAAGAGAGCGGCGGTCTGTGGTCGACTCTGAAGGAGATTTTCACTCCCCCCCCCAACAGCGGCCCCAACCCTCGTCAGATGTTTGACAGAAACAAGGCAAAGTACCAAGAATAGGGGCTGAGATGGCCGGACACAAAAAACCGGATCCTGCATGGCGGGATCCGGTTTTTTGTGCTTTTAATAGGTTACTATTTTATCATTGCTCCAGCCGGCATGCCGGGGTCAAGCTCACATAGCGAAAGCTTCCCATCGGGAGCCGATGCGGCCAGTATCATGCCCCTGCTGGTTCCGAACCTCATCTTTCTGGGCTTAAGATTCGCCACTACAACGACAGTCTTCCCTACCAGCGCAGCAGGGTCAAAAGAAGCCTTGATTCCCGCAAACACAGTTCTTGTCTCAGATCCCAGGTCCACCTCGATCTCCAGCAATTTATCAGAGCCTACGACTTCCTTAGCGGAGAGAATTTTTCCGGCCCGCAGATCAATTCGGCCAAAATCCTCAATGGTCACCTCCGGCTTGAATTCGGGAACCTCAGCTTTCTGAACTGCGGCGCCAACCCCCGCCAGGCTTGCTCGGCTGGCTTCAACGAGCTTCTCCATAGTAGCCGCTTCCAGCCTGTCCACCAATTTCTCGAATTGATTTATGGCCGTATCTTCAAGATCAAACTTTGCGTTTTCCCATGCGAGCTCGTCCAGGCCGAGAATCTTCTCCACCTTCGCGCAGTAGTCCGGGAGAATCGGTTTCAGCAACACGGTGATGACCTTTATGCAGTTGGTCACGAACGTGAGATGGTTTCTGGCCAGTTCCGGGTCTTTCTTGATGACGCTCCAGGGCTCATTCTGCTGAACGTAATTGTTCGCAATGTCGGATATGGCGAGAATGTTCCTTGTAGCGGCTCCAATCCGCAATATAGAGAAATCTTCCTTGGCTCGGGCAATGTGCTCTTCTATTTCTTTGATCAGAGATCCGGCTTCAGGTGGTATCTTTCCCAGCCGAGAATCTAGGCGCTTGTTGAGGAATCCGATGGTGCGGCTGATCAAGTTCGTTATGTTATTGACGAGTTCCGCGTTCGTTCGATTTACGAACTCCTCCAAACTCAGATCCAGGTCATCTATTGAATTGCTCAGCTTGGTGGAATAGTAATACCGCAAACACCACGGATTGACGAATTCGCTGAATTTCTTAGCGGTGATAAAAGTGCCGCGGCTCTTTGACATCTTCAATCCGTTGATAGTGAGGAACCCGTGAACGTGAACCGCGTTTGGGATTCTGTAATCGGAAGCCTTGAGCATGGCCGGCCAAAAAAGGGTGTGGAAGTACGCAATATCCTTCCCGATGAAATGATGGATTTCCACGTCCGTGTCCGGCCTGATCCAATAGTCTTCGACAGTCCGGTCGGTTCTGCCTGCGCAATAGCGCTGAGTGGCGGCTATGTAGCCGATGGGCGCATCCAGCCATACATAGAAGAATTTGTCGTCCTCTCCCGGAATATTGAAACCGAAATAGGGTCCGTCCCGGGAAATATCCCAATCCTGCAGGCCCTGCTCTATCCAAGTACTTACGAAGGCTTTCACTTCATCTTGAAGATGACCTGGACCGCTGGTCCAGTCTCGCAAGAAATCGGTAAAATCTATCAGTCGAAAAAAGAAGTGCTTGGACGTCTTCAGAGCCGGAGTGGCCCCGCAAATTGCGCAACGGGCGCCTGAAAGATCGGTGGGTCTGTAAGTCGCTCCGCAAACCTCGCAGACATCTCCGTATTGATCCTCCGCTCCGCATTTAGGGCAAACGCCCTTTATATAACGGTCAGGAAGGAATCTGCCGCATGATTCACAGTAGAATTGTTTATATCCCTTGTGACAACGTGGCCCTTCTCCTTGGCCTTCAGATATATTTGATCGCAGTGATACCGGTTTTCAGGTGAATCTGTGGTGTAGAACTCGTCGAAGCCCACTTCAAAAAGGGCAAAATCTCTTTTATGGTCATTCAGTCAAGGGGAGAGGTCGCCTCTGAGGAATGAAAGTTGCTGGCCCTTGTGTCAACAGTCAACTGAGTTTATTGCAGTTATCTCTGCTCCATCGTGAATATACTTAAGATAATTGTTCTGTGGCACGGCAACACGATAGTCCCAGTGGGCTTTATAATCCTAGTATATACATATACATGTAAATACCTACAATGGTAGAGTTCCGTTTACTAGTAACTGTGTTAGAGCACAGTTACTAGTAAACGGAAACCACCATTGTAGGTATGTTTGAATTGATTACCTTGTCCAGCTGTGCTCAGTATCCATATGATAGCTGACTCCAGACCAGCGACAATGAGATAAAATTGTGCATTATGAGCTGTACATAAATATAAGCAGAGAATCAGATATCACCTACTTATCGTTACTTATTTATAAGTTTCACTGAACGCTTATACAGTACAGGATAATACTGAAAGGCTGTTGTTTTTATTACTGTATGACTTCCGTTATAACATGCCCATTTAAAGTAAATAAGCTTACTAGTGTAGTAGTGTACATGCAAGCCCTTCCCTAACAATTTTCTCACGTCTAGCTGGCTAGAGTATGCCAAAGCTTCTAATCACAGACTGGAGGCTGCCGACGCAGGATATTCTTTTTTAGAAGCTTTTACATAATGTACTAGCTAATTGTACGAGAAAGAGGTGTATTCTTGAAATAGGCTGCATGTTCGCCCAGAGCTGTCGGAGGGTATTCAATCAATTCTTTGATTATCCGGACTAATTGGTTGTCTTGTTCGGTAGAGATAATTGACTACAATAATTTTGCTAAGCAATAATAATTAATTAGCATACTAAACGACCTAGCAATTATTAGGCCCATTGTATACTTACTAGTGAATGCATAAGCTTGTTACTGTGGCCCTGCTATTTTGGGTCTATTTTATTTAACGGTTAGCCTATCAAATGTATTAGGAATTATCCAATGACAATGAATTATCCAATGTCAAATTCGATATTGTACATGTATGTAGAAAGCGTCTAGCTGCATGTCCGTGTTGTTTCGGTTTGTGTAATAGGGTGTCTTAAAGTCCGAGCACGATTTTATAAACCAATCTCACGCCTAGTATTCGAAAGGCTTTCCAAATAAACTGTGCAAGTAGGCATGCGTTGGCAGCCTTCTGGGCTACAACTGCATCGGAAGTCTAATCGGCTGTGTATTAGGCTTCCGCAGCGTAGTTTCGGAGCGTTCAGCATAGATACACGTTCGAAAGGACCGTGATTTGTTAAAATAATTTGAAAGCATCCTGAAACTTTACGACACCCTGTCTAACTAGGATTTTCATGCCAGACATGCTAGCCTACATTCTAAAGCTTTGAAATAACTTGAACTGGCTAGAGGCTGAACATTGGTCAAATTTCCTACAATCTACATGTTAGGCCTAAACTGTGTGGCAGTCACGGCATCAGCGCCTGACGCAGCACCAGCTATTTTGTTTACCTTTACTAATCCGGAAGCTTTCACATATCATGATAGTTTGCCTGTGTTTGCATGCCAATCTAGATCCTGCAGGAACTACATGTAGACTATGTATGTTAATAAACAGAATATTATCTCTGTTTTCTACAATCTCTATCTAACATCTCTTAATAAGTATCATCTACAGCGTCTAACTGACGCAGAAAGATCGTGGCAGGCGATTGGGCATGCGCTGACCATTAACTAAGCCTAGCTACTAGCCAATGAGCCAATTGGGGAACGATAAGAAATACTATTCTGCCACCGTTTCCTCCGACGTGTCGAAGGAGGTAATCAAAAGTGGTAAAAGTATCAGCATGGAAAAGCGGACGCTACACCGATAATGATTTGCTGGTGGGGCGGCCTTCCAACCAATCGCATGGTCGTGCGCACTACCCGATTTCTGCATCAGAAAAACACAGTGGATAACCTTGTGGCGGACGATTGTGTATTATACGCCTACATGTTAGGTTTTATTATTATAAAATATTTCAGTTATTATGCATTTTAAGCAATCGTAATGTTTCTTGGACCATGGTGGCAAGGTCACTGCCTTTCTTTTTACTGTATTTTACATATAGCCAACTCCGATTTGGATTTTCATGCTTTTACGTCATCTGGCGAATCCAAGCTATATTAAAATATATTAATCTGAATGAACCACTCATGAGTGAATTCAATTTATATATTCCATTGGTTCTTTGTCATATTTAAATTGTCATTAAATTTCAAAACTTTATTATTTTAATAATGGAAACGGTGTTTTAATTCAATGCATATACATACATGTACAATATATCACTACAGACTCATAATCTCTAAAATCGAGGTTAGCATCCATATGGACAATAGCTAGTAATGTTAGTCGTGATTTCTATTTAAGTAAATGTTGTAAGAGTTACCTATGACATTACGAATAATGTTAGCTCGAATTGAATCAGGAAGAAGCATATTTGTTACTGATTTAGTGAAATTTGAGCAATCAGACATAAATCCAAATACAGTAAGTTCAACGGTTTCGAGTTTAACAATGTGTTTCCTGAATTCAGAGGTAATATTAAAGGCGATGTTAGCATACTTGCTACGCTTATAGTCTCTTGATTTCAATAGGTTGGTCTCATGGCACACAGTTAATTCGCATAGAAAAATGTTACCATTGTAAGTTACAGCTATATCCGGTCTAAGGCTAACAAATATTGCATCTAAAGCTTCAAAGCCTGGAATGTCAGCGTAGAGGGTTGCACCTGGGAATATAACGCTCTTTAACCAGTTACAAAATATGTACAGTACTGCATCATGCCTAAACTTAAATCGTTTTAAAGCGGCTGGTGCTGCACAATTGCTCAGTACGTGTTTATTAGTTTGGTCTTGTTGACACAAGGGGCATTTAGCACTGTTAGTTTTTCCCCAGCGACTTAAATTAGTCATAGTTGCAAGTTGCTGCTGGAGGCCCTTGCGTGTGAAGCAAAACAGTACAGTAGACAAGGATTGGATTGTTTTCGACCACGCCAATATTGTTGAAGATTTGATATTGTCAATAACTGATGTGATAGATAGCCCCTGAAGCTGCAACGATGAAACGTGTTCTAGGGCCGAGTTTTGAGATTGAAGTTTTAGAACTTTTTTTGCAGTTTGTAGCGAGCCGGCGTTCATGAGCGCAGAATCGATTAAAACATTCTTAACATTTGTATCTTTCCACAGCTGGTTTATATCAGAACTTTTACTGTTCATGAGGCCTGATCTCATGGTCAGACGGAGGTTTGCAGCGTAGTTCTTGATTGACGGAATATTTAGTCCACACATTTTGGTTGGGAGGCTAACAACCTCCTCAACGCACGTATTAATTGGCAGCTGCAGCCATCTTCTTATATGAAGATGTACGGTATTGTCTAGAATTGTAGAAATCCAAGTCTCCGCAAAGTTGTAAACTTTAAGTTCAAAGCTAATTTTGGGATATACTATTAGTTTTAAGATCTTTAACTTGGTCTGAGGCTTTATTGTCAAAGTTGATAGGGTATTAAGGAGGCTTGAGAGTTTAGATAGAACGTTAGTTTTTGCTTCATCTTTATTCATATCCGCATTAAATAATTTCCCCAGATAAGTGAAACTGCCACCAACGTCTACAGGTGGTATTTGAACATCTGATAATGATATAGCAGGCAGATATTGATGATACACGCGATTTTCCTTGCGCATGCCAAAGGCATGGCATTTGTCGATTCTGATTTTCATACCTGCCCATACACACCAGGCTGAAAAAACATTAAGCAGTACTTGCGCATTTTTATCGCTGCCTGCAACAATTATTGCGTCGTCAGCAAACTGTAGCCATGACCGTAGCTTAACATTGTTGTCCGCACCCCATATATAACCGAGTTGATTATACTTTGGTTGCGATATTGTTCGCATTAACGAGTTGAAACATAAGTTGAACAGTGAGGCTAGATAATAATAACAATAATAATAATAATAATAATAATAATAATAATAATAATAGTAATAATAATAATAATAATAAATTTAACATCAGTTTCAATGTCTAATGACATTATTGGTGGCGTCCCATGTTACCATTTTACTAATAGCCTATACTATTTATTTTCTAAACTAAAGCATCCAGTGTATAACAAATAAGCTATACTTTATAAATTTATTTATTGTAATGAATACATGAGGAGGCAATTACGCTTTTTAATAATCTGCACCTTTTAAAATAGCTATTTTGTTCTACTGCACCTGCATCTTCAGTAAATTACATCATAACGTGTCTGATGAGGGCTGACATGTCATGGCCAGCGCGTTATCATAACCTTTTGTGTATAATGGGCTGTGCTATGCGACGGCTTCATTGTGTCAGTCTCGGCTCAGGCTTTGACTAAAATTGAATGTAGGCCTACACTAGGCTGATCCCATCTACAATGATGACATTTTTTGATGTTTCATCTTTCTCCAACCTTCCATTTGGTGCCACTTGGTCCAAAAACATTACACAAAAAATTATATGGAAAAATGTTAATATTTAGAACTTGCACAACTCCATCAAAGTTTACCCATAGTATGTCAATAGGTCGTATGTGAATAATATGCACAATTGTCATAAATCTATCATGTAGCTGCTTTATAAGCATCAGTTTAGCATAGACTTCCACGTTATATTTTGCATATGAGCTACGCTATTACATTTTAAATAATTGCCAGACATTATGAATTTGCTCCCTTGGGTGCTTTTCTCCTTTCTTGGTGGCGAGAACGACTTTCAATGCTCTTCCGAAACTTGAAGATGAAACTGCTTTTGTTGCTCGTCCTCCTTTGTATTTTAGATATTGAAAAGCAGTAATGCTGGCCTCTGCCTGCCAAATCATTCACTATGCTCAATGACTTACAATCATTCAGTAGCCCTAGTGATTTTTCCACTCACCTGGATCAGGGATGGTTCCCATATGGAACGAAGCAATATGTAACTTATACGAGACATATATGTAGCATATATAAAATTATATGCCGAAATATTTGCCTTATATGGTATTTGATAGTTACATATAAAGTCACAATTACATATATGTCACAACATATAAGTATAAATATATGGAGAACTTGTGTTTTGTAAGTAACATATAATGATGGAATTGCATATATGTTGAAACATATATTGAACAATATATGCGCAACTTGTGTCTTATATGCAGTTGTAAGTAACATATAGGCTAATGATGGAATTGCATGTATGTTGAAAAACATATATTGAACAATATATGCAAAATTTGTGTCTTACATGCAATTGTAAGTAATATATAAGGATTGAGTTAGTAATAGCTAGGGTATCCCAGGCAACCAACGACGAGATCTCAACGTAAGTTTTCAGTAGTTTTTCAGTCCAAACACGTCACGTCTTTGTCGACATTTCACCGTCAAATAGTCGACATCAAACATGACAACAATAAGACGTCATGCACTGCCACGTCATAAACACGGCAATATCACGTCGTGCTTATACACGTCAAAATGCTCACCACTTATCGACGACCTATTAGCGTCATGCACGACAACCTGATAGCGACGACGCAGCAAGACGTCGTGCTGTAGGTAATTTTCTGACCTGAATTTAACAGTCAAGTTACTGGCCACATAACGACGACGTCCTGGCGTCATGCATGACGCCGTGGTAGCGACGACCCAGATAGACGTCGTGCTGTAGGTAATTTTCTGACCTGAATTCAACAGTCAAATTACTGGCCACATAACGACGACGTCCTCGCGTCATGCATGACGCCGTGATGCTGACGACGCAGCAAGACGTCGTGCTGTAGGTAATTTTCTGACCTGAATTCAACTGGCAAAATGCTGACCAAATCACACAGATGTATCAGCGTCCTGCATAACAACAGGATAGCGACAGTCAAATACAGTTTTAATAACGACGTCATTGGCCGGCGTCATATAGGCGTAAAATGCAGTCTTAATAACGACGTCAGTAGTCGGCATCATACAGGCGTCAAATACAGTCTTAATAACGACGTCATTAGCTGACGTCATTGGGACGTGAAATGCATCATTACTATTTCTCCAGAGTTCATAGATCTAGCTCAAAGATTTTCGATTTTTGCTTTGCCAAACGTTAAAAAATCTAAGATCTACGTGCTCGAAATTTTTGAGAAAAATGCAACCTAAAGTGGAGCGAGGGAGTTCTGAAGCTAGAAGAATTGGCTAATACAAATGACTGCGGCATTTTTGTTAACATAGCAAAATGAGTTAACATAGCATAAATGTGTCAACATAGCAGATCTAATTCACATTCGGCATTCACATTTTAGATTTTTGATTTATTGCGTTACTCTGCTATTTCCAAAAATCTAGATTTTCCTAAAAAAGTGCCTTGACACAATAAATCAAAAATCTAAGATATGAATGGCGAATGTGGCCCTAGTCCATGCTAAACTGCTAGGACATCAACATCCGGCCGCTTTTTTTTCAAATAAATATTTTCAAATAACTTTCCGCCAATACAAATCCTAACGTAATGGCTAGTTTACTAAAGTATGTTGTTGTAAAATGGACATCGGGGAAAGACAATGCCGATATGACGGGGATCGAGTTCGATTGGGTTAGAGGGGGAGAAAACTTGGAGTTTGACCGGGACGGAAGACCGGCCGTTTCCGACGACAAAGCTGAACGCAATGTTGTGGGTGAATGGAGGGTTGTATGAGATAAAAAACAAGGCTCGGAGCTGCACCCTGCCGTGATCTTCATGGCCTCTCGTAAGTGTAATAGACTCTTTGATTCTTAGGCTATAAATTAATTTTTTATATTTTGTTGATTTCTAAAGCAAGTTTCTTTGCTAAGCTGAGCGCGCAGCATTTGCATGTATATAACTACATGCCGTACTTATTACTGTTTGTATTAAATATTACGTTTAGCGTTTCTAATTTATACATAATTTTAAATAAATTACGTTACGGTAATATTATGGCAAAATATGCCTAAAAAAGACGGGTCAATATATTCTGGCAATGTACCATTTAATGCATGCTCAAAGAAAATATGATTCAGATTCGAATGAATCGAGAAAGACAGTGGTTAGCCTAGTCACAGTTCACACTTTATTAACCTTCATCGTTTATCGTGGAGCAACCAAGCGAACGCCAACATTATGTCTAAGCGTACTATCTTTCATAGGTCAGGTGGGATCTTGTGCACGCTTGCGTAGAGTCGCGCATTGATGCTTACTGGATGTTTGAGAAAACAATTGGTTGCTTGATGGAATGGTGATGCAACTCCAAATGTGTGGTTGCAACCGCAAACGAGCTGATGTTGTCGTAATTTTTGTATGAGAAACCAGCCTTAATACTACACCCTATTCACCTTAAAGTGGTTGCGCATCCTTTTGTGAAAGTTCAGGTCAGCATGAAAGTAAAAATAGTTAGTTGTATGCTTTTGTTGTGATGTTTTAAATTTTTTATTTTACAACTATTTTCATATCGTAAAACAAAATTGACATAAATGAATATTACTTACAAATACTAGTAAGTGCTAAATAACATTTCTGGTTTTGCAGAAGAAATCAACCCCTGCAAAAGCACAGCAGCCAAAATCAAACTCTCCTGCAAACATAATAAAACGCATGAACGAGCAGAAGGTGGCCCAATTACCAGCTGAAGACGATGTGTACAAACTGCGTCAGGAAAAGCGTCAGTTGCAGGAGGAGCTGAAGAGCACCAAAGCTTAAGCAGATAAATGGCGAACGCTTGTCCTGCAAGGTAGCCTTATTAGTTTCAACAATATAATTAAGAACATTTACTGGTAATCTATGTTTAAGAGTATTGGTAGGTATACACTCTGTGGCTATTACAGCTAGTGTTTGCTGATTTTTTGTAACTTACCAGCAAGTGGATGTAAGTTCCATAATGTTACCCATAATTTTAGGAGTGCCTTGCTAATGAGAATTTGTAATTATAACAGGTAAGTAATTTGTAAAAAATTTGTAAGTATAACATGCATTCATTGTGTGTTTAATAGCTAATGTTTCTTTTACGCTCATTGTTTGTTTTGTTGGTCATTGTATACTAGTACTGGTACAAAGCATAAAATACAGTCACTGTTACTATACTCATAGTACTGCTTCGCCAACCATCTCAAATGTTGACTTTTGGTTGTTGCCGTGTGTGACAGATATGTAACTTGATGCCTAGCTGGTCCTCTATGGCCTCTGGTTGACTTGTTAGCGCTTGTATCAATTAGGGATCCACATTTATCGATACTAAATGACCTACGGTACAGGTTCCGCTGATATACAGTACCTTTATATTTACCTCTTTTTTAAATCAAGAAACTACATCAAAATCGGTACACAAAGAAATGATTAACATATAAAATGATAAACACAGAAATCACTTTTGCAACACTTTTTTAAAACAAATGTTCAGTTCTCACTAACTTATCTGCACTGTGTACACAATCTGTGAAAATTGTTTTGCAAGTTGTCAAAATATGTTAAGCCTATAAACTGGTACATAAATCATTGGTTTGATCATTGTACTACAGAGGCAACGATTCTACATCACCGAGGCACAGATGAAAGGACGATGTACAAGGCTCTTGGTGGCAAGCTTGTGGAACTGCGCATTGCTGCAGCGAGGGTCAGAAAAGTGAAGGACAACCAGGGGGGGGAGGAACAGGACAGAAATAATGATGGAGCAGGAAGAAAGAAGAGGGCAGCAAATAATAAGGAAGATGGAGGTAGCGACGGGGCCGAGGGAAGAGTGTGTGATCCATCAGATTCACCTAGTCGCAGTTTTATGCCGGAACTGTTAGTCTGTAGTACGGTACTGGATTCTGCTGAGATAGCGAGACAGAGATTGAATTTATAGACACAGAGATTGATTGTCCATGGTATCATTTATGGATCACGAGCTAGGGCGTTTGAGTTTGAATTTTTAATATACAATGCGTTCTGTTGGAGGTGACACCACTTGTGTTTTTTTTATTATTGTTTTAACAACACTGGTGTCACTTCTATCGGAATTAAAACAGTGTAGATATTTGCATTATACTGGTTGCAATAATAATTAGATATTAATTAATTTCAGTATTAATCCATTTATATTCAGTCATCAGTTCATTGCTGATTACATGAAACCGATGTTACGGGAAATTTTTGTGATGTGTTTATTCATTGCATAACGATCAGTATTGTTGCTTACTTTTGTCCCTTGATTTGAGTTCATGCTTGTCAATTTGGTTGATGCTTTTAATTTTGTCCTTAATTGATATTCTATCATAAGTTAATTTACTTATGTATTTCTTATGTGAAAACAATTTTTGGGAAAATTTATGTATGAATCATATTATTGATTTTTTGTTATGTGATGCTTATGTTGATCATACTAGTCTCCTATACGTGGCACATTATATGTAATATAAGATGTATGTCATTTCATAATATGAACCTTGTATTAATTGTGAAACTGTAATAATGCAAGATTAGTGTTGCATAAGTTGCGTGTTAAAAATATATATAATGCATATTATCTCTCTATATGAAACTCATATTAGACATACTTACATTCATATAAGTGACATATATGTATCACATAAACTACATACTATATTTAAATAAATTCACTATACGATTCTTATATAAAAATTGTAATATTCTTATAAGGGAGCTTATATGTTTCATATAAGTTTCTGTATAGGACAGCATATGATACATATAGGGAAATGTTACCTTTTCATATTATCTCATTATATGAAACTCATATTAGACATACTGACATTCATATAAGTGACATATATGTATCACATAAACTACATACTATATTCATATAAATTCACTATACTATTCTTATATAAACAATGCAATATTCTTATAAGGGAGCTTATATGTTTCATATAAGTTTCCGTATAGGACAGCATATGATGCATATAGGGAAATGTTACCTTTTCATATTATCTCATTATATGAAACTCATATTAGACATACTGACATTCATATAAGTGACATATATGTATCACATAAACTACATACTATATTCATATAAATTCACTATACTATTCTTATATAAACAATGCAATATTCTTATAAGGGAGCCATATGTTTCATATAAGTTTCCATATATGACGGCATATAATGCATATAAGGAATTGGCAGTTTTACATATAAGAAAACGGCCATTTTACATATATCACATATATGCACACATATATGCACACATATAAGAACAGATATATGTAAGCATATAAGCACTCATATGGCAGGTTTATATGTGTGACACCTATTTTGCATATATGAAATATATAAGTTTTTTTCCATATGGGCACAATTATTAGTCCAAAACTTCAAAAGACTATACAAACCATTTTTAGCCCATTTTCAGAACAACCAAATAAAAATGCATTTTTATAGGTCCTCGTCCATAATAAGGACGACATCATGACTGCCAAGCCATAATTTTATTGAAAAATTAATAAATTTAATGAGACGGACCTACATTAAGAGAATAGAAAACCGAGCAGCAAAAACAAT